>NZ_WFGV02000022.1 GCF_010095445.2 Pseudomonas sp. TNT3
CGTGGATCAAACGGCTGAGCACGTCCCGACCATTTTCATCGGTGCCCAGCCAGTGAGCGCTGCCGGGCGGCTGGAAGGCCAATCGCGCCGACGCATCGAGCGGGTCGTACGGAGCGAGCGCCGCTGGAAACGCTGCCGCCAGCAGCAACAGTGCCACGAACACCCCGGCCAGTAACAAACCGGGTCGCAACCGTCCCAGGCGGGCAAGACGCAATGGACGTTGCCCCCCGACGCCCACCACCGGCCCTGTCATCACCGTTCCAATTGTCTGCGCCATTCACCGCTCCTTTTTTCGAACCCAGTCATTCCCCAAGCGTCATGTCACGGCGCGGGGTTGGGAATGCGTTGGTGGATGGCCTGGACTTGCGCCTGAATCTCTTCGCTGAGGGTGACGTCCAGCGCACCGAGGTTGTCGCGCAATTGCGCAAGGCTAGTCTGACCGGTCAGGGCACTGGCAACGAACGGCTTGCTGATGACATAGGCGAGTGCCAATTGCGCCGGGCTGATGTTGTGCTGTTGCGCAACCTCTACGTAACCGGCGATCGCTGCCTGGGCCGACGCGCTGTCATAGCGATTGAACGTGCGATAGACCGCCGAAAGCCGCGAACCCTCAGGACGCGCGCCGCCCAGGTACTTGCCGGTCAGCGCACCAAACGCCAGTGGCGAGTACGCCAGCAGCCCGACGCCCTCGCGGTGGCTGAACTCCGAGAGGCCGCCCTCGTACAGGCGATTCAGCAAACTGTAAGGGTTCTGCACGCTGACAATCCGTGGCAGACCGCGGCGCTCGCTTTGCTTGATGAACTCGGCCACGCCCCACGGCGTTTCGTTGGACACGCCAATGTGACGAACCTTGCCGGCCTTGACCTGATCGGCCAGCACTTCTAGCGTTTCCTCGATGGCGACGCTGTCAGCGTCATCGAGATAAGGGTATTCGCGCTGACCGAAGAAGTTGGTTTTGCGGTCTGGCCAGTGCAGTTGATAGAGGTCCAGGTAGTCCGTATTCAAACGCTTGAGGCTGCCGTCCAGCGCCTCGACGATGTTGCGGCGATCATGCCGGCTGAGACCGTCGCGAATATGCTGCTGACCCGCAGGATCGCGCGCCGGGCCAGCGATTTTGCTCGCCAGGACAATACGCTCACGACCACCGCTGGCGGCCAGCCAACTGCCGATGTATCGCTCAGTGGTGCGCCAGGTTTCGGCCCGGGTCGGCGTGGGATACATCTCGGCGGTGTCGATGAAATTGATGCCTTCGGCCAGGGCCAGATCGATTTGTTGATGCGCATCGCTTTCGCTGTTCTGGTGGCCCCAGGTCATGGTGCCCAGACCCAGCACACTGATTTCGATATCACTGTTGCCCAATTGGCGGTAACGCATGGTTCATCCTTTCATTGAAATGTTGAAGACGCCGGGGTTCAGGTTCGCAGCGCGTATTGATTGGTCGGAAACGGCAAGCCGAGGTGCTCGCGCAACGTGCTGCCGGTGTACTCGTGACGGAACAGTCCGCGTTTTTGCAGCAACGGCACGACCTCGTCGACAAAGATCTCGACGCCGGAGGGGAACATGTCCGGCATGATGTTAAAGCCGTCTGCGGCATGGGCCAGGTACCAGTGCGACAAGGTGTCGGCGACCTGTTCCGGCGTGCCCACCAGCAACCGGTGACCCACCAGGATGCGCCGCGAAAGCTGGCGAATACTGAGGTTCTCCCGACGGGCGAGATTGAGTTGCGCCTCAAGGAAACCCTGGGAGCCGCGCTCGAAATCAGCCACCGGACCGATACGATCCCAAGGCAATGGCGCGTCCGGGTCGAGCTCCTTGGCAGCGATGCCGATCCGGCCTGCCACCTGCTCCAGCAAGCCGTGTTCACCGTGCCACGCGTTGAGTGCATCGAAGCGTGCATGGGCCTCGGCTTCGGTGCTGCCGATCACGGTCGACAGGCCGGGCATGATTTTCAGGTGCTCGGGATTGCGTCCCCAGCCCAGCGCCCGCTCTTTCATTTCGCCGTAGAACAGCTGTCCGTCTTCCAGGGTGGTCTGGGTGGTAAAAATCGCATCGGCGTAGCGCGAGCCCAAGGCCTTGCCGCCCTCCGATGAACCGGCCTGGACCAGCACCGGCCGGCCCTGGGGTGAGCGCGGCACATTCAACGGGCCTTTGACGGAAAAGTGCTGCCCGACGAAGTCGATGGTGTGGACTTTTTTCGGGTCGGCAAAGCGTCCGGCACGAGCATCGCCGATGATCGCGTCGTCCTCCCAGCTGTCCCATAACTTCACAGTGACGTCGATGAACTCGTCTGCGCGGGCATAGCGGTCCACGTGTAACGGCGCGCCGGCAAGGCCGAAGTTTTGCGCAGCGGCATCACCCGCGTTGGTCACCACGTTCCACGCCGCGCGACCACCGCTGATGTAGTCCAGCGAGGCAAAGCGGCGGGCGATGTTGTATGGATCGTTGTAGGTGCTGGAGGCCGTGGCGATGACCCCGATGCGCTGGGTGGCCAGCGCCACGGCGGTCAGCAACACGGTGGGTTCCAGACGTCCGCCCGGCTGACTGGCAACGTCGCCTGCCAACGCCGGGCCATCGGCGAGGAAAATCGCATCCAGGCAGCCGCGTTCGGAAATCCGCGCGATGTTGCGGTAGTACTCCACGTCCAGATACGCGTTGGCCGGCACTTCGGCCGCACGCCAGGCGCCGGAGTGCGCGCCAAAGCCCAGGATGTTCATGCCCAGGCTCATTTGCCCGTCACGGGTATTGCTCGATGGCTTGCTCATACGGCACTCGCTTCGTCACGTGCGCCGCTGCCCTGCTTCTCGGCGTCGGCCGCTTGCAGTTGGCGCCAGGCGGCGTTGGGGCTGATGTTGTTGAGGTAGTAATTGCCCAGGGCGCGCTCGCGGTAGATCGCCGGGTTGTGCGAGGCCAGGGTGCGCGCGTTGCGCCAATGCCGATCAAAGCGTCGGGTCTCGCTGGTGGCGGAAGCGCCGCCCACTTCAAACAGCAAGGTCGTGGCCTCCAGCACTTGCTCAAGCACGATCTGTTGCGCCTGATACGCGCGAATTTCCGCCTCGGTGTACTGCTGTTCGGTGGCAGTACCGCCCTGCTCCGCTTCATGGACTTCCTGCAGCACCTGAGCCACCGCCAACACCTGGGTGCGCGCGGCATAGGCCAGGCTGGACAGACGCCCGATAACACGCTGCACCAGCGGATCATCCTTGGGACTGGATTGCCCCGGTACGCCAAACGCCCGCGTGCGCCCTTGCACGAATTCGGTGGCATCACGCAGCACCGCATTGGCGATGCCGGCCAACGTCGCCAGATGGAACAGCTGATAGAAGGCCGTCAGGTAGGATTCGGCGCGCAGCTCGTCCTTCTTGAAGCGACGGACGATATGCTGCGCCGGCACCTTCACCGCCTTGAAACGCGTGGTGCCGCTGCCCGTGAGGCGCTGGCCGAAACCGTCCCAGTCATCCTCGACCGTCACGCCCGGTGCATCGGTGGGCACCGCGACGCTGACAAAGTCATCCCCGTCCAGTGCCACGGCGGCAATCCAGTTGGCGTACAGCGTGCCGGTGCAGTAGTACTTCTCGCCATCCAGCTGCCAGCCGGTCTCACCCGTTTCAGACTCGACCGCACTGAGCGTGACCGAGTTGCGCGTGGTGTCGCTGCGCTCGGCCATGGCCGCGCCCCAGAGCTGGCCGTCGACCACTTTGCCCAGCCAGTAATCCTGCGAGTCGGCGTCACGGCTGGACAGCCGGCCTTCGACGAAGCCGAAGTGCGCACGGACGATCTGCGGCAGGTTCGAATCGGCTTCGCCCAGGGCAATCAACAGCCGAAACAACTGCGGCAGACTGGCGCCCAGGCCACCTTGGGAGGCGGGAACCCGCAACGCCCCGAACCCCGCTTCACGCAGCCAGGTCACCGCGTCATGCGCCAACTCGCGTTGCTGCTCGCGAGCGACAGCGGTGTCGGCGATGCGGGCAAATACCTCGGTAAAACGCTGGTTCAGGTCTTCATCGGTCACAGCAGGTGAAATCGCAGCACTCATGATTTTTCCTTTTTCATAGACACTCACGCTTGATCCGCCCGAGGGTCGATCCAGCGGTTGATCAAATCCACAGTGAGGTTCACCACCACGTAAACAGCGGCGGCGAGCAAGGTCACGCCCAACACCATGGGCACGTCTTTGTTGCTGGTGGCGTCAAGCATCAGGCGGCCAATGCCCTGGCGTGCGAACAGCAGTTCGATGACCACCGCACCGCCCAGCAGGCTGGCAAAAATGAACCCGGCCAGCGTCACCAAAGGCACCAGTGCATGACGCAGGGCATGGCGCAGGCGCACGGCGGTTTCGGACAGCCCCCGGGCACGGGCCATGGCGATAAAGGGCTGTTCCAGGGTGTCTTCCAGGGACTGGCGCAACAGTTGGGTGAGCACCGCCGCCACCGGTAATGCCAGCGCTACCGAAGGCAATATCAACGAGCGCCAGCCCACTGACCCGGACGGTGGCAACCAGTGCCAATGAAACGAAAACACCAGCAACAGCAAGAGGCCGATCACGAACGACGGTGCGGACGAAATCACCAGTTCGCTGCCTGACGCGAACGAACGAACCCAGCGCGAACGGTTGGCGGTGAGGATCGCGCAGACCAGCGCCAACACCACCGCCAACAACGCGGCGCTGACGGACAGTTGCAGGGTCGCGCCGATCTGTTCGCCGATCGCCTGGGACACTGGAATGCGCAAGCGATAGGACTCGCCCAGGTCGGCGTGAGCCAGGCGCAGCAAGTATTGCCCGTATTGCACGATCAATGGCTGATCGAGTCCGTACTCGGCACGCACCCTGGCCAGCAACTCCGGCGTCGGCAAGGCATCCGGGCCACCGAGGATCGCCAGCGCGGTGTCGCCTCCACTGAAGTTCACCGCCAGAAACGTCAGCGTCGCTGCGCCCCACAACGCACCAATGCCCGCCAGCAGACGCCAGGCAATACGTTTGAGCAGGTTCATGGTTGCCCCCGGTCCAGCCAGACGCTGGTGAAAAACGGAACGTTGTGGGACGTGTCGAAAATCACGCCTTGGACCTGACGCCCATAGGCGGTCAGTACCTGGCTTTCGACCGAAGGCACGGCGGGGACCGTTTCAACCAGACGCTGTTGCGCCTTGCTGTAAAGCGCCTGCAGCTCCACTGGATCGCGAGAGCGACGCGCGGCGCTGAGGACGCGATCCAGTTCATCATCGCGAAAACGCCCGGCGTTCTGGCCAATCAGTTTCGCCGTGCTGATTGACTGGCTTTGATACAGCACGAACAAACCATCAGGCGTGTTGGTGTGCCAGTAACCCGCCGCCAGGGCCTGAAACTTGCCGGCATAGCGCCGCTCCGTGACGCGGGTCAGGGGCAGCATTTCAATGGGCATCTCGAAGCCGACTTTTTTCAGATCGGCCTGTATGGCCACCGACACGCTGGCGGGAAACGCCGGATTGTCATAGGTCAGCAAGGTCGCCTTGAGACGCTGGCCGTCTTTGGTCCTGTACCCCTGAGAATCGCGTACGGTCCAGCCCGCGTCGTCGAGCAAGGCGTTGGCGGCGCTGACGTCATACGCCAGGGCGTCGTTGTTGGGTTGATAGAAGCGCGTGTTGGCGGCAAGGAAATCGGCCTTGCTCAGGAACTCGCCGAAACCGGAAATCCAGGCCAGGCCTTCGCGATCAATTGCCCGGGCCACCGCGCGACGTATCCGCACGTCGTCGAAGGGAGGCTGCTCGACGTTGAACGTCATGCTGCGACTCGGGTTGCCTTTGCGAATGCGGCTGCGCATGACCAGTTCAGGGTTGGCGCGAATTGCAGCCGCGTTCTGCGCCGGCGCATCCAGGGCGAAATCCGATTGCCCGGATTCCAGCGCGGTGAAGCGGATCATCGCTTCGGGGACGTAACTGAGTTCGATGCGGTCCAGGTAGGCCTCACCGACGTGGCGCGTGACTGCCGGCGCCCAGTGATAGCCGGGGCGTTTCACAAAGACCGCGCCCTGATCCCGGGTGTAGCTTTGCAGCAGAAACGGGCCGCTGCCGACCGGGTGTTCGGCGATGGTTTTCGGCGCTTCACGGATCTGCTTCGGCGAGATCATCCCCAGCCACGACTGGGCCAGCACATCCAGAAACGGTGTATAGGGCTCACGCAGGTGAGCTTCGAAGGTGTATTCGTCGACGACCTTGCCGTCCAGGTATGGCGCGATGTACGCCGCCGCCAATGGCGACTTGGTCGCCGGATCACGCATGTGTTCCAGGTTGGTTTGCAGCGCGGCGGCGTTGAATTTTTCGCCGTCGCTGAACGTCACGTCATCGCGCAGGTGAAACGTGTAGGTCTTGCCGTCTTCGGAGATCTCCCAGGAACGCGCCAGCCACGGGCTGATGTTGCCTTGCTCGTCCTGATACACCAGGCAGTCGAACAGGATTCGGCCCAGCCACTGAATGTTGCCATTGGACAAGGCGTGGATGTCGAAACTGCCGGCGTCCGAGGCTGCCGAGACTTTCAGGGTTCCACCGCTGCGACCCGGTGACGGCTCGTGAAAATCCGCCGCCGGGTAGGAAATGATTCCATTGTTCACGGTCCCGTCAGCCTGCGGCGCGCCGGGCTGGGGAGCCGCTGAGGGCGAGCAGGCATTTATCGCTAGGGATAAAACGATAAGGCCCGAGAGTTTGAAGACTGTTCTCAATGACGCGTCCTTAATAGTGTTCAGCGAATAACTGGAATTGGAAGCGCCTATGCACTGAACATGCCATGGGCTAATACGCGTCGATATTGAGTATGAGTAGCCGATTACTGAAAAGGTGGTTACTTGCGCGAGGCCTTTTGTTCCGTGGTGTTTATTCGATTTATTACTCGAATCGGCTGGGCCTTTATTAATGACAAACACTTATATCGATATGCATTTATTGCCAGTCAGCAACTGCCGGTAATTTCGCAATCTGTCCATTCACTGTTGCGCCAGAAACAGCTGACAGCCCTGTAGGAGCACAGCTTGCTGGCGATGAGGCCGCATCAGTCAACATCGAAATCGAAATCGAATGGCGGTCCGCCATCGCCAGCAAGCTGTGCGCCTACAAAGATGTGCTGGGAATCACCAACTGTTGCCACACCAACAGCGGTTCAAATAAAAGATCACTTCGCAGCAAAATTACTTCTGCACTGAGCGTCTTTAAACGGCGAATCTCAACTAACAACGCCATTGGCACAGTTACTGCTTAGAGCCAATCAAGCATGACTATACGAATAGAAAGCTCAGACGAATTTATCTATTCATTGGGGATTAAGCGTGATGCGTTCAGTATTCCGGGGAGCGTTACAAAAGTTACCGCAGGCCATCCGACAGGCGACCTGGTTGACAACAGTGGGACTCGGTTCTGCCTTGTTGCTTTCAGGTGCCGTACAAGCGGATGACACATCAACCACAACAGCTGGCTCTTCGAAATCAGTCGAGCCACAGCTGCAGACGGTCACGGTAAAGGGGCAGCAGATCACACCGGTCGAGGCCGCTAAAAGTCAGCTGGATGAAGTACCGGGCGGCACCAGCATTGTCGACAGCGAGCAAGTGTCCAAGGGACGGACCGCGACGCTGCAAGACACCCTCGCCTATCAGCCAGGGGTGTTCGTGCAATCCACCGGCGGCAATGATGCGGCGAAGATTTCCATTCGCGGCTCGGGTGCCAACACCTCGCCGGGTTATTTCCGCGAGGGCATCAAATTCCTGTTCAACGGTTTGCCCATCACCGGGCCCGGCGGCACGCCTTACGAGTTTCTGAACGGCTCCGGGGTGAATTACACCGAGATCCTGCGCGGTGCCAACGCCTTTCAGTACGGAGCCTTGAGCCTGGGCGGCGCGATCAACTTCGTCAACCAGACCGGCTACACCGCGCCGGGGCTGCGCCTGCGCGCTGAAGCTGGCAGCTATGGCTACAACAAACAGAGCGTCAGTTTTGGTGGCGTCGAGGGTGCCTTCGACTACTACGTCAACGCCGACAATTACCGCAGCGATGGATTCCGCGACTACAGCCTGTCGAAAAGCCAAGGCGTAGTCGCCAACTTCGGCTACAAGTTCAGCCCCAAACTGGAAACCCAGCTGATGCTGCGTTACCGCGACGAGTACCACAACGACCCAAGCGCCACCACGCTGGATCAGGTCAAGCATCACAGCGATCGCGCCAGTGCAACCGCCGCTTCCAGCGGTGCCGGCAGCCGGCGTCCGGGCAGCGTCTGGGCCGGCAGCAAGACCACCTACACCTTCGACGACGACGCCACCTTGTCGGTGGGTTTGTCCTACTACGAGTACGCTCACAACAACAGCCCGAACAGCCCAAGCAACCCGAGCTATTGGGACTGGCATGACCTCAGCGCCGTGATCAATTACGACCGCACGGATCAATGGTTCGGCCATGAAAGCCGCTCGAGTGTGGCCTCCACTTCCACCGAGCATCTGAAGGGCGAAGTCAATTCCACGTTTGCCAACAAACAGACGCGCAAGTTCGTGGACTATGGCTCCTCGTTCGACCACGTGTTCTCGCTGGGCAACGACCTGGAACTGGTGGATGACCTGTGGCTGACCACCGGCCTGTCGGCCATCAACGTCCGTCGTCACGCCAACGTGAAGGAATCGCTGGTGCCCAACACCACCGCGTTCCCCACCGATGTGACCTACGATAACTGGAGCCTGGCGCCACGCATCGGCGTGCGTTACCAGTTCAATCCGAACCTGCAGGTGTTTGCCAACGTCAGCCGTTCGGTGGATCCACCGGCGTCCTGGGAGTATTCGGGTTCCGGTCCGACCGCGCCGTACGTGCGTCCGCTGGTAGAACAGAAAGCCAACACGGTGGAAATCGGTATCAAGGGCTCCGAAGGCATTTTCGATGGCAGCCTGGCGCTCTATCGCTCGTGGGTTAAGAACGAATTGCTGAACGTTCAACTGATCCCCGCTACCTCGACCGCCGCGGCGGTGACCGGCGCCTTCAACGCGACGCCAACGATCCACCAGGGCATCGAAGCCGGGTTGAACACGCGTTTATGGGAAAGCGACAGCGGCGAGCAGGTCTCGTGGCGCCAGGTGTACACCTACAACGATTTCTACTACCGTCACGATCCGACCTTTGGTGACAATCAACTGCCGGGCATCCCCAAGCATGTGTATCAGGGTGAAGTTCAGTACGAGCATCCGACAGGCTTCTACACCGGTGTGAACGTGCAGTCCGCGTCACGCACAGCGGTGGATTACGCCAACAGTTTCTACGCGCCCTCCTACACTATTTTTGGCGCGAACGTGGGTTACGAGACCCCCAGCAAAGACTGGAAGGTGTCCCTTGATCTGAAGAACCTGGCGAACAAAAAATACGTCACGGCGGTCCAACCGCTGTACGACGCCAAAGGCCAGGACACTGCGGCGCTGTATCCGGGTGACGGGATTGGCGCGTATGTGGCGGTAGAAATGCGTTATTGAATTGCAGCCCGGTGACGGTTAATCGAGCTGTCGATGACCATTGAAATACAGGCAGCCTGACCTGGCGCAGGCTGCCCTTGTGACCCACATCGGAGATTCATCGAGAGAGGCAAGACGTGACGCAGAACATCTATGACACCCCCGAATTTTTTGAGGGTTACAGCCAACTGCCCCGTTCAGTTGAAGGACTCGCCGGCGCGCCTGAATGGCCAAGCCTGCGTTTGCTGTTACCGCAAATGGCCGGGCAAAAAGTCGTGGACCTCGGATGCGGCTACGGCTGGTTCAGTTATTGGGCCGCCGAACAGGGCGCTGCCAGCGTGACCGGCCTGGACGTCTCGCAGAAGATGCTGGAGCGTGCCGAGACCCGTCATCATCACCCGCGTATCACTTACCGTCAGGCGGACCTCGAACACCTGGAACTTGAGCCCTCCAGCCTGACCCTCGCCTACAGTTCGCTGACCTTGCACTACATCACTGACCTGGCGGCACTGCTGCGCACGGTGTATCAAGCACTGGTGCCGGGGGGAAAACTGGTGTTCTCGATCGAACACCCGATCTTCATGGCCTCGCTGCACCCCGACTGGATTGTCGACGAACACAAAGGCAAAACATGGCCCGTGGACCACTACCAGGTCGAGGGCCCGCGCTCGACCAACTGGCTGAGCGACAATGTGATCAAGCAGCACCGCACGTTGGGAACACTGTTGAATCTGTTGATCGACACAGGATTCAGGCTCGACCACATCAACGAGTGGGGACCGTCAGTCGAGGACCTCGTTGCCCGTCCCGCCCTGGCCGATGAGGTGCATCGCCCCATGATGTTGATCGTCGCCGCCAGTCGATAAGCGCCACCTAGACGCTCCGAAGGCAATCTGGCATCGACTGGATCCAATCGCCCGACATCGACGAAGTAACCTGCTACCCTCAGGGAATGGATGATCTTGATATAGGGGAATGTATGAGCGACATACCTAAGCATGGTTGGACATGGGCCTACCGAAAGCTTCGTGGCCTGCACTGCTCTCGCCTCACTGCTTTCTATCGAGCCACCTTGTATTCAGTGCGCGGCGACACGGGAACGCTCACCAGTGCGGATAACTGGCAGAAAATACGCTTGCGGCGTTGATTGAACGGCGCAGACACAACTCACCCATACGACAAAGCCCTGACATTTCAGGGCTTTGTGGTTTTCAGGATTTGAGTGTCGATACCGTTCGTCCGCTGGCCCGCACCTATGGCCCGTTCATCCTTCCAATGTTGTGTTAACCACTCGCAAGGAAGATTCAACATGATGAACAGAAAAATTGCGGTACTTACGCTTGCAGGCATCATGTCGGCCTGCTCGCTTCACGCCTTTGCGGCGGGCGAAACGACCACTGGAACGCCCTCTGCGGATGGCACCAGCCAGACCCGTGATCCAGCGCCCAAAGCCACCAACGCGGATCCGGACGCTGCTTCCCTGCCACAAGGCGCGGATGGCGGCACTACCGACAGCGGCCCTACACCTGCCGGCTCGAAAGCCGGTGGTGCTGACAAGGCGGGTGGCGGGAGCAGCAGCGGTGGCAGTGGCGGTAGCTGATACACCTGGTTAGTGGATACACAGATAGCAAATGTGGGAGCTAGCCTGCTGGCGATAGCGGCTGAACATTCAACATCACTGTTGATTGACAGTCCGCCATCGCTAGCAGGCTAGCTCCCACAGGATTGCTGCTAATTCCACAATCGCATCAACAACACTTAGGCCCAGCCTTACTCCCGTATCTCGCCTCCTGGCGCTCCCGAAAGAACATCTCGTAATCCATCACCGGCTTGTCCGGGTGTTTGCTCTGCATATGCTCAACGTAGTTATCGTAGTCAGGCATTCCCACCATCAAGCGCGCAGCCTGCCCCAGGTATTTACCGAGGCGGCTCAAGTCATTGAACATGTGCCCTCCTCACTCAAGCCTCTGGCAGCGCCTGAAACGGTGCTTCTTTATCCGTGCGCTCTTTCGTACCCCAGGCGGCAATACCGACTTTCAGTGCAAAGAACAGGATGCTGAACACCACGAGCAGGAACAGCGCCGTCAGCGTCGCGTTGGTGTAGGCGTTCCAGATCACGTGCTGCATCTGGTTGATGTCCTTGGCCGGAGCGAGGATCTGACCATTGGCCAGCGCATCGCTGTACTTCTTGGCCAATGCCAGGAAACCAATCGCCGGGTTCGCGTCGAACAGCTTGATGAAACCGGCCGTGGTGGTGCAGATCAGCAGCCAGACGGCGGGCAGCATGGTCACCCAGACGTAGCGCTGGCGTTTCATTTTGATCAGCACGACCGTCGCCAGCATCAGCGCGATACCCGCCAGCATCTGGTTGGAGATACCAAACAGCGGCCACAAGGTGTTGATGCCGCCCAATGGGTCGATCACGCCTTGATACAGCAGGTAGCCCCACATCGCCACGCAACCGGCGGTGGCGATCAGGTTGGCAGTCCAGGACTCGGTGCGTTTCAGCGCCGGCACAAACGAGCCGAGCAAGTCCTGCAGCATGAAGCGCCCGGCACGGGTACCGGCGTCCACCGCTGTCAAAATAAACAACGCTTCAAACAAGATCGCGAAGTGGTACCAGAACGCCATGGTGTTTTCACCTGGCAGCAACTGGTGCAGGATTTGCGCGATGCCAACAGCCAGGGTCGGCGCACCACCGGCACGGGCCAGAATGGTGGTTTCACCGATATCCCGGGCCACCGCTTCCAGCGCGTCCGGCGTGATCGCAAAGCCCCAGCTGCTGACCGTCTGCGCAACCGTCACCGCATCGGAACCGACGATCGCCGCCGGGCTGTTCATGGCGAAGTACACACCCGGCTCGATCACCGAAGCGGCAACCATCGCCATGATCGCCACGAAGGATTCCATCAGCATGCCGCCGTAACCGATGTAACGGGCATGCCCTTCGCTGGCCAGCAACTTCGGCGTAGTGCCGGAAGCGATCAGCGCATGGAAACCCGACACCGCACCGCAGGCGATGGTGATAAACAGGAACGGAAACAGACCGCCTTTCCACACCGGGCCAGTGCCGTCGATGAACTGGGTCAGTGCTGGCATTTTCAGGTCTGGCATGGTCACCAGGATGCCGATCGCCAGGGCCATGATGGTGCCGATTTTCAGGAAGGTCGACAGGTAGTCACGGGGGGCCAGGATCAGCCACACCGGCAGCACCGCTGCGACAAACCCGTAACCAATCAGCATCCAGGTGATCTGGATCCCGGTGAAGGTAAACGCCTTGGCCCACACCGGATCAGCAGCAATCTGCCCGCCCAGCCAGATCGAACCCAGCAGCAGCAACACGCCCACCACCGAGATCTCGCCAATGCGGCCCGGGCGGATGTAGCGCATGTAGATGCCCATGAGCATCGCGATCGGCACGGTCGCCATCACGGTGAACATGCCCCACGGGCTCTCGGCCAGGGCTTTGACCACGATCAGCGCCAGCACCGCGAGGATGATGATCATGATCAGGAAGCAGCCGAACAAGGCGATGGTGCCGGGAATGCGGCCCATTTCCTCACGGACCATATCGCCCAATGAGCGACCGTTGCGGCGGGTGGACAGGAACAGCACCATGAAGTCCTGAACCGCACCGGCCAGCACCACGCCGGCGATCAGCCACAGCGTGCCGGGCAGATAGCCCATTTGTGCCGCCAACACCGGACCGACCAAAGGCCCCGCGCCAGCGATGGCCGCGAAGTGGTGACCGAAGAGGACGTGCTTGTTGGTCGGTACGAAGTCCAGGCCATCGTTGTTGAGCACGGCGGGCGTGGCCCGATTGGGGTCGAGCTGCATCACCTTGTTGGCGATGAACAGGCTGTAATAGCGATAAGCGACGAGGTAGATAGCGACTGCTGCGACTACGATCCACAGGGCGTTGATGGCTTCGCCGCGGCGCAGGGCCACGACACTCAGCGCGAACGCTCCAAGGACAGCCACGGCAAACCAGGCGAGGTGTTTAGCCAGACGGGGCATTGTGTGTCTCCTGCCGACAGCTCGTGGCCGCGGCGGTAATTTTTATAATTGTGTCCGCTGTGCGGAGCTGGCCCAATATCCCCGCATGCCGTCCACAAATAAATCCGCAGAACTACGTACACACGGACTACGTAGTTCTACGTAGATACCCCCATTTACAGGCCCAAACACACACCCTAAATGGGAGCCATCCTAGGTGTTCATTAGAAATGAGAGCGGTGTCAATTGAAATGAGAACCCCGCGCCAGCGAGATAGCAGCGATGGCCCGCTCCAACAGAAATCGTGGACTAATCGCCCCATTTTTTTCATCCAGAATTCCTCTAAGATAGAAACTTGCTAGCGATTCCGTAAATTTGAAACTATTCGCCACCAAATTGTGCTTTGAAACCCTATCCTTTTAGTAAATTTGAAACTCTCGCGTAGATAATTCCGAAAATAAGAAACTCTCCGCCGTACCGTAAACGGGTTCGATGTGCAGTGGTCTAAAGAAACCGGACACCCATTTAGGCGAGGTTGCTCGCCAGATTGAGGTATCAGAAGATCAAGCCACGCCGTACCTTTGCCTCTGAGTTCGAACGCGAGGCTGCCCGACCTAGTTGTCAAAAAAAGTACAGCTAAATCGAAACTCGCCGTTCACTCATCGTCAATGCGCCGCTGGATTGACCAGAAGGTAAAACTATAAATCTTAAGGTTGTACCAGGTCACCCATACTAACCATGCGTGAGACCGACTGCTTCATCGTGTGCGGCTAAGATCACACGGTTTACATCAGTAGAAAGGAGATCCTGCGGGCGCTCGCCCCCGAGGAACCCATTAGGTGAGATAAACCAGAATGAAAGTCCCCAGCCATCTTTCATGGGACAGAGAATAGATAAAATATCCATAAGACCGGGAATTGGACTGTCTCCGCCGTGCGACGGGAATCCGTAAGCGGGAAACAATCTGAAGCCATCATGTTCGATCGAGAAAATTCGGTGGTTCGCTTCCCACTTCTTGAGTGCGGTGCTGAGGAGTTCAGCCTGGATACCCAGATGGTTAGCCAAATCTGGAGCCAGAAGAAAGTCGCCGCAAGAGAGGATATGAGCCTTGGCGAGCTCAACCATTTTCCGTTCTCTCTCTTCGATAGTCCGGCGCTTTTCATCTGTACGCCTAAGCGATGCCTCTGGAGGTGAGCACCAGACTACCTCATGGTCCTGCATTGGTTTACTCGATCGAGTTGCGGTATTGGGACGACTGAACGCCTCACCCACGGCACCTTTGGCATCTTTATCGGAATTCTGCTTCATGAAGTCTGCTCCCCAAATTTACCTTTCGATTCTCCCGATGCGTGCCGCGCACTGTTGGTAAGCGCTGCTTTGAGCAAAATCGACCGTCCGACGATTCGGCATCAAATTATACATCCGCTTTCCTGCCGCGCCCCTTGAGATTCGTAGCCTGCCCAACCCCTGCGGGCAACTACTCAGGTTCTTCCCCATCGTCAGGTAGATTGACTGCGTTGACCATACGAGTGATGACGACCGACAGCCAGGTTTGATGAGCAACAAGCTCTGCGTCGACTTCACCCCTGGCATTGGACGTTTCGTAGAGTGATCTCCAGTCCAGGATATCTGCTGGCTCGACCTTAGCGTTGTCTCGGAATACAGCTTTTGAAGCAAGCCGATATGCATATGTATCCATGAAAGCCTCTCCCCTCCCCTTGAGCTTGACCCGGGCAAAATCAACCACATTTTCAGCGGTCCATCTTGCAGAACCATTAAGTGCTGGCGGAATCGCGAAAAGGACTCCAACAATCGCTGTTTCTGCATCTGGTCGATCCATTTCGTTGAAGAGATCGATCAGATTTTGGCCGGAAATGCGCTTGATAATCTCTACACCCTGCTCCGGCTGAGCAACGTTCGCCACTGCGACAATCAGCATAGTTGAGGGACTGTGCTCATTGTTTGTGGCTGACAACTGACGGGCACTCAGCTGTAATGCGGCCATAAAAACCTCGCTAAATGAACACTATAGATTGTAGCCCTATAGAGCTCAAGAAGGCCTCATCGTTCCTTTTGTGGATGAAGCAAAATGGAACTGCGGGAAGCGTTTGCCATAGCGTTACGCAACACAAGGATACGCCGGGGGTTGACGCAAGAAGATTTTGGGATCGTCAGCAGTAGGACATACCTCAGCACCCTAGAGCGAGGTCTCAAAAACGTCACTTTGGAGAAAGCATCGGAGCTTGCTGGCAGAATGGGAGTACATCCGCTCACCCTTCTTCTCGAGAGTTTTTTGGTACTCGATCCTGATACGGATTTAGACTCGTTGTTTGAGCGTATCCGACGAGAGAGCCTTTCGTCCCCGTCCCGCGACTCATAGATAGAAGACGGAACCGGAGCCTCTGGCATCCGACGCGCAATTTTACATGGTTGCACTTGAAGGTCATAGCCGCGGCGGGACATAAGTAAAAGCCATTCAGCGCCTCTCCGCAGTGCTTGGCGACAGAGACCTGATGGTGATGCAGTCAAGATAAGCGACAAATCGGGGCCGAGGTGGATGCCATCGGAGGCGTTGTCGATCAAACTAACCCGCTGGCGCTCACCGCGGCCATAGAAGCCAAGCACGGGAGGCATACACCTGTTTGGTTTTCAGCCTATCGTGGCACGCCACAGCCGGCCGATTGATGCCTGTCACGGTAGGCTTGCGTCAAGCACTGCCCCGCCCCGGTAGCCATTGGCAGGTGCGACTTCCATGCAGTCACTTGAGATCTAAGTTGACGCTCATCGTGTTTCATAATGTCATCAGATCTTTTGCCTTCGGCGTCAAAGCAATTGCACTATTGATCACCTCAATGATAATACGTCGCCGATACTCAGTCCCAGGTCCACGAGTAAGTCAGCCGGTAAGTCAACGAAGACGTCGCCACTCCCATCTGCACAATCGTGGCATTTCACGGTCCGAAGCTGAGTTTCAATCATTACGCTATCTACGCTATCCAAAATTTGGTATCTGCAGGGCCGTTCATTATGCTCACAATGCTTTTGCCAGTTGAAGCGAGATTCTGACTGCCAGCTGATTTTGACAAATTGGTTTCCTGTCTGCCCAGGTAGGCGATTACATTCAAGCTCAGCTTTCGCGCCAGGACGTGTGCTGCCCCATCCAATATTTCAACGTCCCGAAGGGATGCGGTAGTAGGCGGGATGGTCCTATCACTCTGAAGCCTCAGGAACCGCAGTGCGAGTGGACATCTTAAAGGGAAGCCCGCATCACTGCCTCCCCCCAGAACACACCAATTTTCAGTGCTGACGACCGATTGCGGATCAACGCTGACATATTCGGCATATGCCGATCACTATATGGCATACACCACATCTTTCAGGAGGTAGACATGCTAGCCGAGATCATCTGCGCGAACCGGCTTACGGTGCATATCGCTCCCGGTCAGACACCCTACTGCAAGTCCCCACCGATGCCACCAAAATGGAGATCCGCTGTAGGTATCGACCCCATGGATCCTCGGCTGCCAACATCACGTTCAGCAGGAAGAAGCCATGACAAGGAAAGCTGGCCCACTCAAGACGACTATCCATCGCGAAGATGATGCCGGCCGGTGCGTCGAAGAATGCTAACTGACGTCGGACGTCACGGCGCCGCCCGCCACTGTCGGTTCGGGACCTTCCATGCTCATGTTCCCATTGTCCGCCGAACGTATGGAGGCGAGTTTTCAAGGAATCATGCAACGGCGTCGGAAAAACGGAAATTTCCGTCGTCTGGCTTCTGATGAAGCGAGAAACGCCTCAACTGCGGCCTTGGTGATTCGCTTTCGTTTGCCCAGTAATAAAGTGACAGCGCCACGGTAGCTGTTACTTGACTGCGGCTCATATGTAGCCGCCGATAATATTTCTTTCGTCACTTTCATCGGCGAGCGTCGCTGAAAAAACTCCGTTCCGCACGACGCTCGCGATTAAGATCAATGAACAGGCTCAGCATATTAATGCACCTTTTCGAATGAAGTCTCAACAGGTCCCGTTTTTCGGTGTCTAAATTTTGTTGCTCTTCTTGACTGCCCTGGGTGCGAACCAAGCATAAAAGTGTTTATTCATCCGAATAACGTGCGCTACTTGTTCACAGGGCTGCGGATTTGCGAATAATCAACCGAAGGCCATTCTACTAGGCGTGAAACCTAGCACAAGCCAAGGGAAAGGATACATCTAACAAAAACAAAGTGCGTATGTAAAAACGCGCGCAGGCTGAGTAAGAAATCAACTAAATCGAGCAGGCATCTTTGGTAGCCAGGGCTATTTCTATATAATTCAGCAATTTATTGCCATCACAAGGTTTAGGCAAGCAGGCGATAACTGTCGGCGTATGGGTGCCAAGGTGCGAAATCGCCTCAGGGTAGGCTGTGATGAATATCGTAGGAATGTGGATTCCGCCAGCGATGAGTTGCTCATGCAACTCGACACCACTTAGCCCCGGCATTTGCACATCCGAGATCAGACAATCAGTTTCTGCCGTTTCTTTTGCGTAGAGGAATTGCAGCGCTCTGGAGTAAGTCCGTACTTTATAGCCAAAGGATCGCAATAGACTGTCCAGCGCCATCCTGACAGAATCATCATCGTCGACAATGGCAATAATTACAGAATTTTTTATGGTCTGCTTCATAAAATTTACTCACGCGCCGTCGCCAATTATTAATCTAATATACGCGCGCTCACTTCCCCGGAAATCATACCAACGTATTAACCGACACAACCAAGGTATGAGACTTGCCGTAGAAATATACAAAATAATCACGGTGTAAATTAGTCTGTTTACTGCGGATAATTTTCACTATTTCCGTGGTTTACGAGGCAACGTGCCCGCAAGTGAACGTAGCCGTGTTTCTCCGAGTGTTAAGGCATAGTATCAGTAATACCTATGCCATCACGCATGAGTCGCGACCCCGTCTGTTGTAGTTAAACCGTTGTATGAGTGACGCCTTGAGGCGGGCCTGCATATAATGATTTGGCTCTGTCACCTTAGCTAGACCAGCGAAGTTATCACATATTTTACCTACTCCGACGGATAACAACATGCAGATTTTATGGGACGATGGCGAACGTACCTTCTGTCGGGTACGACGGTTGGATGCATCGGGTGAACGCGACGTTCTGGTTGCGCGCCCTACTAGCGAACAGCCGCTGCCGGCTTGTCTCGGACGCCTCGCCCACGAATTCAGCCTCAAGGACGAACTGGATAAAGCATGGGCGGTGAGACCGTTGGAGTTGGTGCGCGAAGGTAGTCTCATCCAACTGATGCTGGAAGATCCCGGTGGCACGCCGCTTGTGCAATTGCTTGTTGCCCCCATGAAAACCGACACGTTTCTCCCTATTGCGATTTCTACCGCTATTTCGCTGGGCAAGCTCCACCAGCGAGGACTTGTTCATAAAGACATCAAGCCCAGCCATATCCTGGTGAACTGCATTGACGGTCACGCTCGGTTCACAGGTTTCGGACTCGCCTCAAAGCTTCCTCGTGAAAGACAGGCACCAGAAACCATCGCGGGTACTCTCGCCTACATGGCGCCTGAGCAAACCGGGAGGATGAATCGCTCCATAGATTCTCGCAGTGATCTCTATTCCATCGGCGTCACCTTTTACGAAATGCTGACAGGCTATCTTCCGTTTACGGCGTCTGACCCGATCGAATGGGTGCACTGTCATATCGCAAAAAAACCGCAACCCCCAAGTGTCCGGGTCGAGACTGTCCCTGAGATGCTCTCCCAAATCGTCATGAAGTTGCTCGCCAAGACTGCCGAGGAGCGTTATCAGACGGCCGCGAGTGTCGAGCATGATTTGCGGCGTTGCCTCACAGACTGGGAGTCGCATGGGCGCATCAATCCCTTTGTGCTGGGCGAGCAAGGCACTTCCGATCGGCTGCTGATTCCTGAAAAACTCTACGGCCGGGAACGTGAGGTTGATACGTTGATCGCCGCGTTTGACCGGATCATTGCGAGCAGTACGCCGGAGCTTGTGCTGGTCACTGGTTACTCCGGTATTGGCAAATCGTCGGTGGTGAACGAGCTGCACAAAGCACTGGTCCCACCGCGAGGTCTCTTTGCCACCGGCAAGTTCGATCAATACCGACGCGACATCCCCTATTCCACTCTTGTGCAGGCGTTTCAAAGCCTGGTGCGTACGTTGCTCGGAAAGAACGACGCGGAACTGGCTAAATGGCGCGACTCATTGCTGAGCGCGCTGGACGCTAACGCACGGCTCATGACCGACCTTATACCCGAGCTAAAACTCATCATTGGCGACCCTCCACCAGTCACGCCACTTGAACCCCAACAGGCACAACGACGTTTCCTTCTGGTGTTTAGGCGATTCATAGCAGTATTCGCTCGGGCGGATCATCCACTCGCATTGTTTCTCGATGATCTTCAGTGGCTCGACGTGGCAACTCTCGACCTGCTGGAGGATCTGTTGACCAACTCGGATGTCCGGCATCTCATGTTAGTCGGTGCGTACCGCAACAACGAGGTGGATATCACACACCCGCTGACGGGCAAACTGCAGGCCATTCGAAACGCTGGCGGCAAGATTGATGAAATCATGCTCTCCCCCCTCGTGAAGGAACACGTAGAGCAGTTGATTGCCGACACGCTGCACGACGACCTTGAACGCGTTGAGCCACTTGCAAAGTTGGTTCTGGACAAAACTGCGGGCAATCCGTTCTTCGTTATTCAGTTCCTGCAAACGCTTGCCGACGAGCATCTGCTGACTTTCGAGCATGGCGCCAGGCAATGGTGCTGGGACCCGGACCGCATTCATGCGAAGGGATACACCGACAATATCGTGGACCTGATGGTCGGCAGGCTCACCCGTCTTCCTGTTGAAACACAACAGGCATTACAGCAGCTTGCATGCCTGGGTAACGTTGCCAGCAGCAAAGCCCTTTCAATTGTGCTAGGCGTTCCAAAAGCGCAGATCCGCTCAGTACTGTGGGAAGCGATCCGCCAGGAGTTAGTCCAGAGACTGGAAAGCGCCTATGGTTTTGTGCACGACAGAATTCATGAAGCCGCCTACTCACTGATCCCCGAAACTGATCGCGCCAAATCACATTTGCGAATCGGGCGACTGCTCGCGGTACAAACACCGCCGCAAAAATGGGAGGACGGGATTTTTGAAATCGTCGGCCAACTCAACAGCGGTCTCGCTCTGCTCACTGATAGGGCCGAGCGGGAACAACTGGCGGAGTTCAACCTGGTCGCGGGCCAGCGAGCAAAGGCCTCGACGGCCTACGCGTCGGCGCTTAATTATCTAACCACCGGATCGCAGTTGTTGAACGACGATTGCTGGTCGCTCCGGCATAAACTGACGTTCGCCTTGGAACTGAATCGCGCCGAATGCGAACTCCTTACCGGACAACTCTCGACCGCGGACAATCGTCTAGCGCATCTGTCGCAACGCGCGGCGACAACGATCGAACGAGGCAGCGTCGTGTGCCTGCAAATGGACGTGTACCTGCTGCTGGATCGCAGCGATAGCGCCGTCGCTGTCTGTCTCGACTACTTGCGACACGTGGGGATAGAGTGGTCAGCACACCCTGACGATGATGAAGTCAGGCAGGGATACGACCAAATCTGGACATCAATGGGTACTCGGGCAATCGAAGATCTCATTGATTTACCGATGATGGAGGACGCCGCCTCTCTCATGACTGTAAACGCGCTTGGCAAGCTGTTCCCGGCCGCTTTGCAGACGGATGACAACCTGGCGTGCCTTTCGATTTGCATGGCGATCCGTCTCAGCCTGGAACGGGGCAACTGTGATGCCTCATCCGTGCATTACGCCAATGCGTTCAGAGTGGCAGGCAGACGGTTCGGCGACTATCAGGCCGGGTTCAGATTCGGCCAGCTCGGCTGTGAACTTGTTGAGCGACGTGGCTTGAAGCGATTCGAGGCCGGCACCTATCTATGCTTTTCGAATTTTGCCGTGCGCTGGATGAAACCGGTCGGGCGATGCCGTGAATTGCTGCGCCGCTCTTTTGTGGCAGCGAATCGAATCGGTGACCTGCCGTATGGCGCGTATGCGGGCAACAGCCAAGTCTCCGATTCGCTCTTCGCCGGTGAGGCATTGACCGAAGTGCAAAACGAAGCCGAACGTGGGTTGGCTTACGCCAAGAAGGTGCGCTTCGGGCTGGTCGTTGATTTTATAGGCACGCAGTTGGCACTGATCCGGATGCTTAGAGGCCTGACGCCGACGTTCGGCTGCTTTGATGACGGACAGTTTGATGAAACGGCCACCGAGGTCCATCTTTCCAGCACGCCGGACCTGGCACTGGCGGCGTGTTGGTACTGGGTCCGGAAGTTACAGGCCTTCTACTTAGCGGGTGCCCCTCAGGCAGCCATGCAAGCCGCCGCAAAAGCACAGCAATCTCTCTGGTCATCATTCCTGTTCTTCGAAGAATCCGAGTATTACTTCTACGATGCGCTGGCCCGCGCCGCCTGGTGCTATGAAGCGCCGGTGGACGAGCATGCGCAGCATCTGATCGTGATGGAAGGACACCACCGCATGCTGCAGATCTGGGCGCAACAGTGCCCGGAGAATTTCGGTAGCCGTGCCTCTTTGGTGGAGGCCGAAATCGCTCGCGTCGAGGGGCGCGTAATCGATGCAGAGTTACTCTACGAACAATCCATCCAGGAATCCCAGGAAAGTGGCTTTGTCCATATCGAGGCGCTTGCCAACGAGCTTGCATCTCGCTTCTACGCGACGAGAGGCCTTGAAAAAATTGCACGAGCTTATTTGCAAGACGCCCGCTACGGCTACCTGCGTTGGGGCGCTGTTGGGAAGGTTCGGCAGCTCGATGCGAAGTATCCGTTGCTAAGGACCGAGGAGCACACGCTAGGCCCGACATCGACCATGGCAGCACCGGTCGAACACCTTGATCTTGCGACCGTCATCAAGGTGTCGCAGGCCGTGTCAGGCGAAATCGTTCTGGAAAAACTTATCGACATTGTGATGTACACGGCCATCGAACAGGCAGGTGCCGAAAGAGGTTTGCTGATTCTGTCGGACGCTGGTGAGTATCGTGTCGCGGCGCAGGTCACCACCGGCGGACACTCAACGCTATTGCGCGACGAACCCGTCAGCGCTTCGCTGCTGCCGGAGTCCGTTCTGTACCACGTCCAACGAACCCGGGAGAGCGTTTTTCTTGATGATGCAGCGTCCGACGCGTCCTTCGCTACAGACCCTTACATCCGTCAGCATCGCGCCCGTTCGGTACTTTGTATGCCGCTGCTGAACCAAGGCAAGTTCACCGGCGCGCTTTACCTGGAAAATAACCTGGCCGCCCACGTCTTCAGTCCTGAACGGATCGCGGTGCTGAAGCTGGTGGTCACACAGGCTGCCATCTCTCTGGAAAATGCCCAGTTGTACCGCGAAGTCCAAGAGCGCGAAGGTAAAATCCGCCGCTTGGTAGACGCCAACATCATTGGGATTCTCGTGTGGAACTACGACGGTGATATTGTCGAGGCCAATGATGCATTTCTTCACATGGTGGGCTACGAGCGCGTAGATCTGGAATCCGGTCGACTGCGCTGGAGAGATCTGACGACGCCCGAATTCCGTGAAGTCAGCGAGCGGTCATTGATTGAGGCGATACAGTCCGGTTATGCCCAACCTTTCGAAAAAGAATATTTGAAAAAGGATGGAGGCCGATTGCCAGTCATCGTCGGTTTGGCGCGGTTCGAAGCCAGCAAAAAAGAAGGTGTCGCATTTGTTCTGGATTTGACCGAGCGCAAACAGGCTGAAGAAAAAATCCGCGAAAGCGAAAGCCGTTATCGGGAAGTGCAAACAGAGTTGGCCCATGCGAACCGTGTCGCCACCATGGGCCAACTTGTGGCGTCGATTGCGCACGAAGTTAACCAGCCAATTGCAGCCGCGATTCTCAATGCCGACGCAGCGCTACGGTGGCTGAACGCAGAGCCTGCGGAGATCGATGAAGTCCGACATGTACTCGGCAGGCTTATCCTGGACGCCAATCGAGCGGCTGATGTGTTGGGCCGCATTCGTCGACATATCCGAAAGGCGCCGCATCAGAAGGAAGCGTTGAACATCAACGTAGCCATTGAGGAGATGATCGATTTCACCCGAGGCCAAATCATAAAAAGCGGCACCTCGATGCAGATCTCGCTAACGGAAGAGTTGCCACTCATCGAAGGAGATCGCGTCGAATTGCAACAGGTATTGCTAAATCTGATCATGAACGCGCTCGAAGCGATGAATGGTGTGAGCGAAGACGACCGTTATTTGCATATCGGCGCGGTGTTGAATTCGGGTTGCGTGCTCGTCAGTGTGAGCGATTCCGGACCAGGGTTTTCCTCGAAAGACACCGATCAGATATTCACTTCGTTCTATACAACCAAGGCTACAGGACTGGGAATGGGGTTATCAATCTGTCGCTCAATCATCGAAGCGCATGGTGGACGTTTGTGGGCAAGCGTCAACAGACCCCGAGGTGCCACCGTTCAGTTCACGCTCCCTGTTCCACATGAGTGAATCGCCCGGTGTATGCCCTGCTCTCTCCAGCGAGAGGCAGGTGCATAATACTAAGGTTTATAGCAGGCATATTAATAGGTAAAGCAAATCACGCTAATGTACAAATGAAACGCCTCAGCCCTCGCGATATATTAAAAGTCTAGGGCTGAGGAGTTACATCATGAACAGACTAACAATGGAGGCAGCGATCGCTTATGCGTCGCTTAGATCATCTGTACTTCTAGGATTGACACTATTGGCGGCGATCGCTTTCAGTCAACTGAACGCCACCTTATTCAACAATAATTTACTCTCTTTTTTAAGAAACAGAAAGCCTGCACAGGGTGAACTCTACTTTTCACTGAAGCCCGTCAATATTGAGCATGCGGGAAAAATTCTGCCGATTGGCTGCCATCTGATTACCCCTAGAAAGTTTTATACGCACCACGGCATATACCTTGGCGGCGGGGAGGTCGTCCATTATTCCGGACTCAGCCGATCACTCAGACCGGGACCAATAGAAGTAATAAACCTGGAAAACTTTTCCAATGGCAAGCCTCTCTGGGTTATTCAAGAGCCGCGTCATTATTCCAGCGATGAAATCATAACTCGGGCTCGTTCAAGAATTGGCGAAACGCAGTATAAAATCCTCTCCAACAATTGCGAGCACTTTTGCAGTTGGTGTGTCAGCGGTAAAAGCTACAGCGCACAAGTCAATGCTTACTTTCATTGCCCTCGCTATCTTCTTGCATTGATTTCTACGCTAGAACCTCAATTAACTGCATAGGCTGCTCTCGGCTAAAAGTTTGACACCTGCGTCACCAACACAAGGATAAACGCCTGTGCTACACTTTTTCCTTCAATATCCTGCGAGTATCGTGCATGAACGGTAGTCCCCCATCCAGCGCTGCATCTAGTAATGGCTCTATTGTTTTCGTGGTAGATGACGATGCTTCCATCCGCGATGCACTAAGTAATCTTTTCCGCTCAGCCGGAATTCAAGTTCAGACGTTCGCGTCCACCGCGGAATTTCTCCAGCATCCACGCGCAGAGAGCGCTAGCTGCCTAGTCCTAGATGTACGACTGCAAGGTAATAGCGGACTTGAATTCCAGAGTCTATTGGCTCAATCAAATACGAATATTCCGATTATTTTCATTACCGGTCATGGCGACATCGAGATGTCGGTCAAGGCGATGAAAGCCGGAGCTGTGGATTTTCTGGTCAAGCCATTTCGTGAGCAAGCCCTTCTGGACGCGGTGTCGGCGGCGCTGCAGGCCGATGTCAAACGCAGGGAAAGTGAGCAGCAGTCTTCCCATTTGCATGCCGACTACCAGACGCTAACCGCGCGGGAGAAAGAAGTGATGGGCCTTGCTGTCAAAGGCTTGATGAATAAGCAGATTGCAGGACAAATGAACCTGAGCGAGGTCACTGTGAAAATTCACCGCGGGCATGCGATGAAGAAAATGCACGCGAAATCTTTTGCTGACCTCGTCCGAATGGCCGAGTCGTTAGGCGTTGGTCTGGACCGGTGAACGAATGTAATAGAAAGCCCGCCCTTGGTAGACGGGCTTTCAATCCGAGCCAGTGACCAGCACTATCATCAGGTCATTTGAAGCAAGGTCTGCATTACCGTGCTTTCTGTTGAGATGGTTTTCGCATTCGCCTGATAAAAGGATTGAGCTCTGACCAGTTCCACCAACTCAACTCCCATTTCTACATTGGACTCTTCCAGATAGCCCGATTCCACTGAACCCAAGATGCCGGTGAGTGGCGAGTCGTAACTGGGCTCACCCGATGCTCCACTTTCCTTCCAACTGGTGCTGCCGACAGGCGTCAACCCCTGATCATTGTTAAAGCTAGCCAGTGCCACCTGACCGATAGGCGTGCTCTTCTCATTGCTATAGTTGACGAACAGCGTGCCTCTTTCGTCGATCGTGATACTGGAGATATGTCCAACCTGATAACCATCTTGGAATTTGCCGATCTGAGAATAATCAGCGCCAAACTGGGTGGTCTTAGCCATGTTGAACGCTACGCCTCCTTCATTAGGAGATGCGCCGTTAGCCGTCCAGACACCCTCTTTGACTGAACCTGGCACCCATGCGCCCGCTCCCGTACCTCGCAAGGTAATTGTTGTGCCAGTAACATCTAGTGGGCTGGTGGCCGGAGGAGGAGGTGCCGTAATACCGGTTAGCAGGCCTTGCGCATTGAAGGTCATAGTCATCGGTGCTTGCGTCGCTTCGCTGAATACCGACCCGTCAGGGTTACGGCCGTCGACGAGAGTGTAGGACTTCCAAGTATTGGCTCCGGTTTTCACCATGTACTGATCCACCGAATGGTTGTTGCCCTGACTGTCGTGAATCGCACTGGTGAAGACGTCGGAATAGCTGTCTGACTTGGTGGGGTCGAAGGGGTGCTCGTCCTGTTTAATTTCGGGATCGGTGGACTTCAGGTTGCTTGTCGAGGATACCGTGGTGGTCGCTTTTGGGGACATATCCGCTGTGCTGATTTGTAAGTCAGTCAATACACCCGTCCGGATCCCACCGTTAGCATCCAGCCCATAGCCTTGCAAACGAGAGGTCCGGTCGGCTGTGGTGACATAGCCGTTGCTGTCAGTGGTGAACGCGCCAGCGCGTGTGTACGCCAGAGATCCCTGGTTATTCAACACAAAAAAGCCCTGCCCCTGTATCCCTAAATCAAGAACGTTACCCGATCCACCGCTCATCCCGCCCTGGCGAAAATTCTGCGAGACAGCCGCCAGACGCACCCCATTGCCGACCGCGTTGCTACCAGAACCGAAACGCGCATCGGAGTACACATCTGAAAATTCAGCACGGGAGGCCTTGAACCCCACAGTACCAGCGTTAGCAATGTTATTTCCCGTGACTTCCAAGCGTTTGTTGGCTGCACGAAGACCACTAAGGCCAATATTAAATGACATGGTTAGTTCCTTCAGCAAAGTTTATAAAAAAGAAAACCTCATGGCTTGCACGACAAACAGGCCCGATCTTCACAGGCAGACCCAACATTGACGACGTGTGACATTCAAGGACTCAGATGCTAATCAGGTCTTGATCAGCAAGAAATGACTATTTTCCCTGTTAAACAGCCATTTTCTTCACAGTCGCACGAACCCAACACCCTATTGAATTGCCGTAGCACAAGGATCTGACTAACGCCTTTGCATTTATTGCTGTGCACACCTTCGCGTTTTGCCGATATTGCCCATCTTTAACATCTGTTTAAAAACGCAGAGCATTTTCAGATTTAGAAACTATCATCGGCTGTACCGTCCCCTCCTTTGCCAACTCGATTAATTCGTCAAGGGGCCACAAAAAAGGAAATTGTTGTAAATTGACCTCTATCCAAAACTCCTTCCCGCTTAACTTCAGTCGCCCGAAAATAGTACTTCTCGTTGCCTTCCCGGGCATGGGGCTTCTTGATCTGACCTGCCCGCAAACAACATTCTCGCTGGCATCGCAAATCAGGGAAGCGCGCGGTTTTCCCGGTTACACCTGCACGACCGTGAGCATGAAAGGTGGCTTGGTGAAGAGCATTGAGGGGCTAGAGTTCAGCACCGTTTCCCTTGAGCAGTGGCGCGAAAGCGAGGTGGACACAGTGCTCATTTCGGGCAGCCCGCCGGTGACGACCCCGCTCGACCATTTGAATAGCCTGATTAACCGGCTTCGAGAGATCGTGCCGCATGCACGACGGATCGTTTCGCTGGGCACAGGCACATTTGTATTGGCTGAAGCAGGGCTTCTGGATGGCAGGCGAGCGACGGCCCATTGGGAGTGGCGCGAGTTGCTGCAAAGCCGCTTTCCCGCCATTGAAGTCGATCCGGACGCCATCGTTGTGCAAGCCGGCAAATTCTGGACTTGCGCAGGTTTCACCGCAGGAATCGATCTCGCTCTGGCGCTGGTCGAGGCCGACTGCGGGCGAGCAGTAAGCATGGAAGTGGCCGCGAAGCTCGTGACTTATTTGAGGCGGTCCACCGGGGAATCACAGCTCAGTGCCCTGCTGATAAGCCAGATGCACGACGCACCGACCTTTGATAAGCTCCACGTGTGGATGGCCAGCAACCTCAGCCACACAGGCCTCGGGGTAGATCAACTGGCACAGCAGGCGAACATGAGCCTGCGTAATTTCGCAAGAGTCTATAAGCAGAAAACCGGCAGGACGCCCGCGAAGACCCTGGAAAACATGAGACTCGAACTTGCTCGACGACTCCTGGAAGAAACCGACAATCAAATTGAACTCATAGCCCGGCAGTGCGGGTTCGGCGACGAGGAAAGAATGCGCCTGACGTTTCAGCGAAACCTGGGATTATCACCAACTGAGTACCGCAAACGTCGTTGCGAATAACTAACTATCCATAGTCAAGGTGTTTCCATTTTTACCCGTCCGTAGGTTTAGATAGCACGATTATTGGCTTTGCAATGATGAGAACCGCGAAGCATTCCCGAACAGGTTGAAATGAGACAACATAGGAAACTTCGTAGTTATGTTCGACAGCAGAGCCGATAAATACAATTCGGCAGATTTGGATATTTCATCGGCTGACCGCGACTGGACCGGAATATTGGCTCAAGTGCTCAGCCATAGCGGTGGAGTCATATCCAAAAACTCGGCGCAGCCGGTTACTGAACTTGTTATCGACCCCCAGGGTGACAGCCGCACGATTGTGACCCGCAAGGCATACGATATTCTTGAGAGGACGCCAACCACGCGCGGCATGAGCTGGATTTGTCCCAAAGGCATTCAGGAAGATCTGGTTGAGTTATCAAGCCCGATGCCTGGACTTCTGCATCTCTACCTGGAACCGCATCATTTTTCCTCGCCAGCCCTCGGCGATCATTTCGATGGAAGCGAATTCACAACGATCCGTTTCGAAAAGGGTTTTGGGGACGAACTCATCGCGCACATCGGCTACGCGATTCTTGCCGAGTTGCATAATCCCACCGCCGCCGGGCGCCTCCTAGTGGAAACCCTGGCCTGTTGCATCGGCGCGCGATTGATCCAGAGATTCACATCGACCAGCCCCGCTCGCCTGTCGTCACTGGAGGTGACACCGGACCTGGGTATCAAGCGAATTCGTCACGTTATGGACTATGTCGAGGACAACATAGAAGCGCCCATCAGTCTTGATGATCTGGCGAGCGTGGCATATTTGAGTCGATTTCACTTCGCCCGCTCATTCAAAAAGGTCACCGGCAAGACTCCTCATGAGTACGTCAATGATCGCCGAATGGAACGGGCCAAAACCCTTTTGAGACATCGAAACCGGTCTTTGACCGAGGTGGCGACGGCTCTGAATTTTTCTTCTTTATCAACGTTCAGCCGGGCGTTTCGCCAACATACAGGCCTGACTCCCAGCCAGTTTCCCAGAAGCGTTCACGACAGCGACATAACCGGTTAAAGTCGACTGTTACCGAACTTTCAATCTCAGAGTGAGTTGTTCACCCTGGCAGCCAGTTCAGTACTTCCCTCTGAACGAAATCCGTAAATAGCTTGACCCTGACTGGAGTGTTAGCGCCGTAGGCATGCACCGCGTGCAGATCGAGTGAGGGCAATGGGCGCTTTTGCAATAGCTGCACCAGACGCCCTTGATCCAGATCCTGCTGAACAGTGCACCTCATCAGATACGCGACGCCCATGCCGCCTAACACTGCCGTTCGAAGTGCGAACCCAGAATCAACCCCTACGCGGCCTTGTGGCAAGAGCGTTTCACCACTGTCGAAGACGATAGGCAACGTGCGCCCCCACAACTGATACCGCACGAATGGTAAACGCCGTAAATCCTCAATGGAATCAGGTTGCCCTTGAAGATCGATAAAACCGGGGGACGCCACCAAGACCATATCCATTCGAGCCAATTTGCGCGCCCTGAGGCTGCTGTCGCTAAGTAATCCCACCCGATAGATGACGTCATACCCTTCGCTGATCAGATCAACGTGGTGATCGAGCAAGGTCAGATCCAGGTCGATGGAAGGGTGGTCAGCTAAAAAAACCGAGTGAATCCTTGTCAGCATCAAACGACCTAACTCGCTCGGCATGCTCACCCGCAAATGACCTCGTGCATTGCCCGCGGGCCTGATCGCATCCGCTGAATCATCAAGTGCCTGCAACAACGGCGCCACACGTTCGAAAAATGCTTGCCCCTCAGGCGTCAAACTTAGCGTTCGGGTCGAGCGACGAAACAAAGTGGCGTTCAGTTCCGCTTCCAGACGAGCAATACTTTTGGAAATCGCCGAAGGTGTCGTTCCGGCATTGCGCGCGGCCGCGCTAAACGTACCCGCCTCTACCACCCGGACGAAAGTAATCAAGTTGCTCGAATGACTCAACAGATTGGACATAGGTGACTCCGGAGCACAACAGATGTGCCCTGCTCAGGACTGGTGGGGGTAAAACTGCGCCGCATAATACAGCGCTATATCAAATCTTGGAGTCATCATATGAAACGTCTTGAAGGTAAAGTTGCCGTCATTACCGGAGGCAATAGCGGAATAGGCCTAGCATCGGCATGCATGTTTGCCCAAGAGGGTGCGCAGGTAGTCATAACGGCTCGGCGTAGAGACATTCTTGACCAGGCCATCGAGGTCATTGGTCATGGCGCGATTGGTATTCAAGGCGACGTCGCGAGTCTGGAACATCACGCCAGTGTCGCAGAGGAACTCAAGCGACGCTTCGGCGGGTTAGATATTTACATGGCCAACGCCGGTGTGATCACCCTTCAGCCCACTGCCGAAGTCACACCAGAAGACTATGACGCGCAATTCAATATCAACACACGGGGCGTCTTCTTCGGCGTTCAGTCAATCGCGCCACTGCTACACGACAATGCCAGCATCATTCTGACCAGTTCGTTGGCCGCGACCAAAGTGCTGGATGGACATGCTGTGTACGCTGGTTCCAAAGCAGCAATCGCTGCCTTTGCTCGTAATTGGGCGCTCGAACTGCGTGCACGTCGCATCCGCGTAAACGTGTTAAGCCCTGGCCCTGTTGACACGGCCATCATTGGAAAACTCGGTATTTCGGATGAGCATCGTCCAGACTTTTTGAAGCTCATGTCCGATATGATCCCAGCTGGGCGACTGGGCGATGCTGAGGAACTGGCGCGTGCCGCACTTTTCCTCGCCTCGACTGATAGCGCATTCATCAACGGTATCGAATTGCATGTAGACGGAGGAATGTCGCTCGGCTGATGTCTCCAGCAGCTTCAATGCACTAGCCTGCTACTCTCTCAGCCACAGACCTTTAGCAAAAACAGGACGGCGTCAGGATGACTACCTTGACGCCCTCAAAGCCTGATTATTATGCATCGCAATGCGCAGCGCCGGCACAACCGGGAACTCGATCGGTTCACTAAAAATTGCACAGCAGCGGGAGCGCAACCAGCGCTCCCCCGAGTCTTTGTGCATTGCGGCACGCCAGACCATGGAAAGCTCCTCTGCCGGCAATTGCAGCGGCGCCGGCTCGGCTCGCAGGGTGCCGCTCGAAGCCATCGCCTTTGCGACATAGTCCGGCACGATGGCGAGCATGTCACTGTTCGCCAGTAACACCGGCAACGAACTGAACTGAGGGATCGTCAGCGCAACCCTGCGCTGACGGCCCATCAGGCTCAGCGCAAGATCAGTGGCATCGGACGTTCTTCCCATCGACGACACGAGAGCATGGGGACGCTGGCAAAACTCATCCAGCCCCAACGGGCCTGGCCGGTTATCGGTACGTAGCAGCATCGGCCGGATCGGCCGCAAGGCTTTGCGATGTGCATTGGCCGGCAGGTCAAGGGTGAGACTGATGCCTATGGAAATTTCGCCGCTCATTAACATTTGCGACATTTGCCGGTGGTCGGCTCGCCGTACGATCAGCGTGATGTTCGGCGCCTCAATCCGTAGTTGACGGAGCAGGCGTGGCAGTAACGAGTACTCAACATCATCGGATAGTCCGATTTGAAAAGTGACGTTACTGGTGCAGGGATCGAACGACTGGCAACGACTTAACGCAGCCGCAATGCCGTCCAGTGCAGGCACCAGATTGGAAAAAATCTCCAGGGCCCGCGCGGTCGGCTCCATACCTCGCCCTGCTCGGATGAACAACGGATCGTCGAACAGCACCCGCAGGCGACTAAGGGCCGCGCTGATGGTGGGCTGTCCAAGGAATAGCTTCTCACCAACACGGCTGACATTACGTTCATGCATCATTGTCTCGAACACCACCAGAAGATTGATGTCAGCACGACGCAGCTCGTTTCTGTTCATGATATTCGCCACCCGGCACTGGGCCATTGAGTTTGGTGATGTGCATGAATAGATTATTGGCGCGATTGAAAAACGTCTGTCGTACATGAGGACAGCTCGGTCATTCATTAGCAGTGCTCACTAACACCTGGGTATAACCAACGAATGAAAAAAGCTACATAATGGTGTCTTCTGGCTTTGACGAGCGACTTTTCGCATGAGCGACTTGGCCGAAATTACGGTTTTGTTGTCCTTAGAAAAAGGGAAACGTTGCGTTTAGCATAGGCATTCGATTGTTCGTTTCGGGCTAAAAATATCGAACTGCGCATGATCGAGTTCAATCAAAAACAACTACCTTCCTACGCAGCACCCGTTTCATGCGAAGAGGTTTGCAACGAAAGTAACGACCCTTTGGGAAAATTAAATGAACGAGCATCATCCCCATCCTAAAACCAGCCGCAGTGAACCTATCGTTTTCATAATCGATGACGACGCTCCTTTGCGTGAATCACTGGGTAGCCTGTTGCGCTCCATTGGACTGCGAGTCGAACTGTTCGGCTCGGTCGCCGACTTCATGAAATTCAACCGACCGGAGATACCAAGCTGCATGGTGCTGGACGTACGTCTGCAAGGCAGCAGCGGTCTTGATTTTCAGAATGACCTGGCCGACGCCAACATCAAAGTACCCATTGTCTTCATCACGGGACACGGTGATATCGCCATGACTGTGCGGGCGATGAAAGCCGGTGCAGTGGATTTCCTGACCAAACCGTTCCGCGAACAGGACTTGATAGATGCCGTAAGCGCAGCCCATACACGGGATAAAAACCGTCGCGAAACCGAGCGCTTTGCTGTGGATTTACGCGGGCGACACGATACGCTGACGGCCCGTGAGCAAACTGTCATGAGGCTAGCGGCCTCCGGTCTAATGAATAAGCAGATTGCCGGTGAGATCGGCTTGAGCGAAATAACCGTAAAGATCCATCGCGGCCAGGCGATGCGCAAAATGGGGGCTCGCTCATTTGCCGACTTGGTACGAATGGCCGAGGCCATATCGGCTTTTACGTCAGAGCAATGACTATACCCACGTATACAGCGGTCCCTTTCACAAGAGTCTATCTTGCCCTGATGGCGGACGACCTTCAGGCGTGTCCGCCTCCAGGCAGAACCTACCGAATGCACAATGACGCGATCACTTCTGTAGTTAAAACGCTTAGAAGCCGTGACCGCAACGAGCCGTTTTGCATACCTTCGTATAACCCGTTAACACCTACTTATGCCCTCGCTGACCTCATGTAGCAGTGTTTCATATACCGCCGCCGCATAACATCTCCTGACGAACACACAGCACGACGCCGGTGCTGAATTGCAACACTTTTTACTGCCCTCGATTACTCTTCAGGAGTTAAACAATGAAACAGCAAATTTTGATTGTCGGTGCAGGATTTGGTGGCGTTTGGAGTGCATTGAGCGCCGCCCGCCTGTTAGATATACATGGCCGGAATGACGTCGAGATCACCGTTCTGGCGCCTCAAGCGGAGTTGCGAATTCGTCCGCGGTTCTATGAGCCGAACGTCCACAACATGAAAGCCCCCCTGCTCGACTTGTTCGACGCAGTAGGTGTGAAATTCGTGCAGGGCATTGCCGAAGTCATTGACGAAAACAACAGCCAGGTCAGCTATAGGGATACCTTGGGTAGACAAGGGCAATTGAGATACGACCGGTTAGTACTGGCAGCGGGTAGCCAATTGATGCGTCTGCCGGTCGAAGGTTTGCTCGAGCACGCGTTTGATGTCGATCAGATAGAAGCCGCCACACGTTTGGAAGCCCACATCAATTCACTCAACAATGTACCCGCCAGTGCCGCCCGCAATACCGTTGTAGTAGTGGGCGGCGGTTTTACCGGTATCGAAACGGCAACTGAAATGCCTGCGCGCCTGCGTGCTTCACTGGGCGAAAACACCGACATCCGGGTGATCATCGTAGACCGAGGCCCGCAAATCGCCGCAGCCATGGGCGACGACATTAGCCCATTGATTGTCGAGGCGTCCGAGCATTTGAATATCGATTGGATTCTCAATTCCACCGTGGCCTCGATCGACGCCAATGGTGTCACTCTGGGCGATGGCACGCGTATCGAGTCCAACACCGTGATCTGGACCGTAGGCTTCCGCGCAAGCCCGCTGACTGAACAAGTGGAAGGCACTCGTGATCTTCAGGGGCGGCTACATGTGGACAAGCACTTGAAGGTACTGGGTAGAACTGACGTGTTTGCTGCAGGAGACGTTGCCTATGCCGCGACGGATGAGGCAGGCAACTTTACGGTAATGTCTTGCCAGCACTCCATCGCCTTGGGCCGTTATGCCGGCAACAACGTTGCCGCCGACCTGCTGGGTGTGGAACCGATGACTTACAGCCAACCCAAGTACGTCACCTGTCTCGATCTGGGTGCCTGGGGAGCCGTATTCACCGAGGGATGGGATCGCCAGGTCAAACTGATCAAGCACGAAGCCAAGGAACTCAAGGCGCAGATTAACTCGATGTGGATCTATCCTCCGGCGGCTGATCGCGCAACGGCACTCGCCGCCGCCGACCCGCTGATTCCGGTGGCATGAAAAGACTGATTCTGGAGTGGTTGCCGATCATAATCCGGCAACCGCTCACGTAGTGTCAGTCATGATCTAAACGCCAACTGCGGATAGTCGACATGTATGGCTTTTTTGAAAATCCGTATCGGGCGCTAAGACTGTCCAACAGTCTTTTGCTCGGTGGGCTATTCACCTTGATCCTTGGGGCCGTCGTAGCCTATGGCGTTGACCAGTACGTATTGCTGCCCTACCTGATAATTGCCCATACCATGACGATTCTGGGACCGACTGCTATCAAACTGGGATATGTATTGCGCCTCCTGACCCTGAAACGTTTGCTATCCCTTCCCGCGTCATGATTTGAAATTGGATACCGACATCCCGGCCAGTTTTCCTTTCTGAACTGGGACATCTTCCAAGCGCCCGCCACACGTTTTCTTGGCGGGCGTTTTTTTGCCTGCTCGTTATTACGTTCAAGCCCGAATGTAAAGCTCGAACGATCTGGGTAATGCATGGGGATTGCTTTAATTGACCGGCTCATATGCCGATGCGCCGCGCTGCCAACACGCTTCCGCTTTGATAATGCTCGCATCCACAGCAAGTCCCTAACCTTTGACCAGACCGGCGTCCATGCGGCGACGCAGCAGTCCATTGAAAAAAGGAATCCCCAACCACTCGTTTTTATCAAAAAATCGGAACAGCCTCCTTCGGGACAATTCGAGGAGTTCCTGATTTTTTCAGTTTTCCACCCGCGCCGGCAGGTTTTAGCAGCATTTCGAAGGCCGAACGGGCCGACCTATAATACTGATAGCCCGGTGGCTCACACGGCTTTGGTTAGTCAAGCCTTTCCTGTATGGGAGCTAGGCGTTCCGAATGCACGGAGAAATGTGATGACAGCAGTGTTAATCCATTGATCTTGCTGCGCGCCGGACGGGATCGAATCCGGATGAGTCAAACATTGCATCTGCGCCTCGGAGCGCACGAGGTTCGTAAAGATACTGGCAGCGGTGTCAAGCCCTACGCTGCTGACGTCTAACTCTCCAATTCGAGTAGACCGTTCAATGTGCTGAGCAACTAGATTATTCATTGAGCTCGGCCCGACCACATAAAAATGGCGAGCAAGCTGCGGGAACCTGGGAGCTTCGCCGATTATCGCGCGGAAAAGCGCTAAGCCCGAAGGTGATAGAAATATCTCCATATAGGACCTGGCTAGAGTTGTCAGGATGTCACGCAGGTCATTCATGTTCATAGCGACCGAGTGCACTGCTTGGATCGCCCTTTCACACTCTGCTTCCACTACGGCTTCAAATAGTTTTTCTTTAGTGGGGTAATACGCGTACACGGTGGACTTTGATACGCCGGCGGCGCGTTGAATCATGTCGGTGGTAGCTGCGCTAAAACCGTGTGCCAAGAAGATCTCACGTGCTCCGGCGACAACCATTTTGGCTTTTGGGGAGATGGTATCGGAAGGGATGGCGGAAGTTGCCTGCATGCGGATTCCTTTGCCAGAGAGCTAGATGGTTGACGATGTGCCCGGCCAAGGCATGAGCACAGCAAAAATAGGGTTAATGATCTTCGGACCCATCAGTACAGTCAACCTTTACTAAGAGAATCACATACATCGCCATAGACATCGCAACGAATTTGACTATACCGTACCGATCGGTTTAGTCTAGATATTCTTCGAGTGAGAACTTTTTTCTCCCCATCAAGCGATGACGTGACGAGCGACATATGAGCATTATCCAGGCACCATCGGATGCGACTGAGGCACAGAAAAATGCCCTTCAATGCCGGCGTACAAAACTTCTTCGACTCGCAATGCTGGGCTTCGCGGCGGCTGGGCTTACGTACGCAGGATGGACATTGTTTTTTGCAGGCGATTTTGTGACGACTGAGAATGCCTACACGGCCGCCGAGAGCGCTCAGATCACCCCATTGATAGCTGGCCCCGTAAGAGAGGTCAGAGTCAGTGATACTCAATTTGTGAGAGCAGGTGATGTGTTGGTATTGCTGGATGATACTGACGCTCAGCTTAACGTTGCACGAGCACAATCTGAGGTGGCGCACACCGAGCGACAAGTCAGGGAGCTGCTGGGTAACGACGTAAATTATGCTGGTCAGATCAATTTGCGAAGCGCTCAGATTACTGCTGCACGCAGTGATCTATCTCGATTCAATGCCGCTTATGAAAAAGCTCTGATCGACGAGCGCCGTAGGCATAACCTAGCTGCGGTAGGAGCGATATCTCAGGAAGAATTAACCAACGCACAAACGCGCCTTCGTGAGGCGAAGGCCGCGTTGGATCAAGCCAAAGCCAGCATACGTGTTGCAGAGGCTGCATATGAAGCAGCAAAGGGGGCGAGGCAAGCAAACATGGCCCTCGTCGAGGATGGTTCGCTCAGCTCCAACCCGGCAGTATTGATGGCCAGGGCAAAGCTTAACCAAGCTAAAGTCAATCTGGAGCGTACTGTTTTGCGCGCGCCTTTTGACGGAGTCATCGCGCAGCGGGTAGTCGAAATCGGCCAGCAGGTGCAATTGGGGGCTCGACTAATGACTGTAGTTCCTCTCGACAAAATTTATGTTTATGCAAACTTCAAGGAAGGGCAGTTGAAGCGCGTTCACCCTGGTCAATCTGTTGAACTTACTGCAGATATCTATGGAGACAGCGTCGTTTATAAGGGAGTGGTTGTCGGTTTCGCAGGCGGATCGGGATCCGCGTTCTCGGCTATTCCGGCACAGAATGCTACCGGTAACTGGATCAAAGTTGTACAGCGTTTACCTGTTCGTATTTCTCTGGATCGCGATCAAATCATGCAGCACCCACTGCGCGTGGGGCTATCTATGCAGGTCAGTGTCGACGTCAGCGGCAAAGACGAGCCGAACTCTGTGGCAAAGCGATAACAACTATGAGTGCTACTAAACATTCCCCTTTGACCGGGGGTAATCTGTTTATTGCAGCTGTCGTGCTTTCACTCGCGAACTTCATGGTGGTTCTCGACACCACCATTGCGAACGTCGCAATGCCAACCATATCGGGATTCTTGGGCGTCTCAACGACAGAGGGGACCTGGATCATTACGGCATATGCAGTAGCGGAAGCTATCACCATCCCCCTTACCGGATGGCTGGTCCGCCAAGTCGGTGAAGTACGATTATTTACGATATCTCTCGTTTGCTTTGTTGTATTTTCTGTTTGCTGCGGTCTGTCGTGGTCGTTGGGAAGCTTGGTGATTTTTCGGGTGCTACAAGGTTTGGCAGGTGGGCCACTGATTCCACTTTCTTCAACGTTGATGCTCGCGGTCTTTCCAAGGGAAAAATCCCATATCGCACTTGCGTTATGGGGGATGATGACAGTCGTGGCTCCTATTTTTGGACCGATCCTCGGCGGAATTATTTCCGATAATTGGCATTGGGGCTGGGTTTTTCATATCAACATTGGATTCGGTTTGCTGGTCATGCTCGGTACGTTCAAGGTTTTACGAGGACGGGACGGACCGACCTGCCGCACAAGAGTTGATGGTGTGGGACTGGCGCTGCTCGCAATCTTTGTCACAAGTTTTCAATTCATGATCGATAAGGGGAGAGAACTGGATTGGTTCTCCTCTCCTATCATCACCGCCTGCGCGGTCATCTCAATAGCCAGCGTCATAATTCTGGTTATTTGGGAGTTGACCGAAGTAGAACCAGTGATTGATTTAAGCGTCTTCCGCTCGCGAAACTGGCTGGTTTCCACCGTAACACTGAGTTTGATGTTCGGTATATTTTTTGGAAACATTGTTTTAACCCCACTCTGGCTCCAGCAACAAATGGGCTACACCGCAACATGGGCGGGGCTAGCGACAGCTCCAATGGGAATACTTGCCGTCATAAGTGCACCTATTGTAGGAAGACTACTTCCGAAAGTTGACCCACGTTGGATTGTGACTTATGGCATGAGCGTTCTAGCAGTTTCATTTTTTATGAGAGCCCACATGACCTCCCAAGCCGATTATGAGACAGTTGCGCTTGCTATGTTCGTGTTGGGAGCGGGCATCCCCGCTTGCATGATAACACTAACATCATTGGGTGTTTCTGACCTGCCCAGTGAAAAAGTAGCCAGTGGCGCAGGCTTGCAAAATTTCCTAAGGGTATTGTCCATGGCTATTGGCTCTTCATTGACCCAAACCTATTGGGAACACATGAGTAAGGAAAATAGATCCGAACTCGTTGCTGTTATCCCCTCTGAGGCACAGCAAGAAATAATTGCCGGCGCGCTCGGAAACCATCTGACGCCCGAAAGTGCTACGTCGGTTTTTTCACGGCTAGTTGATGGGCAGGCGGTGATGCTCGCAACAAATGACTTCTACGCTTGGGCAACCCTGCTCATGATTTTATCGATCGGTGCAGTCTGGTTGATCAAACGGCCAAAAGGTCCACTGAAGGTCGCAGCTCATTAATATCCGGATAGTGTATACATTATATGGCTCTGGCAGTGCAGACGTACTTATGCAGCCATGAAAGGTGGAGCGGAAAAACGAAATGAGGTCCAGATCGGAGATCGTGCGTTGGCTGCTCGCCATTTTTTTGCAATGCTCCGAGACGATACTAAATTGAAAGGGCTGTTTGGCGTGTAACCTTATCTTAGTGACCGGAATATTCAGGATCACTGCGCGCGGCAGGGGAACCTTTTTAAGCGAAATCTGAATCATCTTAAAAATAGCGCGAATTTATAAAACCGCGTGTTTGCCACGTCGGCACCCTGCCCCGCTCTGAGACTGGCGCTTAGACGTTTGCCACACATTACGAATGGCAGTAATTGATCAGGCCCTGAGTACTCCAAACCGAGATCCACTAGGACCACGGTAACCCAAGAGTATAAGGATCAATCTGCAGGAGTTTGAAGCATCGAGTTTGTCTTCAGAAGACTTTAACACTATAACGATAGCAAACACATTACCGTCATCTGCTCGCGAGCTGTAACAATAGAGAACCAGCAACGCCTTCGGCAATAAAAATTTAAGCCCGCACACTCAACTGCCGGCGCGCTTTAAGGCCTCCGGTTGCAGCAGGAACTCTTACCACGGTGTTGAGATTTAACACCTATGTATGTAAGCGCAACACTGAGGTGCTATGTCGCTGTCTGCAGGTACAAATGTTACCTGCACTTAGTCGATGTACTCTGAGTACCCAGCAGATGACTTATTCGCCGTGTGTTAGACGGCAGGCCATTAAGGCTGTGTTTGAAAAGCTAATATTCAACTAGGCCCATACGAAAAGCCGATATGACGGCCAACTAGTTAGCTTAAACTTCCGAAAAATCATCACCCAATGACAACAATCATCGCTCACCTTTGGAGAAGCCTCGCCATGCCCGGAAAAAAACTCACATCCACTAATGGCGCGCCCGTCGTCGATAATTTTAATATTCAAACTGCTGGTCCTCGCGGCCCCGCTCTCTTACAAGACGTCTGGCTTTTAGAAAAACTTGCACATTTTGACCGAGAGGTGATTCCCGAACGACGCATGCACGCGAAAGGCTCCGGCGCATACGGGACGTTCACCGTAACCCACGACATCACTCGCTACACCAAGGCTAAACTATTTTCGGAGTTGGGCAAGCAGACGGCGATTTTTGCGCGATTCTCCACCGTTGCCGGCGAACGGGGTGCAGCCGATGCTGAAAGAGATATTCGTGGCTTTGCTTTAAAGTTTTATACTGAGCAAGGAAATTGGGATTTAGTTGGCAACAATACTCCAGTGTTTTTTTTTCGTGACCCGCTACGCTTTCCAGATCTGAATCACGCGGTCAAACGTGACCCGCGAACAGGGATGCGCAGCGCACAAAACAATTGGGACTTCTGGACGTCATTACCCGAGGCACTGCATCAGATAACAATTGTTATGAGCAATCGTGGTATTCCTCGGAGCTACCGGCATATGCATGGTTTTGGTAGTCACACCTTTAGTATGATCAACGCCAATAACGAAAGACACTGGGTGAAATTCACATTCAAATCAAGGCAGGGCATTGAGAATTTGAGCGATGAACAAGCACAAATACTGGTGGGTCGAGACAGGGAAAGTCATCAGCGCGATCTGTTCGAAAGTATTGAAGCGCGCAATTTTCCTTGTTGGACATTCTACATCCAGGTTATGACCGAGGCTCAAGCAGAAAGACACGCCGTCAACCCTTTTGACTTGACTAAGGTCTGGCCCCACCAAGATTACCCGCTTATAGAAGTGGGTTATTTTGAGTTGAACCGTAACCCGGAGAATGTGTTTGCCGAAGTCGAGCAGGCGGCATTTGCTCCATCCAATGTCGTTCCTGGTATAGGCTTTTCACCCGACCGCATGCTGCAGGCGCGCCTGTTTGCTTACGGTGACGCCCTGCGCTATCGCCTGGGTGTCAACCATCACCAGATCCCAGTGAATGCCCCCCGTTGCCCGGTCCACAGCTTCCATCGCGATGGAGCCATGCGCGTAGACGGCAATCACGGGGGACGATTGGCGTACACGCCAAACAGCGCTGACGACTGGGGCGATCAACCGCGTTGGTGTGAGCCACCCCTTAAGATATCCGGGGTTGCAGGGCACTGGGATCATCGTGTAGACGAGGACCACTTTGAGCAACCGGGTAACCTCTTCCGATTGATGTCAGCGCAAGAAAGACAAGCGCTGTTTGAAAACACCGCACGTTCGCTTGCGGGAGTCAGCGAGGACGTTCAACAACGCCATATTGCGCATTGCAGCAAAGCTGATCCACGATATGGTGCAGGGGTAACCAATGCACTGGCCGACCTGGACCTGAAAGCGCACCCGCCGCGGGCTGTGAACAAAAACCCGGAACAGGTCGTTGAGTTTGATTAACCCCAGTGCGTAATCTCTCGACGTAAGAGAAACCATCCGCAGCCCTTACTGGCAGCGGATTTCTCAATTGGCATCCCGCCGGCAGCGCGAAAAAATAGCTTCTCTACCCGCGACATTTGTCCATTCTGCAGTTGCGCAAAGCTCATACGGTACCACCGTAGGTGGACGAAGCATGTGACGCACTCGTGGAACAAAGCGCGAGCCTGTCTTTCGGTCATTCATCCAATCCAAATCATGGGGGAGTTTTAGGACTAGAACCGTTGCGCGCGAACCATCACCTTCTGCTCATTCAAAGGGCAGCACCGGGCCAAATCTTCACTTAAATCTTTAGATTCTCATCCCTACCCTAGTCCTCGCCTCTACGGTGGAAAAATAATAATGCGCCCGCGTCAAGCGTAGCTAGGCAATGTGGAGTGCAGAATGCCAATCAACCGTCGACTCTTGTTCCCATCTAGACACTGACAATCGGGCAGTATGAACGCCCGTAGATAGTCAGATGAGTATTGGTAAAGAAAACTGAAAGGTAGCACCATGTGGTTGATTGGCGACTGCCCATAGTTTTCCCCCGTGCCCTTCAATGATAGTACGGCAAATTGACAGCCCCATTCCTAGTCCTGTGGATTTGGTGGTGTAGAAGGACGCGAACACTTGCTCGGCACTGGCCTCTCCAAACCCCGGGCCTGAATCACTGACACTTACGTGAACGCAACCGGACTCATCAAGACTCGAGCGGATGTCCATTTGCTTAGCTCCTTCCCTCACACTGCTCATCGCCTCCAGTGCGTTGATAATGAGGTTGAGCAACACCTGTTGCAGCTCTACCCTATCGCCATTAATCAGAGGCAGACCATCATCTAGCTGCATGTTCAGATTCACACCGCTCTTAGCAATCTGAGCGTGGGTGAATTCGATCATTTCGCGGATCGTCGATGTGAGATCCATTTGCTCTTTCTGCGGAGGTACATTGCGAATGTGGCCACGGATGCGATTTAGCACATCCGCCGCGCGATTGGCCTGTTGGATGAGGGCTCCGAGCACCTGCCGGACTTCGCCAATTTCAGGCGGCTGAATATTGAGCCAGCGTAGTGCTGCATGCGCGTTCATCACGGTGGCAGCAATCGGCTGGCTCACCTCGTGTGCAATCGAAGCCGCAAGCTGTCCCATGGTCGCCACACGATTGGCATGCGCTAGTTCTGCTTGTACTTCACGAAAGCGCTGTTCACTCTCGCGCGCACGCTGCTCTGCTCGTTTGCGCTCAGTCAGATCTAACACAAACGCAACCCCTTGCTTACGCTTGTCTCCGAACATTGCCAAACCCACCAAGACCGGTACTCGGGAGCCATCTTTTCTCACATACTCTTTCTCCAGAAGACTCGCGTTTCCGCTCTCTAGAGCATCTGCCATGGCCTGCGCACTGACATCATGGAATTCTGGTGGCGTCAGGTCGCTCCACCGAACACGCCCTGAAACTACGTCAATGCGGTCGTAGCCAATCATCTGCAAAAAGGCGTTATTGGCTTCAACAATATCGCCATCTGTCGTTCCAACGATAATGCCGATAATATTGGCATCGACCAATCGACGAATTTTCGCCTCGCGCTCCTCTACATCACGATATAACAAGGCGTTCGCCAGCGAGGTGGCCGCCTGTGAGGTGATCAATTTTAAAACCGCAATCCGAGCAGGACTGAACACCTGGGCGGTATGTTTATTTTCAAGATAAAGCGCACCCGTAAGTTTTGCCTGGTTCACTAACGGCATACACAAAATCGAGCGTGCGCAGTGCTGCTGGACAAAGGGGTCATTAGCGAATGTCGACTCGATTGCGTCGTTCAGTACCACGCTTTCTCGAGTGCGCACGACGTGGTAGAAAACAGACTCTGGGAGCAGAGCCGCCGATACTGGCGTATCCCGCAACAGCGTCGCATCTCTGCCGATGGCGGCCTCAGCCATGATCGTGTATGCGCCGCTGTCCGACAGAATCAATAGCCCCCTTTCGGCACCAGCCTGCTCGATGGCCATTTCCAGGACCGTTTTGATCAAGCCTTCCAGGACGATATCGCCTGACGCGGCTTGTGCCACCTTAAGCACCGTTTCAAGATCGAGCTGGTCGACCGAAGTAGAAATTGTGATTTCGGAGTTGAGGGGCCGGTTTTCAGGACGCAAGAATGGGTGCTTCATTTCAAGATGACGTACTTTGCCCATCGCCCCCCAACGCAAGTAGCCATAACTTGCATCTTGCAGATACAAACGGGCGATTTTTTCAAATCCACGCGCTGCGTAAAAGCGCGAAGCGAGCTCGTTTGCCAAGGCCTCGATGTGAATAAAATTGCTGTCTTGGGCCAATTGAATGGCATGCTCGTAGAGCTCCTCAGCGACTACAATTCGACCTTCGAGGCGAGCTATCTCGGCACCGACTAATGCTACTCGGCAAGCGAAATTCTCGGCGCATTGCTGCGCCCAAGCTTCCAGCTGACGGTGCTCGTCCGCCATTTCCTGCAATAATTTGGCGTGTTGCTCCACAGGCGAAGTATCACAACATGCAGCACGAGTGAGCGCGCTGTAGAAGTAAAATTCCGCTTCTTCAATGAAAGCATGAGATGTCCAAATTAACGCTTCCGCTTGATCAGCCGCGTGCCGTGCCGACTCATACTCGCCTGCTAGGAAACGACACTGCAATTTGCGGATCCAGTACCAGCAAGCCAACACGCGGGAAACATTAGGAAGGCGCAACTCCATGCTGGCTTCACTAAAGCGCACGTCTTCCAGAATTCCGAATTCACTCGTATTTCCACGAAGCGTCCGGATCAGTGCTAGCTGATTGTCAATGAAGTCAGTGACCAGCCCGAACCGCACCTTCTTGCTGTAAGTCAGGCCCCGTTCCGCTTCCAGCTCAAGCGTCTCCAATGGCTCACCTGTAAAAAGCATATTCGTATACAGGCTATTGCACGCGAACGCGCCGAATGGAATGTCTCCTATCCGATTCGCGGCATCGAATACTCGATTCAGGTTATCGCGACAAGCACGCACGGGGCGCATCCAGCGCTCTACAAATAAGGTGAAGGACAGGTAAGTGCGTGGAACGAACCGATCAAGCCCGTGGCGCTCAACCATCCTGCACCCTAGCTGGCCAAAGTGAATGCCATCCAGATAGTCGCCGAACAGGCGGCCAGCAACTCTAGGGATGTTCGCGTAGGCGACACATGAAGCGTCGCCATTTCCAAACTCAATACTGAGGTTGATCGCTTTGCAGATCGTTAGGCAGGCAAGATTCCCGTCCGTGTGTAACGCGGGGGAAAACAGGCTGGTCAACGCTTCAAGGGTCGCCAGCGCGGTGGGATCCACCATTCGCGGTAAATCGATAAGCCCCTCGATGTTGCGGTTCTGAAGGCGGGCTTGGATCAGGTTGTATTCATGGCGCACTTCAACCTCTGCTGGGTGAGCTGACCACTCGATGCCGACATGCCGCAGAAACGCGAGACACGCAGCCACTGCGTTGTCACGCTGATCGAAGACCAGATACAGGTCCACTTGCAGACAGGCAATGGATGAGCGTTGAACCGCCGTCCGAGCGTGGATGGATAACACGGTGAGCCGCTCTTCAGCGGCTGTTAGTTGCCCCGTTAAGAATTCACAAGCAGCTCGGTTCGATTCCAGAGCGAATGTCAGCTCATGTTGCCGCGCCCAATGGTTTTGCTCCAAGAGCTGCGCACCGGCGGCGAAATAGCTGAGTGCTGATGCGTACGCGGTCGAAGTCTTGGCTCGTTGGCCCGCAGCAAGGTTCAGGTGCGCCAAGCGTTCACGCTCGCTCCGATCAACGATTAGATTAGCGCCACGGTTAAGCTGACCGACAATCTCGAAAATACAATTTTCTATGCTTTGCGCAGGTGTCTGCGCTACTAACAGGCGACCAATGCGCAGATGAGTTACGGCACGCAAGTCATCCGGAATTTGGGAGTAGGCAGCTTCATGAATACGGTCGTGGACAAACGCGTAGGCACCATCCGACCGCTCAACAAGTTCCTGGCGAATCGCTTCCCAGAAAATTGTGGCCACTTGAATCTGCGGAACATTAAGCACAGCCGCCAAGGTGCTGACATGGCTCGCGTTGCCCAGACAAGCCAACTGTTGCAGAGCTTGCTGCGTGGTGTCAGGCAGGCGAGCCAATCTGCCGACCATCAGGTCTACAATGTTGTCGGTGTAACCTTTCGCTTGGATGCGATCTGGATCCCACTGCCATCGCCGTGCCCCGTAATCGAAGCTGAGCAAGCCTTCTTCATTCAGCACTTGCAAAAACCGAATGACGAAAAACGGATTGCCAGCAGTCTTATCGAACACTAACGTTGCCAGTGCGCGGACTTGTGTAAGGTCGCAACGCAGTGAGTCAGCGATCAGTTGACCGATGGTTGCATCGGAAAGTGGCGTTAGCGTTATCTCATTGATTCTAGCGCCCACTTGTCTGATACGTTGGAGCCTACTTGAGAGCGGGTGCGTTTCATCCACCTCGTTGTCGCGGTAGGCGCCGACTAAAAGTAAATGGCTCAGGTCTGAGCCCGTCACCAGTTCCTCAAGCAGATCAAGCGTTGCCGCATCCAACCACTGCAGATCGTCGAGAAACAGGGCGAGCGGGTGTTCCGCTGTGGCAAACACCCCAATAAAACGCCTAAACACCAGCTGGAACCTGCGCTGGGCTTGCAATGGCTCAAGCTCCGAAACCAACGGTTGCTCGCCAATGATGAGCTTCAATTCGGGAATGAGGTCGGTCATGAGCCGCGCATCAGGTTGCAATTCGTCCTGCAACTTGTTGCGCCATAGCCCCAGTTCACTGTCGGTCTTACCTAATAGCGTGCGCACCAGCTTTTGAAAAGCTTGCACTAACGTGGAATATGGTACGTCGCGTTTGTATTGATCGAATTTTCCGGATGCGAATAACCCAAAAGACGGCACCAGCGCCTTGCGAAGTTCATTCACGATGGAAGACTTCCCGATACCTGAGTAACCGGAGATGAGCACTAATTCCGACGCGCAATCGCTGATAACTCGACCGAATGCGGCAATGAGTATGTCGACCTCATTTTCCCGACCATACAGCTTCTCCGGAATCAGCAAATTTTCAGCGGCACCGTGCTCGTCAAGGGCAAACTCGGTGATTCGCTTTTCGCTCTGCCATTGAGCCAGGCAGTGATTTAGATCGTTCTCGACGCCGATCGCAGTTTGATAGCGATCCTCGGCAGTTTTCGCCAATAATTTCATTACAATTTTTGAAAGCGTTTCGGGAATTGAAGGCAAGCGAACCCGAGGAGCCGCAGGGGCCTTGGCGATGTGGCAATGAATCCACTCCATAGGGTCGACCGCGGTGAATGGCAGGGACCCGGTCAACATTTGATAGAATGTGACACCCAAGGAGTAAAGATCACTGCGTGAGTCCATCGAGCGATTCATCCGACCCGTCTGTTCAGGCGCCATATAGGCGAGTGTGCCGGCAATGATTTCTGGAGGCTGTCGCTCCCGCGGTAACCGTGACGCCAGACCAAAACCAGTGATCCGCGCCCGACCGTCATCGCAATTAACGAGGATATGCGCGGGCTTAAGATCTTTATGAACGATTCCCTGCTGGTGCAGCTTGCTCACCGCAGCGGCAATATTGGCAGCCAACCGCAGGAATAATTCCGTCTCCATTGGTGCAGTCAGCAGTCGCACAAGCGGTTCGCCACCGGGGTCTGCTAGCACGAGCAAGGGAATACCGTTGTCACGTAGCAGCTCCAGCGGCCTCACTGCCCAGACGTCGTCAAGCTCATCCTTGAGTGAAAACTCGTGCACCAAACGATCCAGGCTATTGGGCGACGGATGGTCGGTGGAGGTACTCACAACCAGGACGTTACCTCCGCTCCCATTTGGCAAATCCCCGCGGCGAAGAATACGCTCACCATCATCCCAAAGTGTTTGCATGCTGATAGTCTCGAATGCTGAAATGTTTATCTGCCGCAAATCGCAAAAAAATGACTTCAAGCTCATTGTATTGTGACCTCCAGGCGCGGCTTTGCCAGGGAAAGTCACTTAGATAGGGTGAGCCCAGTGGCCACCCCGTAGTCGGTCAAAGGCCTGTTTAACCCGGTACTACCTCGCTCCAAACGCACGGGAAATGTCGTGACCGCAAGCTTAATCCAGCGGTCTGGTGGTGGGTCTGAGGGGCGCAATGCTGGATACGTAAGGCATTGGATTTGTGCCTCAGATCGGACAAGGTTGTTAAATACAGAAGCCGTCACCTCCAATCCCAGACTTGAAACATCAACCTTGCCGTCGGCACAAGCCTTGTCAACGTGCCCAGGAACAAGTTTGTTCATGGATTGCGGCCCCACCAGATAAAACTGCCTCCCCAGGTGAAAGATCGTTGGCGCCTCACCGACGACGCAAAAAGAGAGCAGTACGCCAGGAGAATAGAAATATTCATATACGCCCGCGCTACACCAGTGAGGACTCCTCGAATATCATTTTGCGAGGGTGCTATTTCACTCACTGCTCGCAATGCTCTTTCGCACTCTGTCACGATCACCGATTCGAACAGGGCTTCTTTAGCCGGGTAGCAGATATGCACCATGGACTTGGAGATGCCGGCTGCACGTTGGATCATGTCCGTCGTGGCGGCGTTGAAACCCTTCTTCAGAAATACAGCCTGGACGCCCAAAACGACCATTTTGACTTGTCCGCTAAACCGCTCAACCTTGGACATGCGTTAGATTGCATTCGGAAATTTTTCAAATCCCCCCTTTCTTGTAACCAAGCTGATCAGAAATGATCACACAGCTATTTCGAACCTATCGGTACAGGCTAGAAGCTGCTTTATATACCTTTTTAATCGGGAGTCCAACCACCACGGTCCGAATTTCGAACAGATCGGTTTGGTGGTGCACCGGCGGCTTCGCGTCCCACTGGTTATGATCGCCCTAGGAGACAAAGCCTCGGCACAACGAATGCCACCTAAACTGCCCCGTCGAGGCCATTGCGGGCGAACGCCGTCCGCGATGTTCGGGACACGGAGATACCCCAAGCGGTCATTGTCCCGGTACGTGAATTCGTGATCGACGCAGTTGGAGGCCCCACAACCGGTAGCTTCCTACCCGCCATAAACCAAGCCAGGCGTTTTTCCCGCTGTTTCTTGTAGGGATTTTCCAAGCCGAAGCAGCTGAAAAACCAGGTATCACCGTTTCGACCCCGTAAGTGCGCTCCAGCGATGCGCCGTTGACAGAAGTTGGGCGGATGCTCGATGCAGGGAACATTTGTATCGTCACCGCTAGAGCTCACCCGCTTGCTGTTGCACATCGAGCGCAAGGACGACCGGCTTTAGAGCACATCCGAGGTAAAATTGCGCTGACGGTCCCTGACTGCCAGATGTCGCTGGGCGCGACGGTGACCAACAACGCGTTGTGCTGAGGCCTCTATGGTTAGTGCAAACCAATGCACGGCAGGAGCCGGCAATGAAGATAGTTAGGAGAGTCGAAGTCGGGACCGTTACAGACGTTGTCTGCGATGATAGCTTTGCCCACGCGAGCATGAAAACGGAAGGTAAACGCCCGGATTTGATTGGACGCTGAACTATTGTTTTTGATCATCTGGATCAAAATCGCAGTTGGATTGACCCAATACCAGGATGAGTTAAAGCGCCATATCAACAGACGCATCTTCACTGACAGGCTTCCCCTCCTCCATTTCCAAAGCGGGTTTAGCTGCCGAGCTTCTCACCGGTGGCGGCACCAACTCAAGCACCCTGGCGGTAAAGGCCCACTCTTCGGTTAGCTTTAGTGGGTTGTTGTTAAGTTGGGTACCGTAGCTCGGCAGAATCTGATGGATCTTCTTTTGCCAGGAGTTAGTCGCGACTTGGTCTTTGAAGACTTTTTGCAGCAAACCTAACATGATAGGGACTGCAGTCGACGCGCCAGGCGATGCACCCAGTACGGTGGCAATAGTTCCGTCTTCGGACGTGACGATCTCAGTGCCCATTTTCAAGACGCCACCTGCAGCTTTGTCACGCTTGATTACCTGCACGCGTTGGCCTGCTTGCCAGACTCGCCAGTCTTCGGCTTTTGCCTTAGGGAAGTATTCCTTCAAAGCGCTGAGGCGATCCTGTTCTGACAACATCAGTTGTCCAGCTAAGTATTGAACGAGCGGGAATTGCTTTATGCCGACGCGTGTCATCGGCCACACGTTGTGTGTGGTGGTAGTACTCAGCAGGTCCAGGAAAGAGCCATGTTTAAGAAATTTTGTGCTAAAGGTCGCGAAAGGACCGAACAGGATTAGGCGCTTGCCGTCCAGCACCCGAGAGTCCAGATGCGGAACGGACATGGGTGGTGCTCCCACCGAAGCCTGGCCATAGGCTTTGGCATGGTGCTGCGCGGTAATGGCCGGATTCTCTGCGACCAGAAATGATCCCCCCACTGGAAAGCCTGCATACTCCCTTGCCTCGGGAATTCCCGATTTCTGCAACAGCTTAAGCGCGCCTCCACCGGCACCGATGAACAGGAACCTGGCATCGGTTGCCGCTTCGCTACCGTCTATAAGATTCCTGTAGCTGACACGCCAACTTCCGTCCCCGTTTCTGGTGATGTCCTTCACTTCGCTCGACAGCTTGAGGGCAAATTTCGGCGTCGTTTGCAGGTAGCCGATCAGTTGGCGGGCCACCTCACCAAAATTTACGTCTGTGCCATTGGGGTTCCAAGTGGCTGCGATTTTTTGCTTCGGATCACGTCCTTCCAGCATAAGCGGAACCCATTGTTTAATTACGGCAGGGTCTTCGGAGTACTGGATGCCACCGAATAATGGGCTAGCCTGCAGGGCCTCATAACGCTTTTTCAGAAAGCTGACGTTTTCCTCGCCCCAAACGAAACTCACGTGCGGAGTGGAGTTGATGAACGAACGTGGGTTCTTCAGCACACCTCGCATGACCTGCCAGGACCAGAATTCTCGGGTTAGCTGGAAGCCCTCATTGACTTCAATAGCCTTCGAAATTGAGATTTTTCCGTGCTCATCCAGTGGTGTGTAATTCAACTCGGCCAATGCCGAATGACCAGTACCCGCGTTGTTCCAGCCGTTAGAGCTTTCCTGTGCGACATCGTCGAGACGCTCGATCATCTCCATAGAGAGATCCGGCTCTAACTCATTTAGCCAAACGCCCAGGGTCGCGCTCATGATGCCGCTGCCAATGAGCAGTACGTCGACTTTTTTGGCTGGGGCGGTATGCGAACGCACAGCGCCAAATGACGGCTTCAAACCTGCAAGGAGGCATCTCAGTTTTTTCGTGTTCATCATGTGTGTCTCTTGCGATTCTGCGGTTCACCACTGGCACTCGGCCCGCACTCAAGCCACCTTCCCTACTTCAGAGAAATGATTCGCTTGGGCGAGCCAAAACCGTTAGGTGATTAGTAGTCCCAGAACGCCGCTACCCAGCGAAACGCGTCACCGTCGATGGCCACTCGGCCGACGGAAGGGAACGGCAGATGCGTCGCGACGAACAGCTCGCCGCTCGCCGCCGCCTCTTGCATCAGGCGGACCCGAACGCGAACCGATTCCTCAGGGTCATGTTCAAAACCGTTGTGCCAGTCGGGGTGCTCGAAGGCGACCGGGAACAGGGCGTCGCCAGCAAACGTCAAGCGCTCGCCCCCGGACGTCACGTAGACCACGCTGTGGCCCGGGGTATGACCGCCGGTGAGTTTGACAACCACGCCTGGTGCCACTTCGTACTCGTCTTCGAATGTCCGCACATTACTGCGGTAATCGTTTATGAATTGATTGGCGGTTGCTCGCAGTACGTCGGGTACTGGCGAAGGCATTTCAGTGTGAGCGAAATCGGGCGCCTCCCAAAACGCGACCTCAATTGCCGCGACGTGAATGCGTACGTCCGGGCGCAACTTGTTTTTCACCTCGTCAACGAGCAATCCGCCGATATGGTCCATGTGCATATGGGTGATCACCACGTCGGTCACGGACGAGAGTTCAATGCCGGCGGCTTCCAATCTCTTGGGGAACTGCCCGGCTCGTGGAAAGCCTGGGAACTGGCCGCCCAGCCCAGCGTCGACGAGAATGGTTTGCTTACCGCTACGCACAACAAGAACGTTCAACGCCCAATCAAATGCGTCAGGACCTAGAAACATGTCCTTGAACCAAGCTGCGCGGGCGACCGGGTCGGCATTGGTGGACATCGTCGTGGTCGGCAGCGGCAGCACGCCATCGCTAATGACCATCACATCAATTTCACCGACACGCAGCGCATAGCGCGAAGGAACCAGCTCCTGGCCCCCCGCGTTGTGCGAGCTGATTTCTGACGCCTGCGGGGCACTCCCTTGCTGGAGCGAATGTTCCTGTTGGGTAGGGATTTTCAGATGCGTTGTCATGGTTACTCTCCTATTGCCTGGGTCCGCGAAAGCCGCACTCTCGACGCGAGAGCGACGGATTGCCCAGGTGCCCAGTGTGCTTGGTCGCGCAACGGAGCCGATACCATACGCGGGTATAGAATCGCTGCATCTTCGGATGATCCACCCCATCAAAAGGTATGGGAGCCCGGTGGATTCTCATCAAATAGAGCACTGGCCCTCGCCCCCTCCTCCCCCTGCATACATGCCCAGCCCTCATACCAAAGCGTTAATTTCAAAAACCCATGTCCAGTGGTCAGCGTCACGGGTTGCTCATAGATTCTCCGCTGCCGAAGGGGGCAAAGCTGTCGCTTGACGGCCTGCCCATGAGCCTTGCAGGCGCTACTTTTCGAACACGCATGGAATACGATGATGAATGATGAGACGAACGGAACCACCCGTAGAGCATTGATGACAACCGGCGCCATGACCGCAGCCGCGTTGGCGGTGACGATACCTGCGCTAGCGGTGCAAACAGCCCGCCCGGCCGAGCCGGCGGACAACAAAAACGACGGTACTGCCATCGGCTCAGAAATGATCACCGTCAAGGACGGCACGCGGATTTTCTACAAGGATTGGGGGACCGGGCAGCCGATCGTGTTCCATCACGGCTGGCCCCTGTCCAGCGACGATTGGGATGCCCAGATGCTGTATTTCCTCAGCAAGGGCTTCCGTGTCATTGCTCATGACCGACGCGGCCACGGTCGTTCGTCTCAAACCGCTGTCGGCAATGACATGGATACCTACGCAGCAGACGTGGCTCAACTGATGGCCCATCTCGACATTAGGAACGCTGTGCACATCGGTCACTCCACTGGTGGCGGCGAAGTGGTTCGTTATGTGGCGCATCACGGCCGCGGTCGCGTAGCGAAAGCGATACTGATCGGCGCGGTGCCGCCAATCATGCTGCGCACGGCGAAAAACCCGGGAGGCCTTCCTCTGGAGGTATTCGACGGTCTACGCAAGTCCGTGGCCGAGCATCGAGCATCGTTTTATCGGGAATTCCCGACAGGCCCATTCTATGGTTTCAATCGCCCAGGCGCGAAAATCTCCGAAGCGATCATCGACAATTGGTGGCGACAGGGCATGAGCGGTGGGATCAAGGCGCAGTACGACTGCATTCAAGCCTTCTCGGAAACCGACTTCACCGACGACTTGAAAAACATCGACGTGCCAACACTGGTATTGCATGGTGAAGACGACCAGATCGTGCCGATCGCCGATTCGGCCCATCTGGCAATCAAGCTGCTCAAACAGGGCAAGCTGAAGACCTACCCTGGCCTGCCCCATGGAATGTGCACCACCCATGCGGATGTAATCAACCCGGATCTTCTGTCATTCATCAAAGGCTGATGCTCATGACGCAGGTGCCGAGCAGGAATGAACCTCCCGTTCGACATCCTGCGCGGCTAAGGCGAGCGCGAGAGACGGCCCGTTCATACCTCAGTATTAAAGATCGACACCGATATGCTAAATCGCTGTCTTGAGGTACGGGTGTCATCTGTTCTGCGTCGATTTATTGTGGCCCCATCCAATTGATCAACCCATAGCGCTGATGCGCTCGCAGGGGACGCGTTTCATGAACGCACTACACACGCTGTACATTGTCAGACATCCCCTGCGCGTCAGCCGTTATGGCGCTCACACATCGTTGTCATCCGCCGAGCGTGTGGAGATCATCGACGCTCTAAGCGACAGCTGTACCACCGGGGTGAAGATTCTTACTCAACTGAAACAAGCCAGACAGCAGATGGAAAACGTCAGCTTCCTCCCTGTGAAACAGCTGTTACACCGCCTGGTGAAAGCAAACATCGACTATGTCGATTTCCTGATCCTGCGCATCACAGACCTGGGTGGCTACGCTGAAGCGGAGACGCTTCACCGCCTCTACGATGTCCGGGATACGAAGTGCTTTCCCGAGTGCATTCAAGGTATTCATCTCGAGACCGAACGACTGTTCGCCCTTGACGCTCTATTGCGCGACTGCTACGAGCGCGCGATTGCTCACAGGGACACCGCCAGTGAACAATTTTTCAAAGCATGCGTGCAACAGAACAAGCTCTTCATCTCGCTAATTGAGGACAACCTCTTGAATGACTGGCCATTGTGAAAATGCGCTTTAACGAACAACCACATTCTGCTGGGCCCGTGCGTCTGGAGGATACGGCTGAGCAGATGACCAGTCTGGCCGGTAGATTCGACTGCCTAGCCACCGAATTCTCCAGTGGCTTAGACCGCCAACGGGTCGACTCCGAGCAGGAGTCGGCCGCAGTGAATCAAATGGCGGCCACCACACAGGAAGTCGCCAGCCATGTCCAGCGCACCGCCGAATTTACCCAGAAGCCAATGTGTTGACCTGGCGTGGACGCGAATTGGCCCGGGCCACCCGGGAAGCCATTCAGCGCCTCTCGGTGGTGGTGGGTGAAACCGGGATGACAGTGGCGCAGCTGGCCAGGTATAGCAACGAAATCGGCAACGTAGTCGATGCGATCAAGGGCATTGCCGAACTGTTGCCGCACAGCTGGGCGCCCGCTTAATCACGCCAGGTGTGTTGGGCGGACGCTTACCCCGAAGGCTCGGCCATCAGCAGAGCACTCGATTACAGCCTGAAACGCTGGGCAGCGCTGTCGCGCTACCTCAATGACGGGGTCGTACCCATAGAAAACAATTGGGCGGAAAACCAAATTAGGCCATGGGCGCTTGGACGCAAAAACTGGCTCTTCGCAGGGTCGTTGCGCAGCGGAAAACGGGCCGCGGCAATCATGATCATGATACTGATTCAGTCGGCACGCATGAACGGGCATAACCTGTATGGCTATCTCAAGGATGTGCTTACGCGGTTGCCGACACAGAGGGCCAGTGAAATGGGACAGTTGCTGCCGCACCAGTGGGTAGCTCCATCGCATTGATCTAATGGGCGTAAACCCACTAGATTTCCCATTTTTTCCCCTGTAGTTGGCTAGATTTTCTTAACCGCGCCAAGATTTTCTTAAAATGTGCGCTGAACACTCAGAAAATATTAACCGAAAATGGCCGCGCAACCACTATTTGGGGGGTTTCCGCTTATCGGCGGTAAGCGTCCCGCAGTCACACCTTGCCGCATTGCGCTATCTGGACGACCTGGACTTTGAACGGTTTGGGATAAGAGCTACGTTGGCGCATGGAAATCCTAGCGATAAGAGTGATCGCGTTCGCTTAAAAATACGCGGACACCATCGCCCTTAATGCTGGAGTTCGGTAGGTGGGTTGGCCGGACGGTTACAAACAGGCATTCGAGAAAAGCAGAAATTGGTTATTTTCGCCTGTCGCCACTGCTATCGTTGGGGCGAAGGTGCCTGTCAGGAGGGGCTTCAACCGCTTCAAACAAACACTGTTTCTTTAATGTTGCTGCATCGAACGGTTCAATAGGTCCGGCTCGCAAGCTGTATGCTGACGTCTTGATTCAAGACATAGGCAGAGGGCAGCAATGAAGATCACGGGAAGAGTCGAGATCGAGACAGTCATTGACGTCTTGTGTGATGCATGCAGCAGTTCCACGCGTTCCGAGAATGGCGGACTTCAATACGCCAGCCTCCACGCTCACTGGGGTTATGGCACCAGACATGACGGCGAGCGGTATGAGTTGCATCTCTGTGAAGACTGCTTCTTCAAGACCATTGCTTACCTCAAGCAGGAACGGCGGACCGAGAATTTGTTCAGCGCCAAAGCTGCTGACGCCCCTGATGATTTTGGCTTGGTCGCAATAGACGATTTCTTCGGAGACGGGGGGAATCGTTAGACCGTCCATTGTTTATCCGCCTGCGTACTGCTCCCGAACAACAAGCACTTAGTGAAAGCGTCTGCTCTTGGCCGTTCTCTGCCTCTCGCAACAGGCAGAAATCGGCCAAAAGCCGCCACTCCTAGCAGTTAAACGGTGGGGTGGTATAAGACTATCGGGGGAGCGGCCATCGAGGCACGGCATAGGATCTGTTTCTATCGCATAAAGCAGCGCGGCCCAAGCGTCATATGCGGCCTTCTGGCGCAGAGTGGCTTCAATCCAGCGGGGGCCTGATACTTCTTTTGCTACCACTAACATCATTAAGTGATTCGTCGCGGCATCGAGGTCCACCAAGAGGTGATGAGATTTGAACCGGAAATCGTCAATATTGAACATTGGGCCGCACATCCAAATAGGAGCGGTTCGGTACTACGAACCACTACCTCTAAAATTCTGAGTTCATGCCAATCTCAGATGACAAGTATGAGTAGCTGAACGATTCTATCAGAATGACGAGCTTATCGATTCTCGTGGCCATCTCAAGTTCTAAGATATTGATATCCCTGTATTTATAAGTCGAATACGACTATCTCTATCCGCACCCAGATCCAAATTTGGCAGGGGGAATTACGATTCATTTGCAATCGGTATTCAAATCCATTTGCTCAAGCACTCATTGAAGATCTCAGCTCAACACCTGCTGGAAACACGTACCTTTTCACTTGTTTTTTCTGACTTCGCTTGAGGTGTTATCGAGTTTATCCATTCAACTGCCCGCTAGAGTTGCGATAGCGGACAATCCTCCTCTTCTAGTTTTCCGCCTAGACTTGCCTCTTGTCCGCCTTACAAATGAGCTTCAATGCATGGAATGTACGAAAAACTAAAACAAGAGGAATCCTCCCGATGTTCAAGTCAATATGCAAAGCACTCGCCTGTACCCTTGTCTTCGGTACGCTGAGCACAGCGATGGCCGCCGACCCAATAATTATCAAGTTCTCACATGTGGTCGCCGAGCAAACGCCCAAGGGCCAAGGCGCCTTGCTGTTTAAGAAATTGGTCGAGGAGCGCCTGCCCGGCAAGGTCAAGGTCGAGGTCTATCCAAACTCGTCCCTGTTTGGTGACGGCAAGGAGATGGAAGCCCTGCTGTTGGGAGATGTGCAGTTGATTGCCCCCTCGCTCGCAAAATTTGAGCAGTACACGAAGTCTGTCCAGCTGTTCGACCTGCCCTTCCTATTTGACGACATCGCCGCAGTCAACCGCTTCCAGTTGAGCCCGCAGGGCCAAGGGCTCCTCAAGTCCATGGAGAGTAAAAACATCACGGGCCTGGCCTACTGGCACAACGGAATGAAGCAACTGTCTGCCAACAAGCCACTGCGCGTCCCTGCCGATGCCCGTGGCCTGAAGTTCCGGGTGCAGGCGTCTGCCGTGCTTGAGGAGCAGTTCAAGGCTGTGCGCGCCAATCCACGCAAGATGAGTTTTGCAGAGGTTTATCAGGGACTGCAGACCGGCGTGGTCAACGGTGCGGAGAATCCCTACTCGAACATTTACAGCCAGAAGATGCATGAAGTGCAGAAGTACATCACTGAATCCAACCATGGTGTGCTGGATTATATGCTGATCACCAACACCAAATTCTGGAACGGGCTGCCGCCGGATGTTCGTAGTGAGCTGGACAAGATTGTCGTTGAAGTCACGGCTCAGGTGAACAAGGAAGCGGAACAACTCAATGAGGGTGACAAGCAGCGCATTCTCGCGGCCAAGACCACTGAAATCATCACCCTGACACCGGAGGAACGCGGGCAGTGGCGAGAAGCGATGAAACCGGTATGGAAGAAGTTTGAGGGCGATATTGGTCCTGAACTAATCTCTGCCGCCGAAGCCGCCAACAAGGCTCAGTGATCGCAAGGCAGGTGCTGTCGCGGCGGCACCTGCCGGTCATTACTCGATAGGAGATGCCATCCATGAAAGCGCTTCAGCGTATCTGGGAACACTTCGAGGAGGGTTTTATCGTCTTCCTTCTTGCCGCCATGACGCTGGTCACGTTCGTTTACGTGATCCTCAACAACCTCTACAGTTTTTTCTACTGGTTGGGCGATCATTGGGGTGCTGCGAGCACCCCGTTATTCGCAATGGGCGACGGGATCATGGGCATGGCCCAGGCGATGACCTGGAGCACCGCGCTGACCAAAGCTCTGTTTGGCTGGCTGATCTTTTTCGGACTGGCCTACGGCGTGCGCACGGCGGGGCATATAGGTGTAGACGCGCTCGTCCGACTGACCAGCAGATCGGTACAGAAGTACATAGGTATTGTGGCCTGTCTGTGCTGCCTGACCTATGCTGGGCTACTCAGCGTTGCCAGCTTTGAATGGATTCAGACCCTGAGGAATGCAGGCATCGGTGCCGAGGATCTTGGCCACTTTGGCATCATGCAATGGCACATCGGATTGATCGTCCCTTTGGGTTTTGCCCTGGTCTTCATTCGCTTCGCTGAAATTCTCGTGCGCATCCTGCAGAACCGTCAAACCGGTTTGGGGCTGGCTGATGAAGCCGCCGATGCCTTGAGATTGGCCGAACACGAGGACGACAAGCCATGACCATTGCTTTCCTTTTCGTGGCCCTGTTCGTCCTGATGCTCATCGGCGTTCCCATCGCCATTTCCCTGGGACTGGCCGGCTCCTTGACCATTATTTTTTTCAGTCCCGATTCCGTGCGCTCCCTGGCGATAAAGCTATTTGAGACTTCGGAACATTACACGCTGCTGGCCATTCCGTTTTTCCTGCTCGCTGGTGCATTCATGACCACCGGTGGCGTGGCCCGTCGGCTGATCGATTTTGCCAATGCCTGTGTCGGCCATATTCGCGGCGGTCTGGCTATTGCTGCGGTGTTGGCCTGCATGCTATTCGCCGCTCTTTCCGGCTCCAGTCCGGCGACTGTGGCCGCCGTGGGTTCGATTGCCATTGCCGGTATGGTGCGCTCTGGTTATCCGCAGGCCTTTGGCGCAGGGATCATCTGCAATGCCGGGACCCTGGGCATCCTGATTCCTCCATCGATCGTGATGGTGGTCTACGCCGCCGCGACCGAAACCTCCGTCGGCAAGCTGTTCATGGCGGGTGTGGTGCCAGGTTTGTTGTTGGGTACAGCGCTGATGGTGGCGATCTATATTGTCGCCGTTAAGAAAAACCTGCCCGCGCTGCCCCGCGCGACATTGCGTGAACTACTCGGCACCGCACGCAAGGCGATTTGGGGCCTGTTGCTGATGCTGATCATCCTGGGTGGCATCTACTCCGGAATGTTTACCCCGACCGAGGCGGCGGCTGTGGCGGCGGTTTACTCGGCCTTCATCGCCTTGTTCGTCTATAAGGACCTGACGTTTCGTGAAACCCCGAAAGTCCTGATGGACTCTGCGAAGTTGAGCATCATGCTGATGTTCATCATCGCCAATGCCATGCTCTTCGCCCATGTGCTGACCACCGAGCAGCTTCCGCAGCAGATTACCGCCTGGGTGATCGAGGCTGGCCTGACGCCCGTCATGTTTCTGCTGGTGGTAAACATCGTGCTACTGATTGCGGGCGCCTTTATGGAACCGTCGGCCATCATTCTGATTCTGGCGCCGATCCTCTTTCCCATTGCAATCAAACTGGGTATCGACCCAATTCACCTGGGCATCATCATGGTGGTCAATCTTGAGATCGGCCTGATCACGCCGCCGGTGGGCCTGAACCTGTTCGTCACCTCGGCGGTGACAGGTATGACATTGCCAGCCACCATAAGGGCCGCCATGCCTTGGCTGATGATCCTGCTATTGTTCTTGATCCTGATCACCTACGTACCATGGATCTCCCTTGTGCTGCCAAACTGGCTGGGCATGAGTTGATTTCCACCTTAGCCTCCCATTTATGAAGGCAATTGCCACGGTTTTAACGGATAGCCAGACGACAAAAAGCCCACACTTGGCGGGCTTTTTGTCGAAGGGGAACCAAATCCTTTGGTCGCGATCCAGTTTGCCAAGCAATAATCAACGTATCAAGGCAAACCGTCTGATAATTGAGGACTGGGGCCGGGCAAAACAATATCTTGCCTTAAGGCAAACGGTACTTTGACACAGATGGTTTAGCGAAGCCGGGCGACATCGACCCAGTAACGTACTCCTGGCTGCTGAAAAATGGATCAGTACCTCCAAAAGACCGGCGTTACGATCACCAGCACCGTAAGTATTTCCAACCTTCCGAGGAGCATGCCAACTGTGAGCAACCACTTCGCCGCATCTGGTAACGAAGCGAAATTGCCTGCCGGTCCAATGATCGTTCCCAGTCCCGGGCCAACATTGCACACTGCTGTAGCGGCCCCACTGAGCGCCGTCGTCCAATCTAGCCCGATCAACGCCAACCCCAAGGCGATAATGGCAATGGTGATGCTGAAGAAAAATGAAAAGGTCAGAAGCGAGCGCAAGATTTCCTCATCAATGGGATGACCGTTGTACTTCTTCTGAATCAAGGCGCGAGGATGGATCAGTTGTTTCAAACTACTCAAGAGTAGGGCGGCAGCAACCTGGAAGCGGAAAATTTTAAGGCCTCCAGCCGTGGAGCCTGAGCATCCGCCGACGAGGGTCAGATAGAAGAACAACAAAACGGCAAAACTGCCCCATAACGTGTAATCGCCAACCGCAACTCCAGTGGTCGTGACAACCGAAGTCACGTTGACCGCTACAATACGAAATGCATCCCACCAAGCGTATTCGCTGTGAAGGCATAGCCATGTACCCACAGCTAGCCAGGTGACAATCAAGAATTCAAGAAACCCGCGCACCTGATGATCCTTCAGTAACACACGCCGATGACCGCGCAATGTTGCGACGTACAAGGTAAAGGGCAGGCTACCCAGAATCATGATGACCACCGCTACCCAGTGAATCGCTGGCTGCGTCCAATGCCCAAGCGAGGCGTCCGAAGTGGAGAATCCGCCAGTCGAGATCAACGACATTGCGTGGTTGACCGCGTCAAACGGCGTCATCCCGGCGATCCAGAGTGCCAGAGCCCCGGTGCCAGTAAGTCCCAGATAGAGAAAGAGGATGTACTTGGCTGCCACATGAGAACGCGGCGTCACTTTCTCCGACCAGTCTGAGGACTCTGTCTGGAAAAGACGCATGCCACCCACTCGCAACAGTGGAAGGATCGCCACAGCCACGCCGATGAAGCCGATACCCCCCAGCCAGTGCAGCATCGAGCGCCAGATCAACAATCCCGGTGAAGCGGTATCCAAACCACTCAGGACAGTTGAGCCCGTGGTTGTGATGCCGGACATCGTTTCGAAGAAAGCGTCGGTGTAACTGATGTGACTGATAAACACCATTGGCAACGCCGCGAAGGTACAGACCACCACCCAACTGCCAGTCGTCAACAGGTACATATCCCTCGGGCGGAGCTGGCCAGTATCAGGGCGCCCACGCACGATCAAAAGAAGGCCGCTGATGAAGGTAATCAAACTCGACCAGAGAAAGGCCGACAGTTCGTCGCTACGCTCATAGGCCACGAGCGTAATCATGGGAATAGCCATGCTTACGGCTAGCGTGATCAGAAAAATGCCTAGGATGAAGCCGATGAGCCGCATTGCCGCGATGGACATAGAACTAGCCTGCCAGATTTTAGCTGCGAAGCCTTTAAATCAGGCCTTCAGAGCGCTACCGACCATCCAACTCATAGCCAACGAGTGGAGAGTATCTGCAACGTAATTGAGTAACGTTTCCTACAAATAAAAAACCCGGCACAGGGCCGGGCTTGCCTGTACTCCCCTAATACACAGTTCCCAAATGAGAGGGATGGAGAACCGACTGAGGAACACAGGTCGCCGATATTGCCAAAGCACGTTTTGCAAAGCAATCCATCTATGAAAAATGCTCCGACAGCTAACTGTCGCTACACCACTGCGATGAACAGACTAAAAAACCGCTAATTCATTGCGCCGACAAATCCCAGCTCCAATTGAAATTGTAGGTTTAGAGGGGATCGCGGGTTGGGACGAATTTCAAGCAGATTCCCCCGAGCTTTGTAGACCGATCATTTTTTCCAAAAATGGGGAACTGCCCCATTGGTTGGGGAAGACCCACCAATTTATAGGAATATGCCCCATCATGTTCTGTAAGCGCGCAGAAACACTCTGAAACAACTTACTAATTCATTAGTACTTTTTCTTCGAGGCCAGATGATGGCCTAACAGTTGCAATTTCCCCACTACCGCAGCATCTGCCGTCACTGAACAGTGATGGCGGGTTTCGCCGATAGGCATGACGCGAGGGGAATAAAATGAAATCTGCTACACAACATTTCCACTCAGTGAGCTGTTTACGCAGGGCAGGCCTTACCTCTGCGATGCTCGTGACCCTGGCAACGGCCAACGCGGTACCGCTTGACGATGTCAGCGAGCCGCCACCCACAGACCCCTCGGCATACTACACACCTCCCGCCGACCCGCTGGCAGCGGCTGCCGAGCTGGACGCCATCAAAAGCCTGCCCGAAGCCAACCAGGGCGCAATCGCCTATCCCAACGGAGTGTACGGAGACCGAAACACACCGCGCGCCGAAAACGTGCTGCCGCCGAGCGTTCAGACCTCGTTTAATTTCCCTACCAACGGCAAGCCCAGCCCGTTGTTCGGCGCCCAGCCTTACACCCAGCAATTGCTGCTGTTCGAGGAGTTCGGTACGGAAAAACTCGACCCCACCCTGCCTGCACCACCACTGACATTCCCGGTACCCACCGTCGGCCCATTGCCGCAGCAAGACCCGGACAATGTCGCCCGCAGCGGCCCTTCGAGTTCGGCATTGGAAGCCTTCATGCGCCAGCCCGGGCTGTACCCGTTTCCATCGCAGTTCTCCAACGTGCTGGACCGCAACCCGTGGAAGGCGCAGATCGAAACGTTCCTCAACCGCCATCCGGTGGGTTCGCCGGCAGAGGGCCGGCCACCGGGAAAAGGCTGGTCGCATCAACGCTGGAACGAGTTCTATCCACAGGTCGCCTTCAAAACCGTGCAAGCAGGCGCCAAACTCAACGGCGGCATGCGCGACCGTAAGCAACTGCATAACTACGCCGTCGGGGAGTTCGGTCCCGGCGGCCTCTATTACCAGACCTCGGACATCCCGACCACGACGGGCACCACCAAAGGCATCGACACCAAGTTCCATCCCAGCATGCCAGTTCAGAATCACAATGCACTGTGGACCTTCGACGGCACCTTTCCGCCCAAACTGCTTATGGTGCGCTACGGCCAACCGTTGCTGATGCGGCACTACAACGCCCTGCCGATCGATCCGGCCGCCAACATGGGCTTCGGCCTGCACACCATCAGCACCCACGAACACAACGGCCACTCCCCGGCCGAAAGCGACGGCTACACCAATGCCTTTTTCTTTCCGGGGCAGTACTACGATTATCGCTGGCCGCTGCAACTGGCCGGCTACGACACCATCAACACCGACGCCCACGACCCGCGCGCAGCGTTCCCTTGCGCGCCCGGCGAGAAGTTATTCGTCAACGACGCCAATCCCGGCCTGAAGACCTGCGACAACGGCACCATCAGGATCCGCGGCGACTGGCGCGAAACCATGAGCACCCACTGGTTCCACGACCACATGCTCGATTTCACCGCGCAGAACGTCTACAAGGGCAACGCGGTGATGATGAACTACTACAGCGCCCTGGATCGCGGTAACGAAGCCATAGCGGACGGCGTCAACTTACGCCTGCCTAGCGGCTCGGCGCTGCCTTGGGGTAACCGCGACTACGACGTGAACCTGGTGGTGGCCGACAAGGCCTGGGATGCCAACGGTCAGTTGTGGTTCAACCCGTTCAACACCGACGGGTTCCTCGGCGACCAGATCTTGGTGAACTGGCAGTATCAACCGCGCTTGAAGGTACGGGCGCGCAGCTATCGCTTCCGCATTCTCAATGGCTCGGTGTCGCGCTACTTCAGGATTGCCTTGGTGCGTGAAGTTGCCGGCAACGGCGGCGAATTCCCCGGGCCGTCCGGTTCGAACGTGTCCTACAACCGCGTGCCGTTCCACATGATCGGAAACGACGGCAACCTCATGGAACACGCCGTGCCGTTCGACGGCAGCATGGACCTGGACGGTGACGGCGATAAGCAGAACCACAACGCAATCCTGCCGACCCAAGGCATTGCCGAGCGCTTCGACATCATCGTCAACTTCGCCAAAAACGGGATCAAGACTGGGGACAAGCTGTACTTCGTCAACCTGATGGAACACAAGACCGGCAAAGGCCCGGAGAAAAACGGCCTGAGCCTGGCTGACGTGCTGTCCGATAAGTACAAAGCGGTGATCAAGCAAGGCAGCAAAGGTCCGGAATGGGACAAGGGCGATCCAGTGGTGGGCAAGTTCATGCAAATGATCGTGCAGTCTTACTCCGGTACGGATGTCAGCATGAACCCAGCTGACTATGAGCCCACCAAGCCGGGCAAGGCCGCCGGTAAAACCATGATCCCGCTGACCCTCGATCGTGACGATCCGCAGGTCCAGGCCAAGCTGAAACTGGCGCGGCACCGCGAGTTCATATTCGGCCGTTCCGACGGTACCGACGAAGCGCCGTGGACCATCAAGACCGACGGCGGCTTTGGCTACAGCATGGACCCACGCCGTCTCAACGCGGCCCCGCAACTGGCCAACGGCCCGACCGATGGTGGCTACAGCGGCGACGGCACCCTGGAAGTGTGGAAAATCAAGAACGGCGGCAACGGCTGGAACCACCCGGTGCACGTGCATTTCGAGGAAGGTATCGTCCTCAGCCGCGACGGCAAGGCGCCTCCAGTATGGGAACAAGGGGCACGCAAGGACGTGTATCGCATCGGCGAAGGTATCGACAGTTCGGTGGACGTAGAAATGGCGATCCACTTCCGCGAGTTCGCCGGGACCTATATGGAGCATTGCCACAACACCCAGCACGAGGACACTTCGATGCTGCTGCGTTGGGATATCGAGCATCCAGGGCAATTCCAGTTGATGCCAACGCCGCTGCCTGGCTGGGACGGTGTGACATACGTCAACTCTGCCGCACTGCCGACCTTCCGCAATGGCGATGGCAACGGTAATGATGATGACGATGATGACGAAGGCCAGAACAAGAAACCAATTGCCAACGCCGACAGTGCCACCAGCAGCAATGGCCAACCGGTAAGCATCAACGTCTTGGCCAACGACACCGACCCGGACGGCAACGTGCCGCTCAAAGTGGTGGGCCTGGCCCAGCCGGACTCCGGCCAGGGCACGGTCAGCACCGACGGCGTACGCGTGATCTACACGCCACCGGCCAGCGCCCCTGCGCCGTTAACCGCGGCCTTCACTTATCGGGCCAGCGACGCCAAGAACGCGGTATCGGAACCGGCAACGGTGTCCGTGGCAGTCACCCCGGCGCCGGCGGTCAACGAAGACCTGGTGGTGACCAGGGCGACGGTGACTATGCGCAGCAACAACCGCTACACCTGGGACTTGGCCGGGACCACATCACGCGGCACCGGTAACACACTGACGGTCACCGCGACCACCACCGCGGGCCCGCTCAACCTCGGCAACGCGATCCTCACGCCGATCGGCACCGGGGCGCGTTGGCGGGTATCGGTGACCACCACCGGCAGTGGTCCATCGTCTAATCCGACGGTGACCATTAGCTCGGCATTCGGGAAGAGCATCACCGTCCCAATTAGTAGCCGGTAAACTTGTTTCTTGGGCTACCGGAGAATGAGTAGGAAATTGAGCGAACTGTAAATCAACACGGCGCACTGGCTAGTCAGCCAGTGCGCCGTTGATGTCCGCACAATCGGACGTTGATCCGAGAGTAAACCGTCAGAACTTTATTTTCCCCCAGATCAATCCGGTGATTGCAGCCACTGCTGAAGCCGCAAGAACACTGAGTTTTGCCGAAGAAAGGAACGCGGGATCAGAAAACGCCAACGATGAGATAAAGATGGACATCGTAAATCCGATACCGGCCAACAAACCCACCAGTCCGATACCACTCCATGTCACACCCTCAGGCAGCTTGCAGACGTTGAGCTTGACGAGGGCGAAGCTCGCAAGAACGATTCCGAGCGGCTTGCCGAGAACAAGTGCTGATATCACACCCATGAAGATATTCCGAGAGACATCATCGTCCAGATTGATGCCTTGAAGGCCTACACCCGCATTGGCCAAAGCGAAGAGCGGCATGACACCAAACGCTACCCATGGGTGCAGTCCTACTTGGACCCGCTGTACCGGAGGCAATATTTCCCTCTGTGCTTGCTGAAGTTGCTTCAGCGGCTTGGCGACCTCCCCCGGACTGTTGGAGGAATGGGAGAAACGATCGATCAGCTCATGGAAACTTCGTCCAATTGTATCCAGTGGCCGTTCCGTTGCGGGCTTGGAGTTTACCGGCGTCATCAAACCAAGAATCACGCCCGCCAGTGTGGGATGAACACCGGTTTTCAGGAGGCCAAACCATACAATGGCGCCCGGCAGTATGTACACGTAGGCCTTGCCAATGCCCATTCTCTGAAATAGCAGCACCAGAGCCAATCCGCTCATCGCAACCACTAACCCCAGGTAATCCAGGCTCGCGGTATAGAAAACGGCAATGATCAAGATGGCGACAATGTCGTCGATGATGGCGAGGGCCAGCAGCAGCACGCGAATACCACCCGGAATCGACTTTCCTAACAGTGCGAGAACCCCGACAGCAAACGCAATGTCGGTGGCGGTTGGCACAGCCCACCCTGTACTGGCTTCGGTACCCTGGTTGAACGCCATGTAAATAATCGCCGGCATCATGACGCCACCTAACGCCGCGCCAAGAGGTAACGTCGCCAACTTCAGATTCGCAAGCGCACCGTCATTGATTTCCTGGCGTATCTCAGCTCCGACCACGAGAAAGAAAATAGCCATCAGCCCATCATTGACCAAAAAATGCAGCGAACACGAGACCGTAAACTCGCCCAAACCTAAGGTGAGTTGGGTGTTCCAAAAGTGCTCATAAGAATCAGCAAGCGGGCTGTTGGCCCAGATGAGCGCAACCATCGCAGCGAGCAGCAAGACGATGCCGCTAACCGCTTCGATATGTGAAAACCGTTCTATTGCGGCCAGTGCGCGAGTGGTCAAAACCTGAGGACGAGGAATAGAGGAGGACGCCGAGTTTTTATCAGACACATTAACTCTCCGCTGGCGGCCCGACCAACGTTTGAGCTTAACCTGCGCCGTGCCGTATGCAGCAACGCACCCAGCCGGATGATAAGTAGCTAACAAGCACGATGTAAATGACCAAGCCAAACTACTGAATGAACCTTCGTCTGCCAAGAAGACTCCACCAAAGGTAATAACCTCTTCCTCCTTTGTTGACGAAAATCCGAAACTACTGATCGATCACGTCACTATCAAGGATATTAAAAATGATCGCTCGCTGGCGCTGGGTGCTACACCAACTGACCAAACGGCTGTGGTTCAGAGCGAGTCTGTTTTCTTTGCTGGGAATAGCAACTGCGTTACTCGCTGTTGCCTTCAAGGACTACATTCCCGAATCATTGCCCACCCGAATCGGCGCCGACGCCGTCGACAAAATCTTGGGCATCATCGCCTCGAGCATGCTCGCCGTGACCACTTTTTCGCTGAGTACTATGGGGACTGCCTACGGTGCAGCCAGCAGTGGCGTAACGCCTCGTGCTACCACGCTGGTGATGGAGGACACCACGACTCAAAATGCACTCGCCACCTTCATTGGATCATTTCTGTTCAGCCTGGTAGGTATCATCGCTTTGAGTACCGGGGCCTACGGCACGCAAGGAAGGGTTCTGCTATTTGCGGTGACCATTGCCGTCGTGATTCTGATTGTTTACACGCTTTTGCGCTGGATCGATCACCTGTCCAAGCTCGGACGGGTAGGTGAAACAATTGATCGTGTCGAACAGGCAACCATCGACGCCATCAAACACAGAATCCAATGGCCTCATTTGGGCGGTGCTGCCTACCCATCCGAGTGGATGATTCCACCCGCGGCGCAAATAATCTCAAGTCATCAAACCGGGTACGTCCAGCATATTGATGTACATGCATTAGGTGCCATCGCCAAAACCTGCGAAATACAGATTTTCCTGGACGTCCTTCCAGGGAGCTTTGTCCATCTGGACATGCCGATCGCTCGAACCGTGAATTTGAACAAGGAGCACGCAGACGCTTTGCACGACAGCAGTGAAAAAATCCTCGCTGCGCTAACCATCGGCGTCCGTCGGACGTTTGAGCATGATCCACGGTTCGGGCTGTCGGTGCTTTCCGAGATTGCCTCACGCGCATTATCGCCAGCAGTTAACGACCCTGGAACGGCAATCGACGTCATTGGGCGCGGGGTCAGAAGCCTAACCTGTTGGAGCATACCCCAAGAGCCTGCGGCAAAAATCGATGAAGATTGCGAGCAGGTTTACTTGCGCAGCCTGATGGTCGATGACCTTTTCGATGACTTATTCGCGCCCATAGCTCGAGACGGAGCAGGCTTGATCGAAGTGGACCTTCGCTTGATAAAGGCCCTTGTCAGTCTCGCGCACATACACCCTGATATGTTCGGCGGTGCCTGTACCAGGCATGCCGATCTCCTAATCAAGCGCGCGAACCTTGCACTGACATTGGAGGAGGACAAACAGATACTTGGCGCAACGGCACGACAACTGATGCGCTAGGTCACCCAGATTTTCGCGAAGTTGCATCATTGTCCGGAGCTTGCAGAAATCCGCGGGCCAACTGCTGATACAACTCGGGGCCCATCCTTCCACTGACCGCTTTGGCAATGAGCGCGACAGCCAGGAGACTTATCACCATTCCGTGGCTGTCGATCATCTCCATCACGATGATTGCGGACGTGATGGGCGACTGCGTGACCGCAGCCAGGAACCCAGCCATGCACAGGGCAATGATCGGCTGAGCAGCCAGGCCGAAAAGTTCGGCGGCATTTGCCCCAACAGCAGCACCTACCGCCAGAGACGGCGCAAAAATGCCCCCGGGGATCCCAGAAAAGTAAGTCACGACGGTCGCCAGAAAACGCGTGATCGGCGCATGCCAAGGCAGGCTGACATCGGACACGATGACTTGGGAGGTGATGCCGTAACCGCTGCCAAATGACGTCCCTGCGCTGAGCCAACCGAGAATTGCCACGATCAATCCGCAAGCGCCAGCGAACCAGACGGGGTGCATACGCCGCCATTCCCAGACAACAAACCGATGATGTCGCTGGGGCCACAGCAACAGGCGGCTGAACAACCCACCCAGGAGACCGCAGCCAATACCGGTGACCAGCACCGGCGCAATGATGTCGAGATGAATGTCTTGAACATCAAAATGACCGAAATAGTTGTAGTTACCCTGCAAAGCAATCGCGACCATCCCCGACAGTATGATCGTACTGAGCAAGACCCCACTGGTGCGGGTTTCTAACTTGCGACCCAATTCTTCGACCGCAAAGGCAACGCCGGCCAGCGGTGTATTGAACGCAGCGGCAATGCCCGCAGCGCCGCCGGCGAGGATGAGGTCTTCGCTGCGGATGATTCGGGCATTGGGCAAATAGCGGTGAAAGAAATGCATGATCGAGGCTGCGACTTGTACCGAAGGGCCTTCGCGCCCGGCCGAAAAGCCTCCGGTAAGCGCCAGAGTGCCGAGGCCTATCTTGGCGAAGGCGATACGCAGCGACACCAGTTTATCGACTGGCTTCCCTTGATGAGCCAGGCGGGTGGCGGCGATCACTTGAGGGATCCCACTGCCTTGGGAGCCCACAAAAAAGCGGGTGGTCATCCACACCACCAGCATGCCAATTAGCGGCGTGTATACAAAGGGCAACCACGGCCGCTCGGCTGCCTGTTGGGCAAATTGCGTGAGTGCCATGTCGGCCAACCGGGCGAACATCACAACCAGCAGGCCCGCGAGCGTAGCGGCTGCCCAAAGCGTCACCCGTGTCCGCCACCGGATCGAGGCAAAGCGACGGCGTATTAAAATTAGCGGTTTGATCACTCGCGCGGATTCCCAGTTGAGGTTTTCGTCATCGAAGTGAGGCAAAACTAACCGGATTAGTCATACGCTCCAACGGAAGCCGGGCAAATGAGTACAAAACAATCCCCCCACAAAATCAGTCGCCACTTCCCGCGGCCAGCGATTGACTGCCATCTCGTCACTTCTGCGTAACTATCGACTACAGTTGAAACACTCTGCATAAAGCCACAACAAGACGGAGAGTTCCCCATGCGAGTAAAAAGCCGCTTTACCCTTCTGGCCGCCGCCGCAACCTTGGCAATCGCCACCACTACGCAGGCCGCACCGGTATTCATAAATATACTGACTGGGGGAACCAGCGGGGTTTATTACCCGATTGGTGTCGGACTGTCGCAGATCTACAGCGACGGTATTCCAGGCGTGAAAACGTCGGTTCAAGCCACCAAAGCCTCGGTGGAGAACTTGAACCTGCTGCAGGCCGGTCGAGGTGAACTGGCATTAGCGCTGGGAGACTCAGTGGCCGACGCGAAAAACGGTGTTGCAGAAGCAGGATTCAATGCCCCACTTACCAAGTTACGCGCCATTGCCGGTGCTTATCCCAACTACATTCAAATCGTGGCCAGCAAGGAATCGGGAATCAAGTCGCTGGCTGACCTCAAAGGTAAGACCATCTCGGTCGGGGCACCAAAATCAGGCACTGAGCTGAACGCACGGGCGATTTTCAAAGCTGCGGGTTTGACTTACGAAGATATGGGTAAAGTGCAATATCTGCCATTCGCCGAATCGGTCGAGCTGATCAAGAATCGACAATTGGACGCCACCCTGCAGTCTTCTGGACTGGGCATGGCGGCCATTCGTGACCTGTCCTCTGTCATGCCGCTGAACTATGTCTCAATTCCAACCGACGTGGTCGCAAAAATCGGCAACCCGGCCTATCAAGGGGCAATGATTCCCGCCAATACCTATGACGGGCAACCTGATGCGGTACCAACGGTGGCGATCACCAATATCCTGGTCACCCGTGCCGACGTGCCAGATGAAGTGGCTTACCAGATGACCAAGTTGCTGTTCGAAAACCTGACACGTTTGGGTAACTCTCATTCGGCGGCCAAGGACATCAAATTGGAAACCGCTGCCAAAAACCTGCCAATTGCGCTCCATCCGGGCGCCGAACGTTATTACAAGGAAAAAGGCGCGCTGTAACGGTGCCAGACTTTGCGGCCAGAAGTAATACTACGTCGACTGTCCGCCCACCTTCCATGCAGTCATGAGGCAGGCAGCACATGAGTGAAGATCATCACGGCATCTCCGCTAATCCGCGAGACTGGCCAAAAACCCTATTTTTCGTAGCATTGTTGTTCTCGATTTTTCAGATCTTCACCGCTGCGTTTTCGCCAATCTCAAGCCAAATTCTGCGCGCAGTACACGTCGGCTTCCTGCTGTGGGTCGTATTTCTGAGCTACCCGGCTTACGGCAGGAAGCGTCCTTGGCAACCTCTGGCCTGGGTGCTCAGTCTAGCTTCCATCACCACGGCCCTGTACCAGTGGATATTCGAGGCCGATCTCATCCAGCGGTCTGGCGATCTGACATTGGCAGACACCGTATTGGGGCTTTTGCTGATTGCACTGGTGTTCGAAGCTGCACGGAGAGTGATGGGCATTGCTCTGCCTATCATTTGCGGTCTATTCCTGGCTTATGGCTTGTTTGGTGAATATCTGCCTGGCGACCTGGCCCACCGCGGTTATGGCTTCGATCAGATCATCAACCAATTATCATTTGGTACTGAAGGGCTGTACGGCACACCGACCTATGTATCGGCTACCTACATTTTTCTTTTCATTCTATTCGGCGCGTTTCTTGAACAAGCCGGCATGATCAAATTGTTCACCGATTTCGCCATGGGCCTGTTCGGTCACAAATTGGGCGGGCCAGCCAAAGTTGCGGTCGCCTCATCGGCGTTGATGGGTACCATTACCGGCTCTGGGATTGCCAACGTCGTTACAACGGGGCAATTCACCATCCCACTAATGAAACGCTTTGGCTACCGAGCTGCGTTTGCCGGCGGGGTGGAAGCCACCTCCAGCATGGGCAGTCAATTGATGCCGCCGGTGATGGGGGCCGTAGCATTCATCATGGCCGAAACCATCAACGTACCGTTCGTGGAGATCGCCAAAGCGGCGTTGATTCCCGCCATCCTTTACTTCGGTTCGGTGTTCTGGATGGTTCATCTGGAGGCCAAGCGTTCGAATCTCAAAGGCCTTCCCAAGGACCAATGCCCCAGTGCGTTGGGTGCGGTCAAGGAGAACTGGTACCTACTGATTCCACTGTTGGTATTGGTCTACTTACTGTTCTCCGGGCGCACTCCTCTGTTCTCCGGCATGGTCGGTCTGGCACTGACGGCTATCGTGATTCTCGGATCGGCGATTATTCTCAGAGTGCAAAGCTTCGGTCTACGCTGCACCTTTTGGATAGCGCTCGGCATCTTGTGTACCGGTTTTTTCCAACTGGGGATCGGTGTGATCTTTGCGGTCATCGCCGTACTGGTGGTCGCGTGCTGGTTCATCAAGGGTGGTCACGAAACACTGACCATCTGCCTGCACGCGCTGGTCGAAGGCGCGCGCCATGCGGTACCGGTAGGCATTGCCTGTGCACTGGTGGGCATCATTATCGGCGTGGTGTCACTGACCGGTGTGGCCTCCACCTTTGCGGGTTACATTTTAGCTATAGGCCGGGACAACCTGCTGCTTTCGCTGATCTTGACGATGATCACTTGCCTGGTGCTGGGCATGGGCATCCCGACCATTCCCAATTACATCATCACCAGCTCGATCGCAGCCCCTGCACTGCTGGAGTTGGGTGTGCCTTTGATCGTTTCGCACATGTTCGTGTTTTATTTCGGCATCCTCGCCGATCTCACCCCCCCGGTCGCTCTAGCCTGCTTTGCGGCCGCACCGATCGCCAAAGAGAGTGGATTCAAGATCAGCCTGTGGGCGGTTCGAATCGCGTTGGCGGGTTTCGTCATTCCGTTCATGGCGGTCTACAACCCGGCGTTGATGCTGCAAGGTGACAATCTGTGGGCAACCGCCTACATGTTGATCAAGACAATATTGGCGGTCGGGCTTTGGGGAATGGCCTCCACCGGCTACTTGCAACGCAAGATGCCTGTTTGGGAGCGATTGTTGTGCGTAGGCGCAGGAGCTTTGCTGGTTGTTGCGTTGCCACTGACTGATGAGCTGGGCTTCGCCCTCGGGACATTGATGATACTTCAACATGTTTGGCGGTCCCGTCAGGCAGGGATAGCCAACGCATGATCGGATTATGTCTGGGCCTCACCGGCGCCGTGTGGGCTCAACTGTCGGTTTCACACTTCACCCTAGCGTGGAATCACACGATTGAAAAGATTCGCTGGGAAGAGGACTACCGTATCACCAAGCAGGGCCTGGTACTGGAAGAAGCTCGTGTGCGTGGCAATGGCGCAGGGATGGAGATTCCACAAGGTGCTCGACTGGAAAATGGTAGTTGGCACTACCGGCGATCGTTGCCACCTATGCAGCCGTTGAGTCTGGGGCGAACGCCTGAGGCTGGCGATTATCAGCTGTGTTTTGACGACCAATGTCATTTCATGAGCAAGTGGATTGGCGCACCAACTTACAGTCAACCTTCTATGCAGATGTGGGCATGCGAGACAGGCTGAATGTGATACTTCCTTCCAAATATGAGTCGAGAAAAGAAGAGACTTTCGATCCTGCAGGAATACTAAAATACGCTAGTGCAAGCGAGCCATTGGATCAGTCGTCGCCCTGAAGATCGCCGTAACCACGAGGTAACTCCATCCAGGTGTCAAGCGCCGTGAGCTGCCTCGCAACAGCAGCGTCCCACTCAGGACCCACGGCAATGTTTTTACTCATCATGGCGTGGATGATAGCTGTCGCCTGTTCGTACTCATGGTGTATTTCTAGCGCTTTTGCTAAAAATTCTTCTTGCCGAGTCATAGGGTTCTCCAGAAGTGGAAACCGAGCATTGATCTGCAACCATAAACAATCGACACCTGCATAAACCGTGAGTTGCAAAGCCCCTGTGGTTGGTGCCCTTGGTGGTCGCGTGAAGCTGCATAGACAACGCATGATCGGATGGTCAGTACCGTTTTTGCTCAGCTGTCGATTTGGTATTTGATGCTGGTTTGAATCAAATCACTGGAATGACTTGATGGAATGGAGGCGACCGAGCACCCATGACGATGGGATGGCTGCTCCGAGATGCTCGCTGAAAAATGACAGGTGAGGCGACCTGTATCGGCTAACGAACTCCCAATCAATGGTTTTGGGTAAATACCGAACGCTCCATCAGGGAAACGGGACAAGCCTGCGCTGTGCGTTCGGCTCATGCTTCCGTTACAGCTACGCTGCAGTAATCCAATTCGCATAGGTACACACCAAGCCGAATGCGAGCAAAAAGAAAGCCAAATAAGGGGTCACAATTTTCCTCCTCTCAGTACTTGCGAGCATCCGTCATGGGAAATATATCCGTGCTTTGGAAGGCATCAAGGTTAAGGTGGATTAAGAAATATTTAATTTTCGGCCGCAACGTTGGTCACTAGGGTACGCCGTATCGGTGTTCGGCATTACACGGAGAAAGTTATGAGTTACGCGTTGGTTATTGAGGATGACGAGGTGACGGCGGAAGTCATCATAGCCGCACTCCAACGCAGCGGTTTCAGCTCTAGATGGGCGGAAACCGGACGAGACGGACTGGCCTTGGCGATTGCTGGAGGCTACGACGCCATTACTCTAGATCGGATGCTTCCCGATTTTGATGGGCTAACCATTGTCAGTACGCTGCGGAATCTTGGTATCCAAACACCGGTCCTAATGATCAGTGCACTTTCCGACGTAGATGAGCGTGTTAAGGGGCTTCGGGCGGGCGGCGATGACTATTTGACCAAACCATTTTCGCCCATCGAGATGCTTGCGCGTCTGGATGCGCTGCTTCGGCGCACCGGTGTCGACTCTAGCCATCCGCATCTCATTTGTGGAAATCTGCGACTGGATCTGGTTGAGCACACATTGACTCGAAACGACGAGCACATCCTGCTGCTTCCAACCGAGTTCAAACTGCTCAATTACCTGATGCGCAGTGCAGGCCAACTGGTCACACGCACAATGCTATTCGAAGAGGTCTGGGGTTATCACTTCGATCCGGGAACGAACATCATAGATGTTCACATTGGCCGACTGCGCAAAAAGCTCGAAGGCGATAAAAACTCTCCTGTCATCCATACGATACGTGGTGCTGGATATGTCCTTGCTACCAAAGACTGAGGAATGGCGCTCTTCCGGTAGTAGATTGATCGGGTTCTACGCCATATTTTTTGTGGTTTGGGGAGCGCTTTTCACCGGGGTATTGTACTGGCAAATCTCCCATTACCTGGGAACCGTTGCAGAGCGAACATTATTGCAGCGTGCGCACTACTATCAAAAAATCGATGATAAAAAACTGGCAAAAGAACTGGCTGCCGGTGAAGCCTATTCAACGCCCGGCATCGATGCGTACGGATTGTTCACAGCCGATGGCCAGCACATTGCAGGAGATCTGCTCAAACTGCGTTCCAGTTTGCCCGATGATGGGAAGGTCCATTACCTTGAGCGCGGATTGAGTATCGCGTTACCCAATGAAGAAACCAGAAGCAGCTATGCCCTTTTAACTCGGCGCCGCGATGGACACATTCTTATTTTGGCGCGGGACGGTGGCTCGATTTTAGCCGTTGGGGGAATTATTGAGCAGGCATTGATGTGGGGATTTTCATTAACGCTCATCCCCGGATTGATTGGCTGGTATTTATTACGGCGCCTGCCATTACGCCGTGTCAAACTTTTGCAGCTTTGTACGGAGAGTATCGTTTCAGGCAATTTGTCGGAGCGCTTACCTTTATCAGCCCGCCGCGACGAGTTGGATATGCTGGCGAACGCCGTTAATACGATGCTCGACCATATCGAGCAACTGATGCATGAGGTTAAAAGCGTCTGCGATGGTGTCGCCCATGATCTGCGTACGCCACTGACACGGTTGCGTGCACGGCTTTATCAGCTCCAGCAACTGCCTTTGGACAGTGAACACGAGCACACATTAAATCAGGCTCTTGAGGAAAGCGAATCGATCATGGTGCGTTTCCAAGGATTGCTTCGGGTTGCCGAACTCGAGGACATTCGCCGCCGCTCAGCATTTGCACCTTTCCACATCATGGCGTTGTTACAACAGGCACATGAATTTTACGAACCCTTGGCACTCGATCGCTCTCAGACGCTTTCTCTGGAAATCACCAATGACCTACCCCAACTGTATGGCGACGCTTCGTTGCTGTTTGAGGCCCTGGTCAACTTGCTCGATAACGCAATCAAATTTACGCCAGAGGGTGGGCATATCAAACTGCAGGGAAGTATCAAGGATTCAACGGTTCTCATTGAAGTCGCCGACGATGGTGCCGGCATACCCGAGACGGACCGTACACACGTCATTCGTCGACTCTATCGAGGAGATGCAAGCAGAATGCAGCCCGGGCATGGTCTCGGATTATCGTTGGTCGCTGCCATCGTCAAATTGCACGGCTACTCGCTGGATATCCAACCTGCGGCTACGCACAGCGGTACCCGTGTCTTGATCCACTGCCCGATGGTTTCCGACTGATCTTGGTATTCCTCACTGGTCGAACATTAAATTTAAGTTAATTGAGTTTAATTTGAGCGCCTCAGAGCTGTGGACTAGGTTTTCAGTACTTTCTGCTAAACCAAGGCTTCCTGCTTGTGAAATATCTGTTGTTCCGGCTTGTGTTGACCGTGCTCTGTGTAACAACGCCTCTTGCCTGTATGAACCATGCTCGGGCTGAAACGAACACTCGAGGGGCGATGATCCCTGCAGCACCAAAGCTCGGAGCCAAAGCCTGGATACTGATTGACGCGGCAACGGGTAGCGTGATTACCAGTCACAACAGCGATATGCGTCTACCCCCAGCCAGCCTGACAAAAATGATGACCGCGTTTGTCACTACACGTGAAATTAAGGCCGGGCGCATGAAAGGAAATGACACAGTTACGATCAGCGAAAACGCCTGGCGTACGGGTGGCTCGCGAATGTTTCTTGACCCTGGCAGCACGGTCTCGATTCAGGATTTGCTGAGCGGTGTGATCATCGTCTCCGGAAATGATGCAAGCGTTGCACTTGCTGAACATGTAGCTGGAAGTGAAGGCGTCTTCGTCGGGATGATGAATGCGACCGCGAATACCTTAGGAATGAGCAATACTCACTTTATGAATGCCACCGGGCTGCCTGAGCCAGCGCATTATTCATCTGCTCGCGACATGGCCACGTTGGCGGCGGCAATCATTGGCGAAGGAACTGGTTCTTATTCACTTTACTCCAAAAAATACCTCACCTGGAACGGGATTCGACAGGCCAACCGAAATCTCCTTTTATGGCGAGACCCCAGTTTCGATGGCTTGAAAACCGGTCATACCGAGGCGGCCGGTTATTGCATGGTGGCTTCGTCACATCGCGCCGGGCGACGTTTGATCAGCGTTATCCTTGGCGCAAGCAGTACACATAAGCGAACAGCAGAAACGGGAAAGCTGATGGGCTACGGATTTCGCTTCTACGACACCAAAACCTACGAAAAAGGCGGGGAGGTGCTCACAGAGTCTGCACTCTGGAAAGGTAAGGAGCGATCGATTGCGCTGGGGTTGCTGGATGATCTTATTCTCACCCTACCCCAAAATATAAAACGAAAAGTAGAGACGCGCCTCGAGATAGATGGACCGCTTGAGGCCCCTATCGCGGCGGGCACCATCGTCGGAAGGCTAGAACTGTACGATGATGGCCAAAAGTTGGGAAGTCGGTCATTAGTTACCCTTGAAGATGGGAAGGTCGGCGCTTGGTGGAAACGTTGGTGGGATACAATGCATTTGTTTTTTTTAAAAATGACTCGCAGTTGGTTCGCTGACGCTGATATTGCCTAGCCATGGACAATGTTCATGTATTACGAGGCAATAACACCGAGACGGGTCCAAGAGCTGGAGAAGCTGATGAACTCGGATGAATTACGAAGAGAATTAGCGCTCTCAAAATTTTTCAACGGCAATTCATTACTAAATGATGATGTCAAGGGTCTGAATCAAGTCGAGAGAAAACTATGCATTGAGTCAGCTTTTGAGCAGGAGGCGATGCGTCTGGGGATCGAGGTATGGGAGCTTACGCTTATAATGATTTCTGAGTCTTCCGAAGAACTGAAATACCTGACGCTACAGTTTCATCGAGAAGTGGCAGAAATGGTGGAAATGGACTGGGAGGAGTATTGCAAACTGAACGAGATTAGCGGGAAATCTTTATAAACCGTTGAGGTGCGATCATGAGTTATGAGGGCATTGCAGCAGGTAACGAGATTCCCGATGATTTTTTTATGACAGCCTAACGCTTGCCCTGACGCGGGAGGACAATAAACTCACCCTCGAAGACTTTGCCCGCGCCGCAGACGGGATATATTTCTGTCGAGCATGCAATCCATTTCGCCTCTCTGCCAGAGAGTTGAAAGCAGCGATGAAAAAGCAATATGGATAAACTCTGCTATATCCCAAAACCCGCCGAATTCGAGAGCCCCACAAGCTTATTAATGCGAATGGCACATTACAACGGCTTTGGTACGGTCAGTAACATGTGTACTTATTTTACCCTCAAGCCAGGCCGCTGGGCCGACCTGCTCGACCATAGTTCACCACTACTCGACATCGTGGAGGAGCAAGCGCCTGTAATGGCCAGTGCCTTGCGTGAAGAATTTTATTCCGTTCGGCAGCACTCCCGCAGCTTTAAGATAGACCATATAGATTTACCGCGCGGCTCTTGCAAAAGCTACTTGCGCTACTGCCCCAAATGTATAGAGGCCGCGCAATCACCAATTTTCCATGACCTTCTTGACCTAGACTTTTGCCTACCGCACGGCATAGAACTGATCACCGCGTGTCCAAAATGTCGCACTAGAGAGTTCTGGTACAACGCACAGTTATTCGAATGCCGCTGCGGCTTCGAACGCCGTACAGCTAATCGAATCATCCGTGACTTCATGCCGACGGAAGCCAATCCTTTCCATTCTCATTCTATCGTGGAAGAGATTTCGTCCAAGTACAACCTATCGCAGTTGTGTGTGAATTTGTGGGAAGCGCGTCGGCGGACCGGGAATAACGAACGTTGCAACTTGCCGTTACGCGTCATCGAACGTATTGAGTTAGCCGCTGCGACACAAGTGGCAAATTGTCCCGGATTTATCATACCTTTACACATGGCTCCATGGATAAATTTTGGCAGTGCTTCGGTCGCATGGCTTGCCACTCGTGCACTGCACCGGTTCTATGCCGACAATCGATCTTGCGCAAGCCATGACTGCTGCCGATTCGCAACAATTAACCGTGGGGATATGTTGCGAGCGGTGTTTGGCAATGAGCGGCAGGATATTGAAATAGTCTTGAATTTCGCCCTCAGTCATTGGTTAGACCGGCAATGCGCGAATCATTACATGGTACCGCCGCGCTGTCAGATCATCCGTCAGGCTAACGCCGAGTATTGTGCGGCCTACAAATCACCCGAAGAAAATCTGGCTGGCCTTACAAAGGATGAGGTGGCCACATTACTGAACTGCCAAATGTCCACAGTCCATAGATTACAAAATCAGGGATGTTTTATTCACCCTGTGCAATCGAGCAATTTGCGATCATTGCCTCGCGATATTATCAATGAAACTGCAGCCAAGGAGTTCGCAAAACAATCTATCCTACTAGATGAAGCATGCGCTCTGTTCAGCCTACCGAGTAACTTGTGCGAACATCTTATGAGAGTAGCCGGAATAAGAGCAATCAATCAATTTATTGAGCCTTGCTTTTACCACCGCCCGACATTTTTCGCAATGTTTGATCATCTTCAGAGTTATCGCTTAGAATGCGAGAAAAACATCCCGCGAGCAACTTACATGCTAGCCCCTGCCACAATTAAAAACATACAAAAAACGCTCACCTTAGCGGCGGCACTGCGAAAAGATCCGCCAAACTACACTTCATACCAAATGCAAAACCACGTTTTTCCAATAACGGATTCGTTAGATATCTGCAGGGATGCCTTGTCGAAAATTCTATTTGACATAAAAGAGGTATTGTCTATTTTAAACATTCCTCTTGCCTGCGGTCTGAAAGCGTTGCATGAGGCTGGAATCGATCCCAAAAACCTGCCCCACATAAATTTAAGTTGCAACCTACTCGATATTGAGACTTTTCACGACATCACAGTTTAAAAAGAAAAATTACGCTTTTTAAAACAACCTTCTTGAAGTTAGCCCATCTTTGAAATCGCTCCTGACAGCTGAAAAATAGCAAAACTGTAATTTACGCCACGAGGGAATTTGGCCGCTGAAAAAATTAAGCAAGATGGTTTCGTCTAGAGCTAAAGAGGTTATTCAAATCAGCCTTTAATATATTACCCACTCCTATTACATGGTCGGCTTAAAGCCGCAATACTGCTCTTCACCATCTCAAATACAAACTGCTGGCTGGGAATTATGCAGCAACAGGGACTTCGACAGCGTTCATGTTCATGTTCATGTTCATGTTCATGTTCATGTTCATGTTCATGTTCATGTTCATGTTCATGTTCATGTTCATGTTCATGTTCATGTTTTTCATTCTCGATTCTGAAGACCCTCAAGAACTAATTCTCAAATATAAAGCACCAAGCCTCTCATTTCTATTCAATCAACCTGCTGGCGAGTCCCGTGTATTCGTGGTGAAATTCTCATTTCTGTGGACTACCTAGGAGCCATAATGCTTTTCTCTGTAAGAGAGCTTCAGGCATGCACAGTACTGTGGCGAGGGGATTTATCCCCGTTCGGCTGCGCAGCAGTCGTAAAATCAGTGCACGCTGTGTAACTGACACACCTCGGTCGCAGTTTTGGGGCTGCGCCCTACGGGGATAAATCCCCTCGCCACAGTACCGTGCTCGCCTCTTCTTAAGTGAACAGTATTACCGTGGGAGCCGGGCTTGCCCGCGATGACAATCTTTCGTTCGACAATGATGCCAGCTGATCCACCGCTATCGTGGGCAAGCTTTGCTTCTACGGGGATTAGCCACAAGTCACTCCGTCCAGCAGCGCTACAGAACCCGCGTATCTTTGGCATATGATGCCGGGCCCTCACTTTCCCCCTCGGCCCGGACAGGAGCCCAGATGCAGCTCAAACACAAAATCGTCGCGCTCGGCATCCTGCCGCTGGTCCTGGCCATCGCGGTCATCTGTGCGTTGGTGATTTCCCTGAACCGCCAACTCGGCGACCAGCAGGCGCAGCTCATCGAAGACAGCATCCTGGCGAGCAAGCGCGCAGAGCTCAAAAACTACGTGGAAATGGCGCAAAGCCTGATCGCCCCGCTCTACGACGACGGCCACGGCGACGCCCACGCGCAGCAACAAGTGCTGGAAGAACTGCGCAAACTCAGCTTCGGCATCAACGGCTACTTCTTCGTTTACGACCGCGAGGGCCGCAGCCTGATGCACGCGCGCCAGTCGGAACTGGTCGGCCAATACCTGTGGGACATGAAAGACCCGCACGGCCTGCCGGTGATCCAGGCCTTGCTGAAAAGTGCCGAATCCGGTGAAGGTTTCCAGCGCTACGCCTGGAACAAACCTTCATCCGGACAAGTCACCGACAAGCTCGCGTACGTGGTGATGCTCGACCGTTGGGGCTGGATGCTCGGCACCGGCATCTACCTGGAAGACGTCGAACGCGCCACCCAGCAAGCCCGTGACGAGGTCGCCCAGGGCATCCGCAAAACCATGCTGGCCATCGCCGCCGTGGCCCTCGTCGCGGTACTGTTCGTCTTCGCCAGCGGCATGACACTCAACGTCAGCGAACACCGACTGGCCGACAAGAAACTCCAGCGCCTGACCCAGCGCATCGTCAGCCTGCAAGAAGAAGAACGCTCCAGGGTTTCCCGCGAGTTGCACGACGGCATCAGCCAGGTGCTGGTCTCGATCAAATTCCAGTTCGAGCTGGCCAGCCATGTACTGGAGAACGGTCAGGACAAAGGCCTGAGCATCCTGCGAGAAGCCACCGAACGCCTCGGCGATGCCATTGGCGAAGTCCGCAGCCTTTCCCACGACCTGCGTTCGTCCCTGCTCGACACCCTCGGCCTGCCCGCCGCCATCGGCCAGCTCGCCGCCGAATTCGAGCAACGCAGCGGCCTGAAAGTGACCTACAACGACAACGAATTCGACTGTGATCTGGTGGACGGCGCCGCCGTCTCGCTGTTTCGCATCGTGCAAGAAGGCCTGACCAACATCGAACGCCATGCCCAGGCGAAAAACGTAGCGATTACCCTGCACGGCTCAACAGAAGGCGTACGCCTGAGCGTGGTCGATGACGGCATCGGCTTCAACGTCGCCCAGGTCGAACGTCGCCAAACCGGCATCGGCCTGCGTAACATCCGCGAACGCGTCGAACATTTTGGTGGCCAGTTCGCCCTGATATCGACACCGGGAAGAAGCGAGCTGGACGTGCTGCTGCCGATGAAACCCACCGGCGCCACACGCTGACCGCCCACCCAACAACAAGAGTAAAAGCTGCGATGAACCTGCCCTCCCCGATCCGCGTCGCCCTGGTCGACGATCACTCCCTGGTCCGCGACGGCATCAAAGCCCTGCTCTCGGTCATGGCACCGCTGGAAGTGGTGGGCGAAGCCGAGAACGGCGCAGACGCAATCGACATGGTCGGCCGCTGCCAGCCAGACCTGGTACTGGTCGACATCAGCCTCAAAGACATGAACGGCCTGGAACTCACACGACTGCTGCGCAACCGCTACCCGACGCTCAAAGTGCTGGTGCTGAGCATGTACGACAATCATGAATACGTCAGCGAATCCGTCCGCGCCGGTGCCAGCGGCTACGTCCTCAAGAACTCACCGTCCCGGGAAATCATCGCGGCCATCGAAGCCATCGCCAACGGTGGGTCGTTTTACAGCGCAGAAATTGCCCAACGGCTGATCGCTGATAAAAGCACCGACACTGAGCTGACACCTCGGGAAAGTCAGGTGCTGTACAAAATGGCTCAGGGGTTGAACAACAAGGAAATGGCGAGGGAACTGGATATCAGCGTGCGGACTGTGGAGACCCATCGATTGAGTATTCGTCGAAAACTGAATATCGATAAGCCGGCGGCGTTGGTGAAGTATGCGATTGATCATGGGATTATTTCGCGTTAAGCCTGGCGTCCATCCCCGCTGGAAAGACCTTGCCCGGGAGGCGTTCCGACGAGGGTGTTCGCGGCAAGCAGCGAACTGCTTTCATTCTCGTTAAAATCACGTCAATTATAGATTTCAAAAAGGGATGGGATGCGCTATCCATTATGGTGCCTTCACCCAATCCACCTGCGATGTCTGGCTCGATAATATAAAACACGACAACACCTTAGCTTTGGCCTGGAGACGTTGGCAATACGTGAACTAACGCTAATTTTTATTAAAGTCTCATGACAAACAAATCACCTACTACTCAGCAACTCCACGCTCAAGCTCCTCTTGATCCAGCAAGTGCGAAAAGAAACTGGCATAGCTAAACCAGTAATTCGGCGGATTCTCATAAGCCATCAAACTTATATTCATCGCGTCCACACTGTCACACCAGATAACAGCGGGTTCGCCACAGATATGTAATACGACAAGGCTTTCTGAAGGTTCTGCCAACACAATAAATTCTGGCGTCAGGTCTACCGCCTGCCTCAACCTAAATGTTTCGCGCACGATGTTTGTTGCGTCACCATCAATACCAACATCGTGATGACTTATCCCCCCTAACAATCCACCGCTGTAAAATTTTGCTATCGCCACAAAGTCGGATGGAAGCTTGACACCTAATAATTTTTCAATAGAGAGCAAGACATCTGGCTGACACCCTTCGCCGCCATGAATTTTTGCATATCTTACTTCCAAACCATTGATATCTAGCATTTTTAAATTATTAACTCCTTACTTAAAGGCAAGCTACATATGACCATTCTGATTGACCAATGTTAAGCTGCCCGCCCTACATGTAGCCTAATAGATTGCGACGCAAATACTTCACAATCGTTCGCCTATCAAATCCACCATAAAATGCAATAGACCATCAAACGTATCAAACTCTTCGAATACGTTATCAAACGCTTGCTTATCTCGAACCTGATACTTTTTTCTTATAATATCAAAAACGTACTCATCTTGATCACTTTCACCAAAAATGAGAAATTTGCTCATAAACCCAAGGTCTCGGGCCATTACGTTCTGCTCTACAAATGAATGACTAAACCCATCACTATCCAAAAATTTATGAGGCCGGCTTGAATATATAAAAATACCACTCGAAACCAAGCCATCATACGACTTAAGAAACGCTACATATTGATCAGGCACATTTTCCGAAAATTCAATTTTGGTCCTTGAACCGAGAGCTACAATGTCCTCTTCTCGCGCAGGACAACCAAGAAACATATCAGCTTCATCCAATTGGCTCCGCAAAAAAATTATCTTACGCTCAATTTCCTGGTTCATTGCTTAATTTCACCCATATCTTACTCCCAACTCGACTTATTTCGGATAGCTAAACTGGCAACTTCACCGCCTTGCCACTTCGAAAACTTAAATAACGAAAAACTTATTCTCACAAAAACCTATAGGCCAATGCCCTTTACCATACAGAGCAGCAATCCTTGCCCAATGATCACCTAAACCGTAATACTGTTCAGACACATACTGCCTAAAGGTAAAACACACCCCATTTCTTGCTGCAACGCTAAAATCATGCGGAGCACATCGGAACTTGCTCTTATCAAAATTGTTCGTCGCGGCCAAAACCGCCTTATTAATTTTCATGCGCATCGCGACAAGATCGGATGATGGTTTAGGTAAATTATAAAAAGGATCCGGCTGACATTGGGATGAAGGCAACCATTTAACATCATTATAGAGCCCCTCAAACGCCTGCACCGAAGGCTCCACGAAAGCTTCTCTGACACTGCCTATATATATTAATGTGCTGTCTTTCGTTTCGCTCACACCCAAGTTAGAAAAGAAATTAAATTTCCTTATTTTTATAATCTCTTCATCAACATCAATCATATTAAAATCTCGTAATGTAACAGTTGGCAGAGGCTCAGCATTTGCTCAACTTGGCTGTTAACACGCGCCCCAGCCGGATGGTATATCTGGCCCGCGGTACGAGACAACTTCTATTTTCAGTCCCGTCTGATGGTTGCAACTCCACCCACACTCATAATTACCAGATCGAAAAACTCACGAAAGGTTCCAGATATAAAAAAACAAATTACCACTTCCATTTTGCTCTGGAATATCAAACTGGTTTTTTGAATCCGATTCATGGAGATGCGTGCGGTCCCAATAGTAAACACCCTGACTTCCGGCTTTCCCAATGATCACGTAAGGGTTTCCCCCTCCATCCTCGCCTATAACGACCGCTTCTTCTACAAAATCCAATTCATCAACAAACTCTTTATTAAAACTGATTAAATCATTGCAATCCTCTCCTGGTAAAAGCCCAAAAAGTTGATCAAAGCTGATAGTTCCTTCGTCAACAGCGCTTAGCTGAATCTGCGCATATTCAGGCGCTGTCACAAAGCAGCCATTCGCTGCTATTAAAAACGCCCTATAATCATCTGGGAAGGTCCGCTTGATTTCTGATTCGATCAGATCAATCTCAACAGGTTTTAAACCTGTCTTGTATACCAGCGACATATCGATCCTTATTTAAATTAGTAGCAATCTTGTTTGCTTTAAAGTAAGCGAATATCCAGCAAGCAAAGTCGTACTGCAACGCCACGTGCGCTATCCAACTTGTTTTCAGCCAGCGTCGCTATCTGACTGGGGGCGAAGCAATCTATTTGACGGGGCCAGCCAAGCGCCTCAAAAAATACGTCGTACACCCCAGGATTTGAGCTTGCAAGACCCAAAACATCAATCCATCTAATAGGATTCTCTACATATCTGTAGAGATTGTCTCCCCCGAACAACCCAATCGGATCCTGCGTAATAAACCGCCCCACCTCCGGATCGTAATACCGAAACGTATTGTAATGCAGCCCCGTCTCGTCGTCGAAATACTGCCCCTGAAACCGCAGATTCTGTTCGACTGCGTTGACGTCCAGACGCTCCACCGCCCCCCACGCCTTATACGTCGCCTGCCAGACAATCCGCCCCTCGCGGTCAGTCATCTCCAGCGGCGTACCAATCTGGTCGGTATGGAAGTAATAAAGCGTCTGCTCCCCACCCTCTTCCTGGTCCACCCGAGCAAGTGGCGCATAACTCCCCGGCTCATACACATAAAGGCTGCTCTGCCCCGGCGTCTCCTCACGCAACAAGCGCAAGCCCTGCCACAGAAAATGCTTCTGCTCGGTGACCCCGTTGACTTCCGACACCTTGGCAACACGTCGTCCGAGGCTGTCATAACGATAAGCCCCAATACTTTCCAACTTGCCGCCAACCAAGGTCTCAGCCTTAACCAACCGATTCTCGCAGTCATAGCTGAACGTCTGCAGCCGGCTCATCCCGCTGCGCTTTTCAATCAGGTTGCCCCACGCATCGTAGGTATATTCCTGATCCCGCCACTGCTTGATCCGGTTGTCTTTCACGTGATCAAACTGACTGGTGTTGAAGTTCAGCCGGTTCGCCGCCGCGTCGTATCGGAACTCCTCACTGTCCACCAACTTGCCCGTGTCACGGCTGTGCAGTTGGCCGCTGGCTTCGTACTCGTACTTGATCTCGCCGCGCAGCTTGTCGAGGGTGCGGATGAGTTCGCCGGCAGGATCGTATTGGTGACGACGGTGAATCGGGTTGTAGGCGTGTTCTACCAACAGCTCAGGCTGAATGCCGGGATTGAGAATCTGCGAGAGTTTCTCTGCCGGCAACGTCGAGGCGAATTGCCAGGCTTTACGGCCCATGGCGTCGTAGCTGAAACAACTGGTGAGTTTGCCTTGAGTGCGCAGCACCTCGCGGTGCAGGTCATCGCGCTCCATGTCGCTGATGAGCTGGCCGTCAAGGTTGAGCTGGTGCAGGTGGCCGCTGCCGTAGTACAGGTGGTTCAGGTGCTGGCCGGTAGGCAGAGTCAGGGTAGTCAGTGGGTCGTAGTCGTAGGACAAGGCGCCTTGTGGGGTGGTCTCTTTGATCAGGCGGCCTAGCAAGTCGTAGGAGAATTCGAGTGTTTCTTCGCTGACGCCGAGTTTCTTGCCGTTGACGGTAGGCAGGCGCGCGATGGAGAGCAAGCGATCTGCCTCGTCGTAGGTGTAGTCCTGGCGCGCGTCGGCGTTGAGTTTGGCGAGCAGTCGGCCGATGGAATCGCGTTCGAATTCGGTCTGTCGTTGTGGTCGTTCGGCGCGCTCACCGTAGCCGATTTCGTTGACCCGTGTCAGATGCCCGCCGAGGTTGTAGCTGAACTGGCGGGTCAGGTTGTCGATGCGTTTTTCTTCGATCAGACGATCGGACGCATCGTAGGCAAACTGGTAAGCCGCGTTGTTTTCGTTGACCAGCGCGGTCAAGCGGATGGCCTGGTCGTATTCGTAGCGAATGCGCTGGCCCTTGGCGTCCCGACGGCTGCTCGGCAGGCCACGAGCGGTGCGCAGCAGGCGCGTGGCAACGCAATAAAATCAACACAATCGAAAAATCATGCTGACACTGATTACCCGACCAATAGCTCACACCATTGAAACTGGCATTCTATTTCGATCGAGCGTATTGATCTCCTGCTCTGACAACAATTCATCGAAAGCATCACCACCGAACCTATCAATAAACACTCGCTCTTCTTCATAAATAGAAATACATTGCAGCCAATTAATTTTTAGATTTGAAAAACTCAACTCAGGAAAATGAGCATAATTCCAAACAAACGGCACTGTTAGATATATGTGAGGCATGAGCGGTTCAGATAAATAATCGTTAAAAATATATGGAACAACCACTCCCGGCATCACAGCTGCCTGTTTTTTTAATATATGGAAAGCTGCCGAAACCAATGCGTTTTCCCAATAAACCTCTGTAGCCATGGCTGCCGCGCACAGCTCGACCCTTGTAGGAAATTCTTGATTATCACTTTCTAATAGTGGGGTTTCACAAAGACCTATAGTGGCGATCGATTTTACGCCCTTATGAACTGAGTCCAGTGTCGTGAGCAAATCAATCGAAAGACTTTTGTCATCGTTGTAGTAAGCCTGCACCTTCAGCTCACCTCCAAAGACTTGGAGTGCATGCTTCGCGACTGCTTTACATAGTGCATTCGGAGTAGACATTATCAAGGTCCTAAATATTCATCAGATTTCATTTCGCCAGCATGGCTTCTATTAGAAGATGGAAGCTCGGGTCTATAGTGACTTGTATTATTATACTCGTCAAGGAACTCCCTTCGAGTCAAACCCCTTGCTTCAGCACTTCTTACATGTTTCCAGTTTTCGAAGCCCGGCTTATGCCCCATATCCCACGGTTCGCTCTGCTTCATTGCAACCTCTGTCACAGGATCTCTCACCACTCCATCCGGACTTAAGTCTTTTGCATTCCCCCATACTTTTTCGCGCACGCCTTTTCTGAATGTACCGCGTCGGTATTTAAGTTTAGACCATGCCGAAGGCTTATCACTTAATGTCTTGGGTCTTACCCCAATATTTCCAAGGTTAGATCCAAGCCCCTGACTAGTTATTTTATAACTTCTATCGAAAGCAATTCCCCCTTTGGCACCGAGCCCACCACCTACAAAACCGCCAACAAAGGAAGCGATTTTCTGGCCATCACCACCCTCACCAAACAACTCACCTCCAACATAGGAACCCACCTTTGCTCCAAAAAGGCCGCCCAAAACTCCAAACGCTACAACTACCGGACCGGCGAGAACCACTGCACTCGCCAATCCAACAACCAACACTGCGTTTTCTAACCGCTCAGGCACTTCTGGACTAATGGCGTCTGTCGTCTCAGTACTTCCTCCGATAAACACGTTACCGGATCCGGCGCTGATCTTGGCGTCACAAACAGTTCTGTCACCTACACGAGCAGCGGGCAGGCCGTTGATGTAAACCGAATCACTGCCCTGAGCCAAAATCTGAGGGGCAGACCCATGCTGGTCACACGTCGCGGTATCAACATGCGCTCTGGCCGCCGGCTTGCCATTGGTAAAGACATTCGCAGACCCCGTCTTGATCTGGCCGGCATCATGGGTGGCAAAAGACAAACTGCCGAGCAATTGGCCGATGCCTGCACCGGTCGCCGCCCCCGCGCCAACCATCGCACACAGTGCAACTGCACCCAAGCCGCCTGTGCCGACGATGGCAATACCTACCAACACTGCACCAGCGCCAATAGCAAGCCCGGCTAGCAGCCCTCCTAACGCGCTCGAATGCTCAATCGGGTCATCCAGGCGCGCCGCGGCTTCGCTCATGAAGGCATAACCTCGTCGACGATCTCCTCTTTGTCGGTTTCAGGTGGGGAGCGCAACTCAATCGTCTCAACCAATGCGTCAAACTGACGACGCTCTTCGGAAGTCATACCTTTCGGGTTGTTGCTGGTCCCCGTTATTTGCATGAGCAATGGCTGTTGATGCTCATCTTGATGCAGAAAAATCAATTGCAACTGATGAACTGGTTGCCCCTGTTGCCGCCAGCGAAATTCGACACGCCGCGCATCTACGCCCGCGACCTTTACAGGTGTGACCGGTTCGATCCATTCGACATGCGACAAGGACTTTTTCAGTTCGCCCAGTAATTGTTGGGCCATGGTTTCAAGATCGGAACCTGATTCAATTTGTGAACGCCCAACTACCAAGGAAAAAGGGCTTGGCCCTATGTCCGTCAGAGTGAATACGTGAAAAGTTTTGTCTTTGAGGTTGGTCGGTCTGACAAAACTCAACTCATTGGTATGAAAACGCTCAGGAGGCGGTGGCACCGCATCAGCAATCGCCTGCTCGACACGCGCTTGCTCTTGCTCTCGAATACGCCGTTCAGAAAGGCGGTCGTAAATATTCCGGCGCATACGGGAATTCCTTGTCCGTAGGACTGATTAGTTAAGGTTGATTTTCGTGCTGCCAACAACGTCGATGTTCACGCCAGAAAGCGTGATGGTGCCATCCGATTTCATGACCAATTTGCTGGCACCGACTTCAAGCGTGATCGATGTCGCTGCACTGATCTTCACTTCGCCGCTATCAACGGTGACGTAATAGGAGCCCTCCTTAACCGCGATACTGGTTTCAAGCTTGATCGTCTCGGTGTGTTTCCCGTCGACTTTGATTTCGCGATTGCCACCGACCGTGTGGCTTTCGTCAGCCTCAATCTCGGTATCCATGTTACGTTCGGCGTGGAGGCTAACTTGCTCGGCACCTGTCTTGTCTTCAAAGCGGAAGAAGTTGGCATTGGAGCCCTTCCCTTTAACCGATCTCGTCAAAAACCCGCTCTGCGTCTTGTTCGCCGGCAACGACCACGGTGGCGTGTTCTTGCTGTTGTACAAACTGCCCATGATCAACGGCCGATCAGGATTGCCGTCGAGGAACACCACCACCACTTCATCGCCAACACGGGGAATGAGGATGCTGCCGAAGCCACCGCTGGCGCCGGATTGGGCGACGCGGACCCAGCACGAACTCTTGTCGTTGTGCTCGCCCTTGCGGTCCCAGTGGAACTGCACCTTCACGCGACCGAGTTCATCGGTGAAGATTTCTTCACCCGACGGGCCGACGACAATGGCTGTTTGCGGGCCGGAGATGGTTGGGCGCGGGGTGGTGAGTTGCGGGCGGAAGACGATCTTTTTTCGCACGCAGGAGAAGGTGTTGTAGTAGCTCGCCTGATGACCGTTGAGGTAGTTGTTGTGGCCTTCGCTTTCGACGCTCATCAACAGGAACTGGCGATCGTCGGGCGAGCCCTGATCGTGGTCGTAATGCTGCAACTCGTCGAGGTCAAATGGCGTAGCGTTCACCGCCGATGCCGCGACAGGTGATCAAGCCCAGGTCTTCCTTGGAGTATTTCGTTGACCCGTGTCAGGTGCCCGCCGAGGTTGTAGCTGAACTGGTGAGTCAGGTTGCCGATCATCCGCCCACTGCGCGCTCGATGGCCGGCCCTACGACGTACCGACTGGCGACTTCACCGGAGACGAAACCGGCGGTGAATTTCAGCACGCAGGGCATGACCGCTTTCATACCGGCCTGGGTCCCGGCCTTGGTCAGTTGGACGGTACTTCCCGTAAAATTTATCTACGAAAAATCGAATATTTTCGACCCGCGAAGCCTACTACACTGAAAGATACTCGGCATTCAAATGATGTCTTATGGGAATCACAGCTCATCTATCGACTTTCTAACTGACTCACAAAAAAACTCTTCAAAACTGTTAGCAACCTTAATTTTCTCCCCACTTCGCTTAAAGGAAAGCTCAGTAATAACTACTGCTGCTTCGCCACCCGCGTCGCAACTAGAGGTATCAATAGAATAAATAGGGCCGTAGCCTGTAGACTTGACTACAATCATCGCCTCATCGGCATCTCCGTTATCTCTCGCAGTTTTTGTAGCAAACAAAACGCTAGGGACAGCTGTAGCAAATACGCCACTTTTAGTTATTCCATAATAAGTATCCCCGGCGAATGACATGGCACCGAACTTTTTAAGAAACAACTTGTATGACACAGGAAACCTTACTCCCAGCGCCGCTTCAAATTCAGCAATCAGGGCATCGCTCGCCGCACCCGCACAAGCAGGATCGTCGCCAGAGGCATAAATTTCTGCTTCAATTGCATCAATATAATTCATATATCCACCTTCAGAAATCTAGTGATCTAAGTTTCCAATAACCCTTTTTCCAGGTATTGAAAGGACCGCGATTCATACTTTGTGGCGCGCTATTATAAAGCCGTCTGACGCCATCTGACCCAACCCGACTTTTATCCCATTGATTAGAGTACATGTGCAGCACACGATCATTTTTTGAGTGAAAGCTACTAAGTATCTCGGCCATTGACCCGGGCTCATCTTGGGTTAGGTGGTGGAGATTAACCTCAGAACCATCCTTCCCTATCGGAGCATCACCCTTTCTCATCCTTTGAACATTCGTCCTTCCCAAATCATCAACGTAGTTAGGGTCAAATATATCTTTGCGTTGATACACCTTTCGACCTGCAACAGTTTTAGCCGCCCAGCAGTTCCAGCCTAATGGATCGGCCCAGCTATTCGCGTTTGGGGCGTATCGATAAAGGTTAAATCCACCTGCCAACCCAATCGGATCCTGCGTTATAAACCGCCCCACCTCCGGATCGTAATACCGAAAAGTATTGTAGTGCAGCCCCGTCTCGTCGTCGAAATACTGCCCCTGAAACCTCAGGTTTTGCTCAACCTTTTTCACCGTCAGCGTTTCGATGGAGCCCCAAGCCTTATACGTCGCCTGCCAGACAATCTGCCCTTCCCGGTCAGTCATCTCCAGCGGCGTACCAATCTGGTCGGTATGGAAGTAGTAAAGCGTCTGCTCCCCGCCCTCTTCCTGATCCACCCGAGCAAGTGGCGCATAACTCCCCGGCTCATACACATAACCAACCGATTCTCACAGTCGTAACTGAACGTCTGCAGCCGGCTCATGCCACTACGCTTTTCAATCAGGTTGCCCCACGCATCGTGGTATATTCCTGATCCCGCCACTGCTTGATCCGGTTGTCCTTCACGTGATCAAACTGACTGGTGTTGAAGTTCAGCCGGTTCGCCGCCGCGTCGTATCGGAACTCCTCACTGTCCACCAACTTGCCGGTATCACGGCTGTGCAGTTGGCCGTTGGCTTCGTACTCGTACTTGATCTCGCCGCGCAGTTTGTCGAGGGTGCGAATGAGTTCGCCGGCCGGGTCGTAGTGATGACGGCGATGGATCGGGTTGTAGGCGTGTTCTTCCAACAGCTCAGGCTGAGTGTTGGCCCGTGGGCAAAGTCAGCGTGGTCAGGTTGCTCAGTGGATCGTAGTCGTAGGACAGAGCGCCTTGGGGTGTGGTCTCTTTAATTAAGCGACCTAGCAAGTCGTAGGAAAATTCGAGCTTTTCTTCAGAAATGCCGAGTTTCTTGCCGTTGACGGTAGGCAGGCGCTCGATGGTGAGCAAGCGGTCTGCGTCATCGTAGGTGTAATCCTGACGGGCATCGGCATTGAGTTTGGCCAGCAGTCGGCCGATGGAATCGCGTTCAAATTCGGTCTGTCGTTG
>NZ_WFGV02000023.1 GCF_010095445.2 Pseudomonas sp. TNT3
CCACCCCAGGCCGTCGCAGCCACCGCCGATTCAGGATCATTCCAGCTAGCCGACTCGCGCCTGCAGCGCTTCGCCCTGGACCGAGGCAGCAACGCCGTCGCCGTCGGCAGCGAACGTTCCTTCAACGGTCGCGGCATGTTGCTGGCCAACCCGCATTTTCCCTGGGTGGGCGGGATGCGTTTCTATCAGATGCATCTGACGATTCCCGGCAAGCTCGACGTGATGGGCGCCGCGCTGCCTGGTCTGCCGATGATCAACATCGGTTTCAACCAGCACCTGGCCTGGACCCACACAGTGGATTCATCCAAACATTTCACTCTGTATCGCCTGCAACTGGACCCCAAGGACCCGACCCGTTACCTGCTCGACGGCCAGTCATTGCCGATGACAAAACAGACCGTGACGGTGAACGCGAAACAAGCCGATGGTCAGGTCCAGCCGATCTCCCATGTGGTTTACAGCTCGCAGTTCGGCCCGATTGTGCAGTGGCCCGGCAAGCTCGACTGGGACACCCAGTTTGCCTATAGCCTGCGCGACGCCAACCTGGAAAACGACCGGGTATTGCAACAGTGGTATGAGATGAACCGGGCGGACAGCCTTGAGGCGTTGCAAGCGTCGGTGCACAAGATCCAGGGCATCCCGTGGGTCAACACCCTGGCGGCGGACGACAAGGGCCAGACGCTCTACATGAACCTGTCGGTCGTGCCCAATGTGAATGCAGAAAAGCTGGCCAGGTGCAGCGATCCACGCGCCGGCTTGCAGATGATTGTGCTTGACGGGTCCAAGAGCGAATGTGCCTGGGACATCGATCCTCAGGCGGCGCAAAAAGGTATCTATGCGTCCGGCCAGTTGCCACAGCTGCTGCGCAAGGACTTCGTGCAGCATTCCAACGATTCGGCATGGATGGCTAACCCGGCGCAACCGCTGACGGGTTTTTCGCCACTCATCAGCCAGGACAGCCAGCCATTGGGGCTGCGCTCACGCTTTGCGCTTGATCGCCTGGGTGCACTGCACAAGGCTGGCCCTATTGTGGCGACGGACCTGCAACGCATGGTGATGGACGATCAGGTATTCCTGGCCACGCAAGTGTTGCCGGACTTGTTGCAGTTCTGCACGGCGGATCTGGGCGCAGACGCAAAGGCGCTCACACCTTTGTGCGCCAGCCTGAGGGCCTGGGACGGCAACGCGAACCTGAACAGTGGCCTGGGTTTTGTTCACTTCCAGAATGTGATGGAAGCGTTGCAGGAAATGCCTGATGTATGGCGAGTGGCGTTCGATCCGCAAGACCCGCAGCACACACCCCGTGGTCTGGCGATTGAGCAGCCTGAAGTGGTGAAGGCCGTTCGGCAGGCGATGTTGGCCTCTGTTGAAAACGTCGACAAACAAGGCCTCAACAAAGACAGCCGTTGGGGGGGCATTCAGGTGGTGAGCAGCGGGGGGCAGCAGACGCCCATCCATGGTGGACCGGGCACTTTGGGTATTTACAACGCCATACAGAGCGTGCCCAGAACCGACGGAAAACGGGAGGTCGTCAGCGGGACGAGTTACCTGCAAGTGGTGACCTTTGACGACAGCGGACCGCGTGCCCAAGGCTTGTTGGCGTTTTCGCTCTCCAGTGATCCGGCCTCGAAGTATTCACGGGACCAGACGCTGGCGTTTTCGAAGAAACAGTTGAGCGTGATGCCGTTTACCGAGCAGCAGATCAAAGCCGATGCGCAGTATCAGGCGCGCACGATCAGTGAGCGGGATGAGGCGGTAGGCAAGGTCGTAAACCAGTAAGATCAAAAGATCGCAGCCTCGCTTCGCTCGACAGCTCCTACAAAGGATCGAGTGAAACGAGGCCGCGAGTTTTCAGCTTTTAGGGGTTTGCTGCGGGAGGGCGTTCAATACCGGATTACCGTCCTTGTTGCGCGTCACGTAGACCGGCAATACCTTGGGCAAGGACGCCACCAGGCCGTTGAGTTCCTTGATGTTGTAGATGCCGCCGATGCGGATCGAACCGGTACTGGGATCAGCCACAATCAGCGGTTTGGCCAGATAGCGGTTGATCAAGGGCAGGGCGTCGGACAGCGTCAGATCATCCAGCACCAGCTTGCCGCTGCGCCAGGCCAATGAGTTGTCATTGTCATAGGTCTGACTGATGCGCGGAATGTAATCGCCGTGTCCGTAGCTCGCCTGCATGGCCGGCCCGAGACGTAGACCATCGCCTGGAAGGTCATCGTTGCTGCTGACCAGCACCGACCCTTCAATCAGGTTCACACGCACCTGATCTTCATACATCCAGACGTTGAATTGGGTGCCCGTCACTCGAATCTTGCCTTGCGCCGCTTTCACTATAAAAGGGTGCGTGGTGTCGTGGCTGACCCTGAAGAATGCTTCGCCTTTTTTCAGGGTCACCCGGCGCTGGTCCTTGTAGTTGCTGAACGTCAGCTCGCTGCCCAGGTTCAATTCCACCTGGCTGCCATCGCCAAGGGTGACATGACGGACCGTATCGCTTGCTTCAATGTGTTGGTACGCGTTCGGCAGCCACCCCATGTTCCAGCCGCTGACGGCTGCCAATGGCAGCGACACCGCGCACACGGCGGCAGCGATGCCGAAGGTACGCCAAGGTGTTGCGGGTTTGATGTGCACCACCGGCGCGGCAATGGTCGACGGACGAGGCAAATCCCCGGCAACGTCCCAGATCTCCAGCATCGCTTCGTACTCGAACGCATGAAGTGGATGCGCATCACGCCATTGTTCGAATGCGACACGCTCTTGCGCCGTACAGTCGTTGGCGTGCAAGCGCATGCACCAATGCGCAGCAGCATCGGTAATGGCGTCGTATTCGGCTTGGGAGAGGGGGCTGTCGGTCATTGACTCATCCTGATTTGCGCCATTCTAACCTTTGAGCTCACTCGTCGAGAACAACCGTCATGGCAATTACCCATCAAACTCGCAAGATTTTAATGATTCAAGGGGTGCTGACGTGCAATTGGCGCCCCAATCGGGTGATTAGCCAGGCAACACTGTCTGCGTTGGCAAGCAGTACCTTCAGCCTGATCAGTGCATTTTTCTTGAATTGCGTACGGGCGCCGCTCAGGTTTACTGTCTTGGTCAAGGTCAGTACCAGCTTTTTTACATCACCCGTGTCTTCTTCAAACGTGTTACCCAGGTCATCGCGGTCTCCGGTAGCGGGATCGTAAAGCGTGAACAGGTCAGTGTAAGGCGTCTTGACCGAGAGCGCGGTTTCTTGAAGTTTGCTTAATTCTTCCTTCAGCCCGCGGGCCGTTGGGCTGGATGTGTCAATAAGGTCGACAAAAGGTCTGCCGGAATCGAGGTAAGTGATGTCCTCCGCGTCCAGCGCAATGTGCGCGACCTCATGTACAAGCGTCGCCGCCCGGGCATGGGCGTTGATCGGGAAATCGGGGTTACTCAGGTAGGGCTGGTAAACGTCGTACGCCGGCTTGAAGAATCTGTTCACCAGGTAAATTTTCCGCTTGATGTCAGACGGGACAGTAAATGCAAAAGTATTTGTTTCGCCCGAAACGGCCCTGCCAACCACAAATCGGCTGGAGGTTTCCTTCGTGAGTGAGGGTTCCAACAGGGTTGCAAATACATTACTTACCGCTTGTTCAAGCAGCTCGACGTGCTCGGGCAGAACGGTGGTGACACCTATGAAATCCTTGATGAGCTGATGCACCGGGGTGACGGTATCGCCAGAATCTTTCAGCATTTGCAGATTACGAAAACTGTTCCAGGCGTAGGTCGTGGCCAGGTCCAGCGCTTCGGTTATCTGACGTGCTTTTTCAGGAAACAGCATCCGGATCTCGGACATTCCGGTAGCGTCGACATTCATCCCGTCCCATACAGTAAACGTGGTCCTTAACCGATCGAAGATACTGAAGCGAGGATGCGTTGTTTTCCTGTCCACTGTCCATTGACCGGACACGTTCCGGTTTACATAAGGTCCCCGTTTTTTATCGCCGCCGATTCTCCAGCGCGTGCCATGTTTTGTGACGGGATACACTTTTCCTTGCGCAGGGCAGTAGTGTTTTTTAGTTGAAGGATGCTCATAAAGCCCAAGCTTGACGTCGTGCGTCAGCGAAACCAAGTCGATGTCGATGCTTTCATGGATGCTCAGGTGCGTGCGTTCGGGCGCGGTGATATTGATGTCTTGCCACTTGAACGGCGTCGTTGAAGGTGTTGATGCCGCCACGACGGGCGCCGAAGACGGTGTCGATTGAACATCCTGTGAGTCGCGTAACGTGGCGAGCTGAGCCATGCCATTGATGAACTCTCTTAATGCCGGTCCCCATCTATGCAATTGCAGATCCTCGGCGGATTGCTTGATGCGCTGATAGCTACGCCACACGGTGAGCGGGTAGGCCAGTTTTCCCGCAAAGAAGTTGAAGGCGGCATGCAGGCCTTCGCCCAGCACGTGCTTGATGGTTGCCCACGCACTTTGCTTTTTGTCATCTGCCTGGAAACCGAGCAAACGGGTCAACACATCAGCCGTGTCGTTAAATAGCCGTTTAAACAAATGACCCTTGATCGGGTTGAAAGCCAGGGTGACGTCGGCAAGGCGCTTGCCGGTGCTGCCTATTTCTTTTTCGAGCAGCGCTCGATCAGTCTGTGGCAGGTTCATCAATACCCAATCGATCAGCCCACCGCCCGATTTCAGTTCGGTCAGCAGCTGTGCCTCGTTTTGATATTCCTTTATGCCGTGCCCGCTGCTGTGAGGCGCGATGAGTATTTGAGTTGCCGCTTTATCACTTGAAGATCCGATCAGATAGACACCCGGCACGGTCATCGCCGGGGTGTTTTCAACACCGACAAGTTCAAGTGGGCGGATGATTGCATGGGCGCCCACGACTGCTGCACGGGCGATAGCATCTGGCAGGTCGGCGATCTGCTGGATCAGCTCGAATCCGGTTTGACTGAGTTTTCCTTGCAGTTTTTGTTCATGTGCGTAGTGCATCAACTGCCAAGGCACTTGCGTGTAAAACCGCTTGCGGCGATCCGCCGAATCTGCCTGGGTTTGCGCAAACGCGTCCTTCACTGTTTTTTGCTGATGCTCGCCAAGTTTCAGGTTTTTTATCAGATTTTTTATGTACTGCTCGTTCATACCCGCGGGGACTGCAGTTGAGGTCAGCGACACCAGTTTGAATCGGGTTTTGTCCAGGTCGGTGAAGTGGATCAATGCGAACTCGGTCAGGGTTTGCCTCATGACCTGGGCCGTCTTGGCGTCGTTGATTCGGATCTCTATATCGTCCGGATCGAAGTCGTAAGCGTCCGCCTTGAGTTGTTTTTGCAGGTGTTGCCGTGCGGTGTGTTGCAGCGAGCTGATACCGGATAGGTAGTCCTGGTCGTCAGTGACATTGTTGAGGTATTGCTGAAGCAGTTCGCAATGCAGCTTTTGATCCGCAATGCTTGCTTTGGCCAGCCACGCCGGCAGCTTCTGCCGTGTGTTCAAGCCCTCTGCCATTTGCGTTACGCGCTGCAATCCCGTCTGCGGTGCGCGCAGTGCCACTCGCGCCATAAGCTCGGCGAGTGCTGCAGAGGGAAGCGGTGAAGCCAGTGCGTCAGCGACGCGCGTGGTGTCCAGATGTACAAATGATTGTTGTACGTGCTCCAGAAAGTGCGTATCGATCAGTTGCATCGGCGCCCAGCTGAAGATTTTACCAGGCAGGCGTTCACTGGCACTCAGGTTCTCCAGGAGCGTGTTGCGAAGAACCTTGTCCGCGAGGCGTTTTTCGAGCGCTTTCAGTAACGGTGTCAAACCAGTGAATGCTTCAAATCCGGACGCCGGCGTCCAGAGTACGGTTTTGCCCGACTTTGCCGGATCAAGGCCTCCCTTTTCCGTCAGTGCAAAACAACTGGCCAGTTTCAACGGGACCGTGGCGTCGCCGACGTTCAACGCCAGGGAAAATACGTCGGGCACAAAGCCGTTCAGTTTGGCGCGCTGTGAGCGCACCGGTTTATCAAGCACCGCTTTAATGATCGCCTGCTCAGCGGCACCCAGATTACGCGTGACGGTGCGCAGGTCCAGTTCACTGCGTAATGCGGTCGACAGCGTTTGGGTGAAGCTCGATTTGAGTGTTGCAATTGACGTCGCCACGGCGGCCTCTGCTTCGGCAACCGTGCGGATGGTTGACGCGATAACCGGGTGTGCGTCGAGGTGTTGATCAAGCGTTTTCCTGGCAAGGGCGATTTTTTTCAATTGCGCTTTGGCGGACTCGCCACTCACGGTCGCTGTTTGGGCGTACCAGCGTGAATTCATGTGTTGACTGGCGTGATCTTCAGCGTCCACTGCCAGCAGTCCGTTATCGATTAACCCTCGGACATCCAGCGCCTGATCGAGTAAGACATACGGGTCCAGAGTGCCTTCGCTGTCACGGTAGAGACCCAATGCGTGGGACACGTTATCCCGTTGTTTGCCGAGGATGTCGCTCATCAACTGTTCAAACACCGAACCGGTGATCGGTTGCCCGACAATGTCTCGATCACCCGGCGCCATTGCGATAAAACGACCGCGTTCGGCGAACGACATTAAATTGAGCAGCGCGTCTTCATGCGTCTCGCTTTTCAAGCGTTCCAACAAGGTATTCGTCACTGTGGACACGTCCTGTGTGGGTTCGATGCCCTTGTGCTGCGTGTAGATGAATCCGCGAGAACGGCTGCTACCCAGTATCAGGGTCGACGCCAGGTCTGTGTAGCTATTGGCCGGTGTTGTAACGCGTACAGTTTTTGCGAGAAAGGTGGACTCGGCACTCATATGGCTGGCGCCCGTGAGTGCCTGATACTCCTGTGTCGATAAATCACCTTGTTGTCGCTTGAGTAGAAGACGCGTGTAAAAGGTGTCGCGCAAACACTCGGCAAATAGGGCCAAGCGCGATAGCCCATGGCTCGTTGTGGTGTTCCAGTACGTTTCAAGCAGGTTGTCGAGTTGCGACGTCAAGCTGCTGGCGATCTCTTCTACCGCGATCTGCCATGCCTGGTTATCGCCAGAGGTACTGAAGCTGTGTTCGGGGTTGGAGAACACTCGAACGTCGCCTGCTGGCCAACCCTTGAGGTGGTAATGCAAGAGTGCCTGGCTGAGGGACAGTGACGATGTTTCCCGTAACTTGTCTTTTTCAGCCACGGCAGAGCGGTTACGAACGTAGGTTTGTAGACGGGTCAGGCGTTGATCCAGGGTTGGAAATGACTTGAGCAAAATGTGGCTGGCCTTGAGAGCTTCGTCCAGCATCGACTGCAAGGTGGGCATTTTGAGCAGTTCGCCCATCAAGGTCGTCAGGTTCTGCGCCTGGTTGCGTTCGAGGACAGTCTCTTGATCCTGAAACACCGAACCCTCTATTTCTTGCGTGGTAATACCAGGCGTAATCGTGGCGGGTAGTTCGCTGCGTTGTTCAATGGAGAGAAAACGCATCAGCTCCTGCCTGCCGGTTTCCTGCCCCAGCCACTCCAGCAGTTTGCCTTTGACTTCGTCCATCTTCTTGAACTTGATCAAGCCTTGCCACGGGGTATAGAGCACGACTTCACCGTCGTCTGGCCGACTCATGGCGAAGGCCCCGGCCAACGGCGTGCCCTTCTCACCGTTTTGCATCAGAAGCAAGCGATGAACGAGCATCGGCGAGGTATGGTTTTTGCGCGTGGTATGGGTCGCGAGGTAAACCGTGGAAAGCCATTTGAGATCGTCAAGGGAGAAGCTCAGGGCTTTTTCTTGAGCGCCCGTTTGCTTGGCCGTGGAGGCAAGTTCTGCCTCCTTGAAAAAATACGGCAGTGCTAATGTCGTCATTGTGTCTCCTCGAAGTGCTGCGAGTGCTGAGTCATCGCAGGTCATTGGGTCGAGGGAAAAACGTAGGGCAGGGGGCGATGTTGAGTGCGGTAGATATTGCTGGCACCGATTTGCATGCCCAAAACTTGACAGCAAGGCCGTATGAAAGCGCTTAATCGTCGTGTCGCGCTTTTCTAACAATAAAACCGGAGCTTCAGATGACCGCATCGCCAGAATTGGCCGTTAGTTCGGGCAAACAAACGCTCGATTTCGATTCTCTTGTTGTGTTGCTTGAACAGATTTTCGTCCGTCATGGCACCTCCATGGACGTCGCCCGGACCCTGGCGCAAAACTGTGCCGGTGCCGAACGGGACGGCGCCCACAGCCATGGCGTGTTTCGTATTCCAGGCTACGTATCGACGCTGCGAAGCGGTTGGGTCAATGGGCAGGCGGTGCCTGTGGTGGAAGATGTGGCGTCAGGTTTTGTCCGGGTCGATGCCGACAACGGTTTCGCCCAACCGGCGCTTGCGGCTGCGCGAGCCTTGTTGGTAGAGAAGGCTCGCAGCGCGGGTATCGCGGTGCTGGCCATTCGTAACTCTCATCATTTCGCCGCGTTGTGGCCTGACGTGGAGCCTTTCGCCTATGAAGGGCTGGTGGCGCTGAGCGTGGTCAACAGCATGACCTGTGTGGTGCCGCACGGTGCGGATCGCCCCTTGTTTGGTACTAACCCGATAGCCTTTGCCGCACCTCGGGCCGACGGTGATCCGATTGTTTTCGACCTGGCAACCAGCGCCATCGCCCATGGCGACGTGCAGATCGCCGCGCGTAAGGGTGAACGCTTGCCTGCGGGCATGGGAGTCGACAGCCTCGGTCAGCCGACCCAAGACCCGAAAGCCATACTGGAGGGCGGGGCGTTGCTGCCATTCGGCGGGCACAAAGGTTCAGCGTTGTCGATGATGGTGGAGTTGTTGGCAGCGGCGCTGACCGGCGGGAATTTTTCGTTCGAATTCGATTGGTCGAACCATCCAGGGGCCAAGACGCCCTGGACCGGGCAATTGCTGATTGTGATCGACCCGAGCAAGGCTGCTGGGCAGGGTTTTGCCGAACGCAGCCAGGAACTGGTGCGGCAGATGCACAGTGTGGGGCTCAAGCGGTTGCCGGGAGATCGTCGTCACCATCAGCGGGCGAAATCGGCGGCCAACGGCATTGAACTGGATGTACAGACGTTGAAGGAGTTGCGGGAACTGGCGGGGGGTTGAAGCGTATGGCGCGGGAGTCCGGATCCCACGCCGGTCTCCTGTAGCAGCTGGCGCAGGCTGCGCCAGCTGCTTCAGGGGGAGTGTTGCTACAAGCTGAATGCTATTAACGACGGCCCAACAGCAACCCGACCACCAAACCGAAACCGGCAGAGATCGCTACGGTTTGCCATGGATGACCGCCGATATAGGTTTCGGTGGCATCAACGGCGGGCTTTGTCCGGTCACGAACGTTTGTCACCGAATCCATCGCCTGCTGAAGCTTCTGGGCAATTTGACCACGAAGGGTCTCGGCTTCTTCGCCGACCAGTGATGCGCTGCTTTTAAGCAGTTTGTCGGACTCCTCGATCAGCGCCTGCAACTCGCTGAAGGCTTGATCCTTGATTTGGTCTGCGGCGTTTTGTGCGGCGGTTTTCCGAGCCATTGAGGTACTCCTTACTGATTAATGGGCAGTGAACAATGGAGTCTGCTGCGATGGAAAAAGTTGCAGGGATTTTGCGCTAACCCGTGATCCTTCGGAAAATCCAGCGCAGGAGATTTCTGACTACAGTGTAAGATGTCGCCTATTTTACGCAGCAGGTAAATCCCATGAGCTTCAATCTGGCCGACAAACCCCTTGCCGAGCGCGCCGCGCTTGAAGATGAAAAATCCCGTCTGTTCGACCTTTGGCAAAGCAATCTGGGCAAAGCCAAGGGTGAGGCGGCACGGTTGTTCGGGGAGCGCGCCAAGCGCAAAGGCAAGTGGTCCGAGTGGGTCCGTTCCGAACTCGACGCCATGTCGCCTCCGGAATTCGCGAACATGGTGCGCAGTGAAGTGAACCGGCTGATGGCTGCCAAGTAAACGTGCGCCTGACACAACCCCTGTAGGATCGCGGAAGTCCGTAATGGACAGTGCACCTTCATCATGAGCTGCGCGAAAAGCTCGCGACAATCGCCTCGCGCACTTTCAACACGACCGGATCGAGCTGCGTGCTGGTGCGCCAGCCCAGCTCGATCGGGTAACGCGGCAAGGCCAGAGGGCAGGGCAATAGCGCCAGGCCACTGAGCGCTGCGATGCTCTGCGCGGCGTGAGTCGGAATGGTCGCCACCGCCTGACTGCCTTTAAGCAAAAAGGGGAGTGCCGCAAAGTGCGTCGTGGATGCGCACACCCGGCGAGTCAGCCCCAGCGCTGCCAATCCCTCATCCGTGATCCCGATAAAGCCGCCCGACGACACCAGAATGTGCTCACGGGCGACGAACGCCTCAAGACTGAGGTTGTGCTGTCCCTCGGCAAGACTGGCGGGGTCGACCAGGCACGCATAATCCCCTTCACCCAACACCTGACGACTGAGCAGTCGCTCGGCAAATCCGCCGGCAGTAATGGCCAGATCGATGCTGCGGTCCATCAAGGCCTGCGCGACGATCTGGCTATGAGTCTGACGGAAAATCAGCCGCAGCTTCGGTGCACACCGGGCAATGTCCGAGATCAGGCGTCGACCGTAGGCGATTTCAAAATCATCGGACAAGCCGATGGCAACGGAACGACCCTCGTACTCATGGGCCGCAGGGTCGACCATGGCCAGGCTTTGCCGGCATTTGTTCAACGCATCGCTAATGACGGGCTTCAGCTGATTGGCCCGGAGCGTCGGCGCGAGGCCGCGACCGGTGCGGACGAACAAGGGGTCGCCATACACGTCGCGCAGCCGGCGCAACGCGGCGCTGACGGCCGATTGCGTCACGCCCAGGCGCAGTGCCGCGCGGCTGGCACTGGATTCTTCATGCAATGCTTCGAAGACTTTGAGCAGGTTGAGATCGACAGCAGTGATATTCATAGTGTTCATATCATTCAGCAGTGAGTCGGGCTTTATTCATGATCCTGTCCTGCCGGAAAATGAGCAACACCCCAGCGCTTTTGGAGAGACCGACATGCCCAAGTCAATCGTTGCTGCATTGCAAATCGGCGCTTTGCCCGGTGGCAAAGCCGACACCCTGGAGCAGATTCTTGCCTGGGAAAACGCCATCGTCGAAGCCGGCGCGGCGCTGGTGGTCATGCCCGAAGCCTTGCTGGGCGGTTACCCGAAAGGCGAGGGTTTCGGCACGCAACTGGGTTATCGCCTGCCGGAAGGGCGTGAGGCGTTTGCCCGCTACTTCACCAATGCCATCGACGTGCCCGGCGCCGAAACGGAGGCACTGGCGGGCTTGTCGGCGCGCACGGGCGCGAATCTGGTGATCGGCGTGATTGAGCGAGTCGCCAGCACGTTGTATTGCACCGCACTGTATTTCGACCCCATAGGCGGGTTGGTCGCCAGGCACCGCAAACTGATGCCCACCGGCACCGAGCGATTGATCTGGGGCAAGGGCGATGGCTCGACCTTGCCGGTGATCGACAGCCAGGTCGGGCGAATCGGCGCGGTGGTGTGCTGGGAAAACATGATGCCGCTGTTACGCACCGCGATGTATGCCAAAGGCGTGGAAGTCTGGTGTGCACCGACGGTCGACGAACGGGAGATGTGGCAGGTCAGCATGCGTCATATTGCCCACGAGGGGCGCTGCTTCGTTGTCAGCGCCTGCCAGGTTCAGGATTCGCCAAAAGCCTTGGGACTGGACATCGCCAACTGGCCGGCGGATCGGCCATTGATCTCGGGTGGAAGCATCATCGTTGGCCCCATGGGTGACATTCTCGCAGGCCCGTTGCGGGGTGATGCGGGGTTGCTCACCGCGACGATCGATACCGATGACCTGATTCGTGCCCGATACGATTTCGATGTGGTCGGCCACTACGCGCGCCCGGATGTGTTCGAGTTGACGGTGGATGAGCGGGCGAAACCTGGCGTTCGATTTACCGCATAGCTCCCACATTGGTTTCCACCGGTTCATAAACAACGCGTCGGCCAGCCAGTGAATTTCAACGTCGCTCGAGCCATTCTTCCCGAGTGATTTCCCAGATCTCCTTGGGAAATTCCCCGCCGACAAACAGGCATGTCCCCGTGTCGATCAACCGCATTCCACCCCGTTCCGATAGCTTGCGCGAGCCAATGTTCGGTGCCGCTTTCGGAACGCGCATCACCGGGCGACCCAGCGTTTCAAACCAATACGCCGTCACAGCGGCGCTGGCTTCAGTCATCAAGCCTTGCCCCTGCCATTGGGGCCCGAGCCAGAAGCCGCGGTTGTTGTCCTGCTCGTCCATCAAACTGATGTTCCCGATCAGAAGCTCCGGGGCGGTTTTCAAGCGAATCGACCAGTGCCACTCTTTTCCCGCGGCAATCGCCGGCAATGCGATGTCACGCAGATAAGTCTGGGCGCCGTCTGCCGGATAGGGCCAAGGCACAAACGCGTTGAGGTAACGAACAACCTCCCAGTGCGCGAAGTGTTGCTGGATGTCCGGCGCATCAGCCATTTCCAGCGGTCGCAGGATCAGGCGTTCGGTGTAGAGCGTGGGTGTCGGTTCCATGATGGATGGGGCTCCTTTGTCGGGCCTACCAGGTGCCGGATGTCGTCCCCGGCAGGCTGAGCTTGCCAGTGTCCACGAATCGCATCGTGCCAAACAACCCGCCGGCGAGTTTGCCGCGCAACACATAGGGCAGATTGTTCAGCGACTGGGTTTGACTCAAGCCCAGGGTCTGACGCAGCACCGAGAAGGCTGACACGCTCACCGGCACCGTCAGCACGGTTTCCGAAAACCGAGCGATAGAACCCGACTGATCGCTGACGCCCGACGCCAGTGGCTGGCCATTGACCTCCAGATCCAGCGCGACGCCGTTGTAGTCGACAGGATTCTCGTTAGGGTTTTGCACGCGTATTTTCACCGCGAAGCGCACTTCCATGTCCTGGCTTTGCAGGGGTTCCAGGCCGACGACATTGATGTTCAGCGGATCGCGATTGGGGAACAGGGCGCAGGCGCTCAGGGAGAGCAACAGCAAGGAAAGGATGACGGCGTGGACACTGCGCATAAACAAGCTCTCATGAAGAAAAGGGCTGAACCGCCGCCGGCTCAGCCCTCGAGCCTTTTTAGCGGTTCAACTGTGCGACCGCTGCAGGCGGGGCCGGTTCACCTTTGGCGGGGACCTCCGGGTTTTCCATGACCTGCAGGATCGATGCTTCGGGATCGAAATCATCTTCTTCCAGCTCAAGGAATTCCTCAGGCAGGAAGATATTCAGCACGATAGCGCACAACGCGCCCACGGTGATCGGCGATTCAAAGATGTTGTGCAGCGCCATCGGCAGTTCGCGCAGCACCTCTGGAACGGCCGCAACCCCCAGGCCCATGCCGAGGGAAATCGCCACGATCAGCATGTTGCGCCGATGCAGCCCGGCTTCGGCAAGGATCTTGATTCCGGCCACCGCGACGGTGCCGAACATCACCAGTTCCGCGCCGCCCAGTACTGGTTTCGGCATCAGTTGCAGCACCGCGCCGATCATCGGGAACAGGCCCAGAATTACCAGCAGGCCGGCAATGAAAAATGCCACATAACGGCTGGCGACGCCGGTGAGCTGGATCACCCCATTGTTCTGGGCGAACGTGACCATCGGCATGCTGTTGAACACGGCCGCCATGGCGGAGTTGAGGCCGTCGGCGAGGAGGCCGGACTTGATACGGCGGATGTAGATCGGGCCTTTGACCGGTTGCCGGGAGATCATCGAGTTGGCCGTCAGGTCGCCAGCAGCTTCCAGCGGCGACACCAGGAAGATCACCGCCACGGGCACGAACGCCACCCAATCGAAGTTGAAACCGTACTTGAACGGCACCGGTACGCTCATCAACGGCACATCGGGCATGCTGGCGAAACTCACGTCACCCATTGCCCAGGCCACGACATAGCCGAGGGTCAGGCCGATGACAATCGCGCCCAGGCGCAGGAACGGCACATCGACCCGGTTCAACACCACAATCGTGCCCAGCACCAATGCCGCGAGTGCCAGGTGATGAGCTCCGCCGAGGTCCGGTGCACCGAAGCCGCCGGCGATATCCGTCATCGCCACCTTGATCAACGACAGGCCCATGAGCGTGATGATGGTGCCGGTCACAACCGGGGTGATGAGCATGCGCAGCTTGCCGATGAACTGGCTCAGTACGACTTCGATGAAGGCGGCGAAAAAGCACACGCCAAAGATCGTCGAGAGGATTTCGTCGGTGCCACCACCACGGGCCTTGACCATGAAACCGGCACTGAGAATCACGCTGATGAACGAGAAACTGGTGCCTTGCAGGCACAGAAGCCCTGAGCCCACCGGCCCGAAACGCCGTGCCTGGACGAACGTCCCCAGGCCCGACACGAACAGCGCCATGCTGATCAGGTAGGGCACTTCACTTTGCAGGCCCAAGGCGCTGCCCATGATCAAAGTCGGGGTGATGATGCCGACGAAACTCGCCAGCACGTGCTGCAGCGCGGCGAAAATGGTCGCGGTGAGATGCGGGCGGTCGTTGAGGCCGTAAATCAGGTCGTTGTTTCGTGCAGGTGGGGCTTTTTCAGAGGCGGTCATGGTTGTATGCGTGCCAACAGGCGGGCCGGGTCAGAAAATGGAGGCGCAGGATGCCAGAAAGCAGCAGAAACAGTAACCAGGCGTTTCGAAGATCTGCAGCTGGGCACGCTCTCCGAGCTAAATGAGTTTATTGTGGCGAGCGAGCTTGCTCGCGCTCGACTGCGCAGCAGTCGCAAATCCAGCCAATCATGTGTTACTGAAAAAATGCAGGGGGCCGCTTCGCAGCCCAGCGGGACGGTGCGACGTTTCGACAAGCTCCCTCGCCACAGGTATTTAAGTTGCCTCAGCCCCCTCAACAGGCACCACTGCACTCACCAAACGCCGCCACCAAATCCTCCTCAAACGCCTGTTGCGCATCCCCCGGTACCTGGGCGCGGTGGCGGGCCAGTTGAAACGCCACGTCGAAACTCATTTCACCCTCACGCACCGTTCGCAGCAGTCCCTTGTCCTCCCAGCTGCGGGCATAGTGACTCGGCAGATAACCCACGTGTTTGCCGGAGAGGATGAAGGCGAGGGTGCCTTCCACCTGCTCCGACCGCGCCGAACAGTGCTGGCCCTGGGACGGTTCATCATTGCGCAGGAAGCGGTAGGGGTGGTCCACGTGATCACTGGCCTTCAACACCGCGTCCTCAGCGTCACCGGTAAACAGCGGATGGCCAGGTGCGCAGTACAGGTGCTGGGTTTCGCTGAACAGTTCGCGGTAATCAAACGCGGTTTGTGCCATTGAGAAATAGCCGATAGCAAGGTCCAGCCGCTGTTGCAGCAGCAGTCGCTCCATTTCGCCCGGCATCGCGGTCATCAGTTCGATGCGCACCGATTCGTCACGCTCACGAAAGCGCCGGATGGCCTCTGCCACCTTTTGCAGTACGGATGGGGCAACCGCTTCTGATATTCCCAGGCGGACTTCACCGATCAGGCGCCCGGCCACGCCATTGGATTGATGGCGGAACGCCTCGATGGATTGAAAGAGCCCGCGTGTCGCACTGAGCAGTTGTTCGCCCTTGGGCGTTACCTTGAACCCCCCTTTACCGCGACTGCACAACCGATAGCCGAGGCGGGTTTCGAGCTTGGCCATTTGCTGGCTGATGCTCGACTGGCTCAAGCCCAGATCACCCTGAGCAGCGCTGAAACCGCCACATTCGACCACACGAACAAACAGCCGCAGCAGGTGCAGGTCGAGATCATGCAGTTGACCGAGCATTAAACATTACCCCTCGATAATGTCAGGTTAACAAACCTGATATTTCGCCAATGTATCCGACGTTGCATCCTGCGGTCACTTCCTCTGGTCAGGTGTTCGTCATGGCTCCCACGTTCAAGCGCTGTCTACCGGTACTTTTTCTTGCCATGGCTGCCTCGGTGCAGGCGCAGGAACAAGTGGTCAATCTTTACAGCTGGGCGGATTACGTGGCGCCGGAAACGCTGCAGCGGTTCGAAAAAGAAACCGGCATACACGTGCGCTACGACACGTTCGACGCGCCGGAAGTGCTCGAAACCAAACTGCTCACCGGCGGCAGCGGCTATGACGTGGTGGTGCCGTCGTCCAGTGTTCTGGCGCGCGGACTCGCGGCAGGAGCGTTGAAAGTGATTCCTCATGAGGGGCTAAAGGGCTACGCCAATCTTGATCCGGATCTGTTGGAGAAACTGGCGGCGGTCGACCCTGGCAATCAGTACGGCGTTCCCTACACCTGGGGCACGCTGGGACTTGGGATGAATGTCGAAGCGGTGCAGCAGCGCTTGCCGAACGTGCCACTCAACAGCCTGGACCTGCTGTTCAAACCGGAGTACGCCAGCAAATTGAAAGACTGTGGTATTGCCATCATCGACTCGCCCCAGGAAGTGATTGGCCTGGCGTTGCACTACCTGGGTAAAGATCCCTACAGCACCGACAAGTCCGATCTCGACGCGGCGCAGGCCTTGTTGCACACACTGCAGCCTTCGGTGCTGTACGTGGCCAGCGGACGGCAGATCAATGATCTGGCCAACGGCAGCGTCTGCCTGGCGCTGTCGTACAACGGTGACGCCAGCATGGCGGCCGACCAGGCGCGAAAAGCCAACAAACCCTACGAAATCGCCTACCGGATTCCCAAGGAAGGCACCCTCGTGTGGCAGGACAATCTGGCGATCCCCAAGGACGCTCCGCACCCGGAAGCAGCCCGCCTGTTTATCGAATTCATGCTGCGCCCGGACTCCGTCGCGGCGCTGACCAACACGCTGTTCTTCGCCACCGCCAACCAGGCAGCGACGCCATTGGTGGATGAAGCGGTGCGCAACGACCCTGATATCTACCCACCGGCGGATGTCCGTGACCGGCTGTACGCCGACCGGACCATGAGCCTCAAAGACATGCGTCAGCGCACCCGCTTGTGGACCACTTTCCGTAGCCGCCAATAATAAGGAGCTTTAAATGGACGCCCCCGTGCAAAACGATCAGGCCATGACTCGCGACAGTCTTTATGGCACTGCTGCAGAAAGTACCTACGCCGGCATCACCAGTTTCATGCGTCGTCGCTACAGCCGCGACTTGCGCGGTGTCGACGTTGCCGTGAGCGGTGTGCCTTTCGACACCGCCACCAGTAATCGTCCCGGTGCGCGTTTCGGACCGCGCGGCATTCGTGCTGCCTCTGCCGGGATTGCCTGGGAGCGTCACTGGCCGTGGACCTTCGATCCGTTCGATCATTTGGCGGTGGTCGACTTCGGCGATTGCGACTTCGATTACGGTTCACCGCACTCGGTACCGGAAAGCATCGAGGCGCATGCCAACCACATTATCGAGTCCGGCAGCGCGATGCTGACGTTTGGGGGCGATCACTTCATCACCTATCCGCTGCTCAAGGCCCATGCCCGCAAACATGGGCCACTGTCGTTAATTCACTTCGACGCCCACAGCGACACCTGGCCAGACGAGGAGGGCAAGCGCGTCGACCACGGCACCATGTTCTGGCACGCCGCCAAGGAAGGCCTGGTCGATCCGTCGCGCTCGGTGCAGATTGGTTTGCGCACCACGAACGACGATCACATGGGCTTTGAAGTGCTGGATGCCCGACAAGTGCATCGCCGCGGCTGTGAAGCCATCGTCGAGGCGATCCGCGCCCGGGTGGGCGATCATCCGGTATACCTGACATTCGACATCGATTGCCTCGATCCGGCCTTTGCGCCGGGCACGGGAACGCCGGTGTGCGGTGGCTTGAGCACGGTGCAGGCGCTGGAAATTCTGGGTGGTTTGCGCGGCATCAACCTGGTGGGGATGGACGTGGTGGAGGTGGCCCCGGCTTATGACAGTGCGGAAATCACATCGCTCGCCGCTGCAACGTTGGCGATGGAGATGCTGTGTTTGTATGCGGCCAGGCATAAGGTTGATCGGTAAACCAGTAAGCGCGAGGACAGTAAAGATCCAAATGTGGGGGCGACGGTGCGACGATTCGGCTTGCTCGCACCGCTGCTCCCTAATTTTGATCCGTATCAGGCCACCGGAATCTTCGGCAGGTCCAGAATGTCCCCGCTGAACCGTGAAAACGATCCCGTCAGCGTCTCATGGGGAACCCCTTTGGGCACATCACTGACAGCCTCCAGACGCGACATCTGATCGGCGCTCAGTTGCACTTTCAATGCGCCCAGCGTCGCATCCAGTTGCTCGCGGGTGCGTGACCCCAGGATAGGAATCAGCGTGGTGGTCGATTGCCGCGCTTTTTCCCGCAGCCAGGCAATGGCCACATGCGTCGGGCTCGCCGACAACTCTTCGGCAACGGCCAGCAGGGTGTCGAGCAGATGGGTTTCACGGACGCTTTTCTCGGCGTGGATCAGCATGCCCAGTTTGGCGGCGCGATTGTCGCCGTCGTTGCTGCGGTACTTGCCGGTCAGGAAACCGCCACCCAGTGGCGACCATAACGTGGCGGCCAGGCCCAGTGCTTCGGCCATGGGCAGTTGCTCGCGTTCGGCGGTGCGTTCCGCCAGGCTGTATTCGATCTGGAGGGCGACGATCGGGGCAAAGCCGCGCACTTCCGCCAGCAGATCAGCCCGGGCGATGCGCCACGCCGGAAAGTTCGACAGCCCGGCGTAATGAATCTTGCCGGCGCGTACCAGATCGTCAAAACCGCGCAGTATTTCTTCCATCGGCGTCACGCCGTCGCTCATGTGGGCCCAGAACAGATCAAGGTGATCGGTTTTCAGGCGGGTCAGGCTTTCCTCGACGGCCCGGACCATGTTCTTGCGGTTGTTACCGGTGTAGGAAATGCCCGCCGACGGTGTAGTCCCCAGGGTGAATTTAGTGGCGATGACCAGGTGATCCCGTTCCGCCGCAATAAACTCGCTGAGCATGCCTTCCGACTGGCCCCCTTGATACCCGTTGGCGGTGTCGATGAAGTTGCCGCCGGCCTCCAGGTAACCATCGAAAATACGTTTGGCTTCGTCACGTTCTGCCCCGTGCCCCCAACCCGTGCCAAAGTTACCGGCGCCCAGCGCCAATTCCGACACCCGAAGACCGGTTTTGCGGCCGAACACTTTGTAATGCATGGGGAGTACTCCTGAAGAAAAGGCAGGGGAATGCGTTATAGATGTCAATCAACATGTATTAAATATGATGCCAGTAATATATTTCGTCAAGACACTTTTTCAACGGGATAAAAAACTGGTGGAGTGGTCATGGCATACTGCCGCCCATGAATCCGGACTCCCCCCTCAGCGCCTGGCAACACGCCATAGAACAGAAAGGTTTCGTCCAGGACGAAGCCCAGGAACATGCCGTCTGGGCGCTGCAGAAATGCTACGAAGCCTTGCATGAAGGCCGCTCGCCGATCACCGGTGTTTACCTCTGGGGCCCGGTGGGGCGCGGCAAGACCTGGTTGATGGATCAGTTCTATCAAAGCCTGCGGGTGCCTGCCCGACGCCAACACTTTCATCATTTCATGGGTTGGGTGCATCAGCGGTCATTTCAGCTGAGTGGCACCGCCGACCCGCTTAAAGCACTCGCCCGCGAACTGAGCGAGGAGGTGCGCGTGCTGTGCTTCGATGAGCTGTTCGTCAATGACATCGGTGACGCGATTATTCTCGGTAGGCTGTTCCAGGTGATGTTCGAACAGGGCGTGGTGGTGGTCTGCACCTCCAACCAGCCGCCGGATCAGTTGTACGCGGACGGTTTTAACCGCGATCGGTTCATGCCAGCCATTGAAGCGATCAAGCAGCACATGCAGGTGATTGCCGTGGACGGCGCGCAAGATCATCGCTTGCACCCGGGCACGGGCCTGCAGCGCTACTGGGTCGCAACGCCCGGCCAGCCCGGCGCTTTGGGCGAAGTGTTCAAACAGTTGAGCAGCGGTCAGCCAGTCTCGAGCGAGCCAGTCCAGGTCGGTTACCGGTCACTCGAGGTGGTTCAGGCCAGCCCGACCGTGCTCTGGGCGCGTTACGCGGACTTGTGTGAACAGCCTTTTGCAGCCATGGATTTCATGGTCCTGTGCGACACCTTCAAGGCTATTCTGTTAAGTGATGTGCCGAACCTCAGCGCGCAAAAGCGCGCCGGACGCATCGCGCGCGGCACTGAAGACGGTGTCGAGCGAGTGGAGGCGGGCGACCGCGAACTACCGCAACTGTCGGTGCATGACGACGGTGTCCGGCGTTTCATTGCGCTGGTGGACGAGTGCTACGACCGCAAGGTGCCGCTGTACCTTGAAGCCCAAGTGCCCATGGAGTCGCTGTACACCGAGGGTTATCTGGAGTTTCCGTTCCGCCGTACGCTCAGTCGTCTACAGGAAATGCAGTTGCAACGTTTTGCCGAGGCTTGACAGCCGGGAGGCGTGAGCATGACTCAACCACTGTCCCACCATTTGCTGACCATGGCTTATCAGAACGCCTGGGCGAACCATCGACTGGCCAAGGCATGGGGGCAGCTGAATCCTGCCGAGCTGAGCGCGCCGCGGGTCGGTTTTTTCCCCAGCCTCAGTGCGACCCTCAACCACATCCTGACCTGCGACTGGTTTTACGTTGACGCACTGGAGCGGGAGTTGCGCGGCGATGATCCGCACCTCGATTGCTGTGTGTTTTTCAAGGAGGACGAGCCCTGTACGACAGCCGAAAGCCTTAAACGCGAGCAAGAGCTGGTGGACCGGCGGCTGATCGCTTACTGCGAGCAAATGCGCGACGCCGAGTTGGGCAAGATTGTGACTATCGCGCGTGAAACGCCTCAACATGAAAGCCGATTACGCCTGTTGTCGCACCTGTTTGAACATCAGATTCATCATCGTGGGCAGGTGCATGGAATGCTCAGTGGCACCTCAGTTGAGCCGCCGCAACTGGACGAGTTTTTCTGCGTGGGCGAGGCGCATTTGCGGGCTGATGATTTCGCCGAACTGGGATGGACCGAGGCTTTGATCTGGGGCCATTGAAGTGAAAGGCCACTCTCCGGTTGCAGCACCGCCGCCGCCCTTGATAGGGTCAGTTTCCGTTGTTCAAGTTGTTTAACGTGTCATCGAGGGTGGAAATGGAATCCGCAGAAATTCTTGTGCTTCAGGCCAGCTATAACAATCCGGTGCATGCCGAGGCGATCCGCCTGGTGCTGAATCACTATGCCGAGGACCCGATGGGAGGAGGCTACTCGTTGCCCGCCGATGTGCTGGCGCAAGTTCCCGCTGAACTGGCCAAACGCCCCCACGCATTCAGCGTGCTGGCCTTCGTTGGTGGTGAGCCGGCGGGACTGGTCAACTGTTTTGAAGGTTTTTCGACGTTCGCCTGCCGGCCGCTGGTCAACGTGCACGATGTCGCCGTGGTGAAGAAGTTTCGCGGGTTGGGGCTGAGTCAGAAGATGCTGCAGAAGGTCGAGGATATTGCGCGCCAACGCGGCTGCTGCAAGATCACGCTGGAGGTGCTGGAAGGTAACGCTGTAGCCCAGGCGTCCTATGGCAAGTTCGGTTTTGCCGCAGGCATGTTCGACCCGGCTCATGGTCGGATGCTGTTCTGGACCAAGCCGTTGTAAAAGTCGGGCAGCGCCTGATGTGGTGAGCGGGGCTTATTGTGGCGAGGGAGCTTGCTCCCGCTGGACTGCGCAGCAGGCCCAAATCGGGGGCTGCTTCGCAACCCAGCGGGAGCAAGCTCTCTCGCCACAAAAGCTCCTTGGCTCCAGGTTTATGCTTCGCCTGCTACGGCTTGTAGTGCTCCGTGACTTGAGCCGTTTGATCATCAGGTACCACTTGCGTAGTTCGCTGATCCTGATTCGCCTCCTGGCTCAGTCGCAGGCTTTCGTAGTAATAGCGCATTCGTTCCGCGCCACCCTCAGCCAACGCCGCTGTCGAGCCCAACATCATCAAACTTGCAACGATCAGGGTTGTACATTTCATGGTGTGCCTCCCACTACAGATTTCGGGTGCCCTTTCATCCATGAAGCAATGTTGAAAGGGCATTATCCGCCGAATCCGTCATTTGGGAATTACCGCCGGTTACAACGTCCAGTCCAGACTCAAGGTGACTGTGCGCGGGTCGCCCCAATAGTTGCCGTTATAGAACCCAACGTTCTCGTAGTACTTCTTGTCGAACAGATTGTTGACGTTCAACGAGGCCGACAGGTGCTTGTCGAACTCGTAGCGCGACATCAGGTTGACCAGGGTGTAGGCGTCCTGACGGATATTGGTGCGCTCGGTGATGATGTTGCCCGCAGCGTTACGTCCGACTGGGCGGCTCGCGGCGCGGTAGATGTCGCTCTGCCAATTCACCGCACCGCCTACGGTCAGTGCCTGCCAGTCGCCCGGCAAGTGATAAGCCGTGGAGAGCCGGAACATGTTCAACGGCGCGGTGGTGTTGGTTCGGTTTTTCTCGCCGTTGACCGAGTGGGTATAGGTGTAGCCGGCTGTCATGTTCCAGTCCGTCATGACTTCGCCCGACAGTTCAGCTTCGAAGCCCCGAACCTTGGTGCCTTTACCGTCAGCCTTGAAGAACTCTTCGCCTGTCACCGGGTCCGGTGGCACCGAGTCGTCCAGCTCGGCGACGTTGTCCTGATCGCTCCAGAACAGCGCCGTGGCGAGGTTCAACTGCTCCTGGAGCAAACTGCCCTTGAGCCCCAGTTCATAGTTGCTGCCGACCACCGGTTCCAGGTACTTGCGGTTGGCGTCTCGATTGGACTGCGGCTTGAAAATGTCCGTGTAACTGACGTAGGCGGTGTATTCCGGGGTGAGGTCGTATAGGAGGCCCGCGTAGGGCGTCCACATGTCATTGTGTTGCTGGCTGGTTTTTTCCGATCCGGTCAGTTGCAGACTGTCGTCGTCATAACTGTTGGCTGTTTTCGAGGATTTCCAGCTGCCATAACGGCTGCCGAGCACCGCGTGCAAATCGTTCGTCAGGCTCAGGCGAGTGGCCAGGTAGCCCGCTTTCTGGCGCGTACTGTCTGTCGAGCCCGTCACGCCCGTGACGGTATCGGGGAATTTCCCGATGTTGCCCATGTACTTCCAGTCGGGCACGTTTTCGTAATCGTCAGCGCGGGGTCCGTCGACGGTGTAGGGTTTTTTTTCACTACGTTCTGCCTCGCCATAGCCAATCATCAGCTCATGTTCACGCCCCAACAATGAATAGGGCCCGGCGACGTTGAAGTCATAGGCTTTCATTTTCTGCGTGCCGATCATGTGGCTGACGTTGGCGATCATGCCGCTGCGATCAGCCTCGGGAAAACCGCCGCCGGCGTAGTAGATCTTGCCGTCGGTGTCGCTTTCGCGATGGGTGTACGCAGCTTTGAGGTGCCAGCCAGCACCCAGTTGATGGTCCAGATTGGCGAACGCAGTCTTGTCCTTGATCGGCCAGGAGCTCCAAGACGTCGCCATGTTGGTCGAGCGTCCGAGGTTGGCTTTGCTGCCATCGGCGTTCCAGTAGGGCACCGTGCCCCAGGACGTGCCCTGGACGTGCTTGTTCTGATAGTCGTAACCCACGGCGAGTACCGTGTCGTCAGTCAGGTCCGCTTCGAGAATCCCGTACCCGACTTCCCGTTGCTGCTGGTACTTGTCGCGGAACGAATCACTGTCGCGGTAGGCCAGCACGCTGCGCCCACGCAGGCGACCATCGAACGCCAGCGGACCGCCGACATCCACGTAACTGTAGTAATCGTCATAGCTGCCGGCGCTGACGCCGGTCTTGGCTTCCCACTGCGCCGTCGGGCGTTTGCGCACCATGTTGATGGTCGCCGACGGGTCGCCCGCGCCGGTGGTCAGGCCCGTCGCGCCGCGGACCACTTCGATGCGGTCATAAATGATGGTGTCGGAATCGGACTTCATGTAACTGAAGGTATTCAACATCCCGTCGACCTGGAAATTGGTGATCGAGTAGCCGCGGGAGGAGTAGTTGACCCGGTCCGAGTCATTGTGCTGAACCACGATACCGGTGGTCTGGCTCATGGCTTCGGACAGTGTGCCGAGTTTGAAATCGTCCATCTGCTGACGCGTCACCACGGATACCGATTGCGGTGTTTCCTTGATCGACAGGTTCAAGCGGGTGGCACTGCTCATGGCACCGGTGGTGTAGGAATGGGTGTTTTCGGTGGTGTTGCCCAGCCCCTGTGCGGTGATGCTGGTGGAGGTCAATTCGAGGGTGCCGGTGACGGGTTCCTTTTCCAGATCGGTTTCAGCCAGCAGCTCCGGGCTCAGTGCAAGGCTGCACAGGCCGAGGGTAAAAGTCATGGAACGGGTGATGGGCGCGAACATCGCAGCCGACTCCTTGTCGTTGAGGGAAAATTTCCGTTTGCTCAAAGACGAAGGAGGGCGGTGAGATTTAGTCTTAAACGAGAATAAATATCATTTTAAGGGGTGACTGTTGGAGCAAAGCTTGCTCGCGATAGGGGCGGCACCTTCAGCTACGTTGTCGGCTGACCCTATGCAATCGCGAGCAAGCGCTGCTCCCACAGGTGTTTTTCACAGGTATTGCTGGGTTATTTCTGCACGACTTCCGCCACTTTGGGCTTCATCAGGCTGAAGTCGATCAAGGCACGCTGTTGACGCTCGTAAGGGTTACCGATCATCAACGGACGAGCCTTGAAGCTGTCGCTGACCAGACTCTTGGTGCGATCCAGTTCATCGAAATTCAAACCAGCCATGTCCGCCCAGGTGTGGATCAGGTGTGAGCTGCTATATGGACGGCTCAAATCCTGGGCAAAGTTCCAGTCGTGGGTTTCCCGCCATTTTGGCGAGGCCCAGGCCATGAACGGGATGGTGTACATCGGCGCCGTCGGTTTGCTTTCGTTACGACCCAAGGTGTTGTGGCCAGCGGAGTCGAATACGTCTTCACCGTGGTCCGAAAGATAAAGCAAGAAGCCGTTCGGATCGGTTTTGGCGTAATCCTTGATCAGGCTCGACACCACGAAATCGTTGTACAGCACCGCGTTGTCGTAGCTGTTGTACGTCGATACCTGATCATCGCGGACGCCGGCCGGGACGCCCTGGCGGTCCTTGAACTTGTCGAAGGTCGACGGATAACGGTACTGGTAGCTCATGTGCGTGCCGAGCAGATGCACGACGATCAGCTTGCGCGGCGCAGTATCGGTCAGTGCCTTGTTGAACGGTGCGATCACATCGCCATCGTACTGCGCAGCATTCTGGTTACGGTTGTTGTTCAGGTACACCTGTTCGTCGGCCTGCTCGGAGAAGGTCGTCAACATGGTGTTGCGCTTGGTCATGGTCTGCTGGTTGGTGATCCAGAAGGTCTTGTAACCCGCCTGTTTCATCATGCTGACCAGCGATGGCGTCGACAGGTAAAGCGCCGGATTTTCTTCGTCGGCGAAGGTCAGTACCTGTTGCAGCGCCTCGATGGTGTACGGGCGCGGGGTAATGACGTTATCGAAAACCGCGAGCTGATCCTTGAGTTTGTCCAGTTCCGGGGTGGTTTCCCGCGGGTAACCGTACAGGCTCATGCGCTGGCGGTTGGTGGACTCGCCGATGACCAGCACCAGCGTCGAGGGCTGGTTGGCCGACGCGTCGGTGAGGTTTTTCAGCGGCGGGATCTTGCTGGCGCTGTGCAACATGTCCTGCATGCCCGCCAGGGTGTCGAGGTAGCGGTGATACGCCACCGCCATTTGCCACGGCACTGCAGGCTCAATGCGGGTTTCGAATTTTTCGAAGCCTTCGGCCAGGCTGCCGGTGCGCATAGTCTGCTTGACCAGCGGGTAACCGATCACGGCCACGACAATGACCGTTGCTGCGACCAGCGCGCGGCCACGGGGCATGTATACCGGGCGCAGACGGGTCCAGAGGAAGTACGCGAACAACGTGTGGGCAAGGAACGCCGCGACCATCCACCAGGCGAAATACTGGGTCATGTACTCGCCAGCTTCAGAGATGTTCGACTCGAACATGATGAAGATGACGCTTTGGGAGAATTCCTGCTGATAGATGAAGAAGTAACCCAGGCTCGCCATGGAACAGGCCCATAGCACCACGCCGATAACTGCCGCCATCACCCGTGTCTGACGGGGGAACAGCAACATCGGCGCAAGCCAGATCGCACTCATCACAAAGGCCTGACGGAAACCGGTGAAACCGGAAGTGCCCGTTAGTTGGATCAGTAGTTGCGTAATACCGGAGAAGTACCAGAAGAAAACAAACAGCCAGAGAAATCCGGCCCAATCAAAACCTTTCGCAGTCGGGTTGCTGCGTTCAAACGTCGCCATTCAGCGCTCCAGCCTATTAATTCGGGGTCACTGGCACACAGAGGCGTCAGCGAATGACGGCCACACAGAGCTCAGCGGGCGGCCACAATAAACTGAAGTATCGCTAAAAGGGTGTGAAAAGTTTGTGAGCTGATTCGATATGCCGGGCGTTGCCAGTCATCGATGACAGGAGGGGAGTGGAAGCGAGCGCTGCCGAACTCCCCAAACTGGATGAACAGGAGGTCCCATAAACGGACTCTTGATCAGTTGTGCAGCGCTTTTTTCGTCGTGACCGGCGGCAGGTAATCTGCCGGTAGCGCCTGCTGCAAGCGTTCTTGCAGGTGAGCGACCTGGCGCATGAGCAGCTCGCGTTCTTCGCGCAGCTGACGCAGTTCGTCGCGACGAATAGTCACGTAAAGTGTTTGGGGAGGACGTGCGGTCATTACTGTGTCCATTGCTCACCTCGCGAATGGCATGCATCAACTGTGATTTGGCCGTTTCACGAACGGCGCAAAACACTATCGGCAGCAATTTTGATTTCTTTTGCGCGGGAAGGGAACTTTTTTATTTTTTACGGTCGGTGTGTCTTCTCGACGTTTCCCGACGTTATCAGTCTGGATCGGGCACAATGCCCGGAAACTTCATGCCATCGCTCTGGACTAAGCTTCATTGGTCGCGTTGGGCTATAACCTTTGACACACATTATTTGCAGTAAGGAGCATCAGCACATGCAACTCGGGATTATTGGACTGGGCCGCATGGGCGGTAATATTGCGCGGCGCCTGATGCTCAATGGGCATACCACCGTTGTTTACGACCGCAATACCGCCTTTGTCGACAACCTGGCAGCCGAGGGCTCCAAGGGCGTCATCGACCTGCCGGCACTGGTGGCGGGTCTGGCCAAGCCCCGTGCGGTCTGGATCATGCTGCCGGCCGGCGCGCCGACCGAAGATACCATCGAGACACTGAGCAACTTGCTCGAAGCCGGCGACACCATCATTGATGGTGGCAACACGTTCTATAAGGACGATATCCGCCGGGCGAAAACCTTGTCGGAAAAAGGTCTGCACTACATCGACGTCGGTACATCCGGCGGCGTCTGGGGCCTGGAACGCGGTTACTGCATGATGATCGGCGGTGAAGCCGAGGTGGTTAAACGCCTTGATCCGCTGTTCGAAAGCCTCGCACCTGGCTTGGGCGACATCCCGCGTACCAAGGACCGCAAGTCCGAAGATGACCGTGCCGAGCGCGGTTACATCCATGCCGGCCCCGCAGGCTCGGGGCATTTCGTGAAGATGATCCACAACGGCATCGAGTACGGAATGATGCAGGCCTTCGCCGAAGGCTTCGATATTCTCAAGACCAAGGGCAGCGAAAACCTGCCGGAAGACCAGCGTTTCGACCTGAACGTCGCCGATATTGCCGAAGTCTGGCGTCGTGGCAGTGTGGTGTCGTCCTGGTTGCTCGACCTGACCGCCGATGCCCTGGCCAGCGATCCGAAGCTAGACGGCTATTCCGGTTCGGTTGCCGACAGCGGTGAAGGTCGCTGGACCATCGAAGCGGCCATGGAGCAATCGGTGCCCGTGCCGGTGCTGTCGAACTCGCTGTTCTCGCGCTACCGTTCCCGCGGCCAAGGCACTTTTGGCGACAAGATCCTGTCGGCTCAGCGCTTCGGTTTTGGCGGCCACGTAGAGACTTCGAAAAAATGACCCACACGATCCGCAAGAAATCCAAGGCTGAACCAGCACCACCGACCACGCTGTTCCTGTTCGGTGCCCATGGCGATCTGGTCAAGCGTCTGCTGATGCCGGCGCTGTACAACCTGAGTCGCGATGGCCTGCTGGGGGATGGATTGCGGATCATCGGCGTTGACCACAACGCCATCAGTGACGAGGCCTTTGCGCAGAAGCTCGAAGATTTCATTCGAACCGAAGCGGCCACCAAAGTCGGCAAGGGCGATGACGCCCTTGATCCGGCGCTGTGGGCCAAGCTGGCCAAAGGCATCAGCTACGTTCAGGGCGACTTCCTGGACGACAGCACCTATCAAGCCCTGGCGGCGAAAATTGCCGACAGCGGCACCGGCAACGCGGTGTTCTACCTGGCCACCGCGCCACGTTTTTTCAGCGAAGTGGTGCGCAGGCTCGGCGCGGCGAAACTGCTGGAAGAAACCCCCGACGCCTTCCGGCGTGTGGTGATCGAAAAGCCTTTCGGCTCCGACCTGCACACCGCGCAAGCGTTGAACACCTGCCTGCTCAAAGTAATGTCGGAAAACCAGATCTATCGGATCGATCACTACCTGGGCAAGGAAACCGTCCAGAACATTCTGATCAGCCGCTTTTCCAATAGCCTGTTCGAAGCGTTCTGGAACAATCACTACATCGACCACGTACAAATCACCGCCGCCGAAACCGTTGGCGTGGAGACCCGTGGCAGTTTTTATGAACACACCGGCGCCCTGCGTGACATGGTGCCCAATCACCTGTTCCAGTTGTTGGCGATGGTGGCCATGGAGCCGCCGGCGGCGTTCGGAGCCGATGCGGTCCGTGGCGAGAAAGCCAAGGTCGTCGGCGCCATTCGCCCCTGGTCGGTGGAAGACGCCCGCGCCAACTCGGTGCGTGGCCAGTACAGCGCGGGCGAGGTCGACGGCAAGTCGTTGCCCGGTTATCGCCAGGAAGGCAATGTTGCGCCTGACAGCACCACCGAAACGTACGTGGCACTCAAGGTCATGATCGACAACTGGCGTTGGGTCGGTGTGCCGTTCTACCTGCGAACCGGCAAGCGCATGAGCGTACGCGACACCGAGATCGTCATTTGCTTCAAACCTGCGCCTTATGCGCAGTTTCGCGATACCGAAGTCGACGAGCTTCAGCCGACCTACCTGCGCATCCAGATCCAGCCCAATGAAGGCATGTGGTTCGACCTGTTGGCCAAGCGTCCCGGTCCGGCGCTCAACATGGCCAACATCGAGCTGGGTTTTGCCTACAAGGACTTCTTCGAGATGCAGCCGTCGACCGGCTACGAAACGCTGATCTACGATTGCCTGACCGGCGATCAGACCTTGTTCCAGCGTGCGGACAACATCGAAAACGGCTGGCGTGCCGTGCAACCGTTCCTGGATGCCTGGCAACAGGATGCCAGCGTGCAGAGCTACCCTGCAGGTGAAGACGGTCCGCCGGCAGCCGAAGACTTGCTGGTCCGCGACGGTCGCGTCTGGCACAGCCTGGGATGAGTGACGCAACGCAATCTCCCATCCGGTTCCTGCTGTGTGACATGGACGGCACGTTGCTGTTGCCCGATCACAGCTTGAGTCAGCGCACCATCGATGCCGTCCGTTCGTTGCGCGAGGCCGGCATCTATTTCAGTCTCGCCACCGGGCGCCCGCCCAAGGCCATGTTGCAGCAGATCGAAGCCCTGGGCGTTGATCTGCCGACAGCGGCGTTCAATGGCGGCACCCTGGTCAATCCGGACGGCAGTATTCTGGCCGCCTACCATTTGCCGGCGACGGCCGCCTTGACGGCGTTGGCGCTGTTTGCCGATCGGCCGGACATCGAAATCTGGGTGTTCAGTGGCGGTGACTGGTTGTTGAAGGACCCGAACGGACCGATGGTGCCTCACGAGCAAAGCGGATTGGGCTATCCGCCCGTGGTGGTCGACAGTTTTGAACCTTATCTGGAACACATCGACAAGATCGTCGCCACCAGTAACAACACGGATCTGCTGATCGAACTGGAAGCGCTGTTGTTGCCCAAGGTCGAAGGCCAGGCGCAGGTCTCGCGTTCGCAACCGATTTATCTGGACGTGACCGCCATGCAAGCCAACAAGGGCGCAGCGTTGGTGACATTGGCCAGGCATTTGGGCGTGCCGCTTGAACAGACAGCGGCGATGGGCGATGGCGGCAATGATCCTGCAATGTTCCAGCGCGCGGGCTTGTCGATCGCCATGGGCCAGGCGCAAGAAACGGTGCAGCGCCAGGCTGATGTCATCACCGGGAGCAACACCGAAGACGGTGCGGCCCAGGCGATCGAGCGCTACATTCTCCTTCGTTGACCCCTGAACCCATGAAGCCCGGAGTTCCCCTGTAGGAGCTGCCGAAGGCTGCGATCTTTTGATCTTGATCTTCTAAAAGCAGGATCAAAAGATCGCAGCCTGCGGCAGCTCCTACCGTTTGGGGTCAGGCCAGTTTCAGGTGTTTACAACCAGTAACTCACCGCATACCAGCCCAGCGTACCCATCACCACCGTGTACGGCAGCGCCATCCACACCATCCGCCCATACGACAGGCGAATCAGCGGTGCAATCGCTGACGTCAGCAAAAACAGAAACGCCGCCTGACCATTGGGCGTCGCCACGCTTGGCAGGTTGGTGCCGGTGTTGATTGCAATGGCCAATGTCTCGAAATGCTCGCGGGTCATGTGACCGGAAATGAACGCCTGCTTCACTTCGGTGATGTAGATCGTCGCGACGAATACGTTATCGCTGATGGCCGACAGCAAGCCGTTGGCGATAAACAGCATTCCCGGTTGCTGGTCGGCCGGCAGCGCCAGCACCCACTGGATCAGCGGCGTGAACAATTGCTGGTCATGTATCACCGCCACTACGGCGAAGAACACCACCAGCAGCGCCGTGAAGGGCATGGCGTCCTTGAAGGCATTGCCGATGCGGTGCTCGTCGGTGATGCCGGTGAAGGCCGTAATCAGCACGATCACCGCCAAGCCGATCAGGCCGACTTCGGCAATGTGAAACGCCAGGCCGGCGATCAGAATCAGCGCTGCCAATCCCTGAACGATCAGCGCTGCACGCTGGCGTGAGGTGCGTTCGGCATTGTCCTGTGCGGCGTAATCGGCCAACACCGCCCGCACGTTGTCCGGCAAGAGCGTGCCGTAGCCGAACCAGCGCAGTTTCTCCAGCAGCACACAGGTCACGAGGCCTGCCGCCAGCACCGGCAATGAAACCGGGGCAACCTTCAGAAAGAACTCGGCAAAGTGCCAACCCATTTCGTGGCCGATCAGCAGGTTCTGCGGCTCACCGACCAGCGTGCACACACCACCCAGCGCAGTGCCCACCGCGCCGTGCATCAGCAGGCTGCGCAAAAACGCGCGGAATTGCTCGAGGTCTTCGTGATGCAGTTTCGGCAGGTGACGGTCGTCACTGTATTCGCTGTCCTGGCGAGGATCATTGCCTGAGGCCACACGGTGATACACCGAGTAAAAACCGACGGCGGCACTGATGATCACCGCCGTCACGGTCAGGGCATCCAGAAATGCCGACAGGAATGCCGACAGAAAACAGAACATCAGCGCCAACGCGGGCTTGGAGCGAACCCCCAGTAACAACCGTGAGAAGAGAAACAGCAGCAGGTCTTTCATGAAGTAGATACCGGCCACCATGAACATCAGCAGCAGGATCACCGGAAAGTTGTGCACCAGTTCGTCATACAACGCCTGGGGCGTGGTCATCTTCAGCAGCAGCGCTTCGATGAGCAGCAAGCCGCCGGGCATCAGCGGATAGCACTTGAGCGCCATCGCCAAGGTGAAAATGAACTCCAGCACCAGCAGCCAACCTGCGGCAACCGGGCCCACCGTCCACAACACCAGTGCGTTAAGCACCAGAAAGCCGACAATGCTCGCCTTGTACCAGCGGGGCGAGTGCCCAAGAAAATTGTGCGCGAACGCCTGGGCCATTGAACCGGACATCGGCTGCTCCTTGTTTTAAGAAGCGCGCAACTTGCCGTAAGAAGAACGGAATATCAAGGGTAGGAAAAGTCTATCTCGCTAGTTCAAGTAGCGCGCCACGATGGCCCGGTAGTTTCCGTCCAGGGAATACCCCCCTACGACAATCGAGCCATCAGGCTGCGCGGCCAGTGAAGTGGCGGTGTCGAGGCTACGGCCGAAGCGGGTACGGACCCAACCCATGCCGTCGCCGAAGCTGTCATCCAGTTGGCCGTCTGGCAGATGCCGAGCCAGAATAAAATCCGCCTCGACCCCGCCGATTGTCGCTCCGACGGTCAACACGCGACCATCGGGAACGGCGTGAGCGGCAATCCATTGGCAACCGCTGTGGCCTATGTCCAGCAATCGAGGGTGGCCGCCATTGCAATGGCTGACCGGGTGGCCATTGCCTTGTAGTTTCATCGACAGACAGCGCATGGGATCGCGCCGGCTACCCACGCAATACAGATCGCCAGTTGCCTGTTGGACGATATGACTGACTTGCGTGCTGCGTCCCTCTGAATTGAAACTCTTGAAACCCTCGACGGCAAAAGACTCGTCGAGTCGCCCGTCAGGAAGATAACGGGCAACCAGTCCTTCTTCGGGAAAGTTGATCGCGCCACCCACCAGAATCCGTCCGTCCTGTTGCAGTAGCAGGCTGCTGAGCCAGGTATTCATCAGCAAGTGCCTGACCACCACAAAACCGCGACCGTTGAACGTGGCGTCCAGCGAGCCGTCAGTGTTTAGGCGGATCAGCATGCCGGCGTGATCGGCCAGTTCGAAATGATGATTGGCAACTACCAGGATCCGACCGTCCTCCTGCACCTGCACGTCACAGGCTTCAGCGCCCGGCACTCCCGGCGGCAGCCAGGCGTCGCGCAACCCCACGGAAAGATTGCCCGGCAGTTGCACAATGCAGCGTCCATTGTCACCAAACGCCTGAACTGGCGTGCCGTGCTGATCAAAGAGGGCGAGGGCAGGGAGGGTTCGGTTGGCGTTAAGGTAGTGAAGGCCGGCCAGCAAAACATGCCCATTGGGCAAGACCAGGACTTTGCCGGCCATGGCCTCGAATCCGTACTCGAACTGACCAATGACGCTGCCCTGTTTGCCAAACGTCAGGTCGGCAGACCCGTCCTCAAGCAGGCGCGCCAGACCAAAACGGCTACCGCTGGACATCGTGACTTTCGCGGCGACCAATATTCTGCCGCATGCATCAATCGCGACGCCGTTGGCCATGCTTGAGAGGCTACCGGCAAAGTACACCTGTGTTTTGCCTGCCCCGCCAAAGGATGTATCGAGACTTCCGGCGTCGCTGATGGGGGTTGGGTAGGCAAAAGCGGTCTGGCTTGACATGCACGCGTCTCCTTGCGAGTCATCAGGGTCCAGTAGTTGGGCGGCGACTTTGTAAGGAAAACATTCAACGCCTGAATGATCCGGCGCACAACTGACAGAACTAACAGGTGGAGGGTCGCTGTGTGCCAGAACAGTGTCTTTTCGAACCAGTGGCAAGCGTGCCAAGTAGTTGAAGTGTTAAAGCACAAGTAAAGAAGTGCGGCGAAGTGCAGGTAAGCGTTTGAACGTGCTAACTAATTACGCAAAAAAAAGCGGATTGCTGTAAAGCAATCCGCCTTTTTGTAATGTTTAGTGCGGCATTGACCAGGACTGCAGCGTGTAACCTTCCTGGCTCAACTCTTCACGCGCTTGTTTGAGCACGCGTTCAAGTTGCGCCGGGTCGGTGTAGGCGCTGCTGGGGATCTGCTTGCGACCTATACTGGAATTGGTGCGGTCGATGACGGTCAGGCTGAGTTCGCCGTTACCGTCTTGCAGGGCCCAGGCGACGCATTGAAAAGGCTGGAATGCGCGGTCGGCAATCAAAAGAGCTTCGTTGATACGGAGCGGGGCGGTCATGGGATTCTCTCTCTTATGCCCAATCAAGTGATAGGCCGACGGTTGGGCGTCCCGTGCGGCTGGTTACTTGTACTGATGTCCTCAACCGGGGTACGGGTCACACACAACACGCAGAAATTTCGATTTTCTTTTAAAAAGTCCGATAGTCGACCGTTATTGAAAGCTTAATAAAAGGTTGAACTCGTTAGGTAACTAACAGAGTCGTTACTTATAACTGAATAAGCGATAACCCTATAGTCAAACGGTACAAGGCCCCGTCAAATTATTGCTAATGTTACAGCCAGGTCCGCCAAATGACTGTTTTTCCTAATAATTCAACAAATTTGGCGTCAAGGAACAGTCATGATCGAAACGCCTGCCTCACGACGTTTGTTAGTAGTAGATCCCTGCGACGATTGCCATCGTCTATTGCCGGGTTTGCGATCTCTGGGCTGGGAGGTCGACAGCTGCACGCTGGAGAATGCCGGCGACAAAACCTGTGATGTCGGACTGCTGCGTTTGCAACCTTTTCACCTCGATCATCCCGAGGCTGTTAAAGAGTTGATCAGTCGCAGTGGTGCCGAGTGGATCGCCGTGCTCAATCAAGAGGTCCTGCGTTTACAGAATGTAGGGGACTTCGTCTGTGAGTGGTTTTTCGACTTTCATACGTTGCCGTTTGATGTGTCACGGGTCCAGGTGACCCTGGGACGCGCATTCGGTATGGCGCGGCTTCGTGGACAGGGAACGGTGCACATTGATCAGCCTGAACATGAGTTGTTGGGCGACAGCAAACCTATCCGGGAACTTCGCAAATTATTGAGCAAGTTGGCGCCTACGGAATCCCCGGTATTGATTCGTGGCGAGAGCGGGACGGGTAAGGAATTGGTTGCCCGGACGCTGCACCGACAATCCCAACGGCACAGCAAACCTTTTGTCGCGATCAATTGCGGCGCGATTCCTGAACATTTGATCCAGTCAGAATTGTTCGGCCATGAGAAGGGCGCGTTCACCGGTGCCCATCAACGCAAGATCGGGCGTATCGAAGCGGCCAACGGTGGCACTTTGTTTCTTGATGAAATCGGTGATCTGCCGCTTGAGCTGCAAGCCAACCTGTTGCGCTTCCTGCAGGAAAAACATATCGAGCATGTCGGCGGCAGCCAACAGATTCCAGTCGATGTGCGGGTACTGGCGGCGACTCACGTCGACCTCGAAGCCGCGATCGAAAAGAAACGTTTTCGCGAAGATTTGTATTACCGCCTGAACGTGCTGCAAGTCGTCACTGCGCCCCTGCGTGAGCGCCACGGCGACCTGTCGATGCTGGCCAACCATTTCTCCCACTTCTACAGCCATGAAACCGGCCGTCGTCCTCGCAGCTTCAGCGACGACGCATTGATCGCCATGGGCAAGCACGACTGGCCCGGCAACGTTCGCGAGCTGGCCAACCGTGTCCGCCGCGGCCTGGTATTGGCCGAAGGCCGGCAGATCGAGGCGCGAGACCTGGGGCTGATCAGCCAGCATGCCCAGGTTGTACCCATGGGCACGCTGGAAGACTACAAAACCCGCGCCGAACGCCAGGCGTTGTGTGATGTGCTCAATCGCCATAGCGATAATTTGAGCATCGCCGCCAAAGTTCTGGGGATATCCAGGCCTACGTTCTACCGTTTATTGCACAAGCACCAGATTCGTTAATCACAGCATAAAGATCGCAGCCTCGTTTCACTCGACAGCTCCTACACGGCGGCCACATTTAAATGTGATTCGCTGTAGGAGTGGTCGCCACGTCATCGACGCCGCGCTGTCGCGCAAAAAACCGGGTGCTCGCTGCATTGTTAAAATCAATGGTTTAACGTTCGTTCTATAAGAGCACGCTCGCGATGACGGCCTCACAGCCGACTCATATCTCCCAGATACACCCGGATCAAACTGTAGGAGTGAGCCTGCTCGCGATGGCGGCCTGATCGGCGGTGAAATTCTTGCAGGTGTACATATCCATTCCTGGGGTCACGGCAGCTATTGGTTTCGCTCTTACAGCGAGTCACTTTGAAGAGCGGAACGCCGCCCGGCGCAAAGTAACCAAACGCTCTTGCCCCTTTCGTACGGTGCCTCGCCGGGGCTCGGCATACCCTCACTCCGGTCCTGCTCCGTGGGCCCGCCGCGATCGGCCATCCATGGCCGTGCGCGGCTAACCCGGCATCCTTGCCGGGTTGCCCACTGCGCAGAACCTGCGTTCGGCCTTCCCATGGGGCAAGAAGATCAAAAGCAGATCAAAAGCCAAAGCGAGGCGGCCTGCCAGCCGACCTGACTTTCGAAGCACACGCATTCACCTGTGGGAGCCGAGCTTGCTCGCGATGACGGCCTCACAGCCGACTCATATCTCCCAGATACACCCGGATCAAACTGTAGGAGTGAGCCTGCTCGCGATGGCGGCCTGATCGGCGGTGAGATTCTTGCTGGTGTACATGTCCGTTCCTGCGGTAACGGCTTCTATTGGTTTCGCCCTTAGGGCGAGTCACTTGGAAAAACGGAACGCCGCCCGGCCCCAAGTAACCAAACGCTCTTGCCCCTTTCGTACGGTACCTCGCCCAGGCTCGGCATACCCTCGTTCCGGTCCTGCTCCGTGGGCCCGCCGCAATCTTTTGATCTTTCCTCTTGATCCAAACCCAAAAAAAGCCCCGTTGCCATCTCCATGGCACGGGGCTTTTCTGTCACTGCAGATCAGAAGTAGTAAGGGAATTTCAGGCTGAAGGAAAAGTCCGGAGAGTCCTCGGTCAGGCCAATCGCCAGGTTGGGCACGATCGTCAGTTTATCGGTAGCGGCCAGAGTCATGCCGATGTTGAAGTTGGCTGAGTTGTAATCGCTGTTGCTGATTGACTGCCAATCGCCACCGTCCGGTTTGATCTTGCTCTTGCGGGCGAACTGATCGGTGAATGAGAACGACATACTCATCTTCTCGTTCAAGGCGAATGCAATACCGGCGCCGATTTGCCAGGAATCGCCCAGTTTCACATCGCCTTTGACCTTGGAGCCGACCTGCGGGCTGATGTCGCTGAAAGAGTCCTGCATGTTGTAGGTGTACGCCAGGCTGCCGAACAGCACGGCCGGGTCAAAGGTCTTGACCAGCGAGATACCGGGAGTGATCGCCCAGACGCCGTTACCGGTAGGCAAGTCTTCAGGTACCGCGAGGTTGTCGTTGGTCGGATCACTGATCAGCTTAATGCCGTAAGGGTCTTTGCCGGTTGGCGCTTTGATGCGCAGCGTCGCGACCGCGTCGGGCAGGCTGGCCGACTCATCCAGGAACTTGTAAGCCACGCCAACGTTGACATCGCCAATGGTGGGGTCGCGGGTGACGGTTGCGTCCGACGTGACCGGTCCGGCGCCACCTGCGCCTCCCGAGGAGTAAGTCGATTCGCGATAAACCACGGGGACGTTAATGTCGAACTGCCAACGTTGCGCCACGTTGTAACGGGCGGTCAGGTCCAGCGTCCAGTTATCCGCTTTGATGCGGTCGAGGTTGATATTGCCGAGGAAAATCGAGTCCAGTGCCAGGAAGCCATTGAGCGTTAGTGCACGGGTATCGTAGTGGGTGTAGGTCAGGCCGGTCTCGACGCTGAACTTGCCGCCACCAAAGAAGCCGCTGGCTTCGTCATACAGGTTGGAAACGCTGGGCGCTGGCTCCGAGTCATCTTTGAGCGACTGGCCATATGAACTGCCCGTGGTTCCCGGCGCGCCGGCCGCCACCGACTGACCACCCCCCCTGGCCGGATCGGCGGGGGATTTGGTCAGACGTTTGGGCGCCGGGCTCGCAGGTGTTTCTTCGACTTGGCGAACCCGTTGCTCAAGTACCATCAACGCGTTCTGTTGTGCTTCGTAACGCTGTTTCAACTCCATGAGTTCTTGTTTTAGGATTTCGACCTGGGGGTCCGGCGCTGCATACAGCAGTGAGGCTGGAGCCAGGCTACTCAAACAAACAATTGCGTTGAACGTCAACGATCGGTGCATGGGTTAGCCGTCCCTTCTGACTACTTCTGATGAGACTGAGCGTAGATCAGAATCCGGCAGTGCGAAGACCTTTGAGCTGGTCCAGATTGCCGGTCAAAGACCTGCCTGTAGCCACGTTGTCACGCAGTACTACATTGAGGGACGTCAGGTTGCGTACCTGATTACTACTGCCGAGCAACGTTGTGTTCTGCAACAGTCCGCCCTGAGCCAGGCGTTGAACGGTACTGCCCTGATTGTTGTTGGCCACAATGTTCATTTGCACACCGGTACCGGTTGAGGAAACGCTCATTGAGCCCGCGCCATTGTTGCCGGTTAACGTAGTGCCCGAGTCCAATACTTGCCCCTGCGGTTGCACCGTCGGCGCCTCGTTCCCCTTGGTGACATTCAGATCGACATTGTTGTAGGCAATATTGTTGTCGCCGGCTGCACGCACTACTTGAGTCACACCTTCGGTGGTATTCAGGCCAGCGCCGCCGGTGACGGTACCGGTACCTGGCGTTGTGCTTGCGCTACTGCCCGTACTGGCAGTGCTGGCAACTTGCGAAGAGTTTGAGTTGGTGCTTTTTTCGTCGATCATCGACACATAAAATTGTGGCTTGATGGTCGATGCTTTTACTTGCATGGAGGACATTGCCCCGATGACTTCGCCTTTTGCATTTTCCCAAGTACTGGACATGGTGATGCCGAAACTGACAATCCGTCCCGGCATGACATAGCGGCCTCGCAGGTTCGCCAGTTCCTGATCCTTCAATTCAATCGGTTTGAACGTTTGTGCCTGGGTTGGCAGGCTGGCAGCCAGGCAGACGACGGCCAGCCAGATTGACGTATTCATTGGATGCTCCCGGAGCTTCATGCTCCCTTGTTATTAGAAGAAGTCGCTTTTTATAAACCCGAAATCCATCAGGTCTGCGTCTCGCACCGGGCTGAAGGTGTCAATGCGGTTCTTGGCAGTGAGCGGTACGGGGGGATCCAGTAGCGCATTGGACTTGTCATAGCCCTGACCGATAACGGCAAAGATGATGCCGTTCCAGCCTTTGACAAAGTCATCGACTTTGAAACGTTTGTGTCCGAGTACCGGGTCGCCGATGTATACCCAGCCATCATGGACACGTTGCATGACCACGAAGTGTTTGTAGCCGCGTATATCCAGGAGGACCACAACCGGAATCTTGATGTCGGTCAGCGTTTCCGGCGCTACACGGTAGCCACGGGCCCGCATGCCAATACTTTCTACGTAACGCTTCATATCAAGCATGGAAAAACCCTGGACCCGAACAAGATTCTGATCGGACTGTGCCAGCATGCCTGTAATGATCTGTTCTTCATCGACGTCCAGCCAATAGGCTTGACGCAAGATGGTAGCTAGCGCAGCTGCGCCGCAACTGAAGTCGGTTTTCTGTTGCACCAGATCCTCGAATTTGCGCTCGCGCACACTCTGGATTGGCTTGTAGATCACTGCGCCTCCAGGCAGAACGGCAAGCGGCATTTGTGCAGCCTCGATCACGCCGGCTACGCAAAGCAGAAATGCCAAGGCGATAATGCGCATGGTAGGACGCCTTCTGGTTGTGTTGAAAAAGGCCCCCAGAAGGGGGCCTCCACAGACAACAATTAGAACGACTGGTTGGAGATGGCCAGCGAGTTGCTTTGTTGGTTGCCCACACCAGCAGCTACGTTGACGCCCAGGTTGCCGCTGCCGCCGTTAACCGAACCACTCAGGGTTGCGGTGTTGGTCACAGGGTTAGCCCAGCCAGTTGGAGTCAGCACTTGATACGAGTAAGTATTGCTCAAATCAAATGAACTGCTTTCGCTGTAGCTTTTTGCTTTTTCGTACTCGGATTGGGCGGCTTTGCTGCCCGATTTTTCGTACGCAGAAGCAGCCGCTTTGTCGTAGGACTTGTCGTACGATTTTTCGAACGAGGAACTGTTCGAGTTCGAGTGCGACGTGTTGACAGAAGCGTCAAGCGTTGCGTCGAGCGATGCATTCAGCGATGCGCTGGATTCAGAGCTGTGGCTACGTTCGCGGCGGCCTTCAGTCCAGGTAGCGCTTCTGGCCGCTTCTGCAGCTGCGTCCAGGGTGGCGCTCAAGGTAGCGCTCAGAGAAGCGCTTGAAGAACCGTTCGAGTTACTGTTGTGAGAGCCACTGGCATTTGCGCTGCTGGATCCGCTGGCTGCGAAAGCCTTGGAACCGGCCAGGTCGAAGCTCGAAGACGAGCTTTTGCTGCCGCTGGCGTTGGATGCATAGCCGGCAGAAGAACTACCACTCGCCGAATTGGTGACGGTGATGGTATCCAGACGGTATGTCCGATCCGCGTTGTTGTTCACTGTCAGGCCAGGACCTTGCTGGTCGGCAGTGGCGGTAGCGGTTGCATTGCCCAGTGGAGCATTGGCATTAGCAATGGCCATGGTGTTTTTCTGTTGGTTCAGGTCGCCGCCGGCAATGTTGACACCCATGTTGCCGCTGCCGCCGTTACCCGATGCGCTCATCACAGCAGAGGATTGGCTACCGAAGTTGTTGACGACGTTGTTGTTGCTGGTTTGAGTAACAGTCGATGTTGCGGCGGCAGTGCCGAACACGAAACTGTTATCGAGGCTGGAGTCCGACGCAGCGTTGGCGATGGCCGCCGCGTTGTCTTGTTGGTTGCCATTACCTGCCGCCACGTTGACGCCGACGTTGCCGCTGGTGCCTGTCGCCGAGCTGTTCATTTCAGCGTTGTTGATGGTCCCTTCGTTGCGGATGCGGTTATCGGTGCTGCTTTGGTTATCCCAAGCATTGGCCGTTGCATACACAGGGATCATTGTTGGTGGTGGTGGAGTTTGTGGGCCGCCGCCACCACCGTGGTGATGGCCATTGTTATGGCCGTTGTTGTGACCATTGTTATGGCCATTATTGTCGTTTTGCCCAGCGTGTACAGCAACAGCCATGACCGCAGCAATTGCGAAAACCAGAGGCTTTAGTGCCATCGAAGGTTTCATGGTGATTCTCCGTACTTATATTAAGGTTAAGTGTTGTTTTTTTACCCTTTTTGGGTCAATCCGCGACCCGTATGCTCAGGGTGTTTCCCATGCGATTTCCCACCCCGGCACTCTGATTCAACTGAATAACCCCGCGACTACCGGTGAAGGCCTGGTCACTCGTAGAGACCTGGCGATAGCCTGTTGCAGAGACAGTTGGATCGGAGTTGTTGATCAACGCTACGTTCTGTTGAAGAAGGACGCTGTCGTCGATCGTTTGCGGCTGAGCACTGACGCTGATGCGCAATGCGTTTGCTTGTTGCGTGCCGGCCCCGGCGCTCTGGTTAACGCCCAGCGCGCCGTTGCCGTTACTGAAAGAGTTGCCCCCGATGCTGGACGTCGCATCCATCAAGGGGCTGCTTGGGGTGCCCAGGGCTTGGCGAATCTGGGTGGTGGCGCTAGCACCGTGACCGATAGCGATGGCCCGGGCGTTGGCTTGTTGCTGCTGATCGCCGGCCGCCTGGTTGACGGTGAGGTTGCCTTGATATCGAGAACCCGAGTCGTCGATGTCGGCTTTGTTGATCACCGGAGATTGGGCAAAGGTTGATGCACTGCAAAACATAGCGAGAACGAGCAGTGTGCGATTCATCCTAACGGTCTCCCGTTATGATTTTCAGCGTACCCAAGCCTTGCGCCATGCTTGAGTTGACCATGTTGGCGATACCACCTCCCGAGTTGCCCGAACGTCCGGCGGGTTGGTTCGACAGCTGGTTCTGCGTGGAAATGTTCGCGCCCAGGTTATTGGTGTTCTGCGTGACCATGCGGGAAATGCTGGCGCCACTGGCAACGTTGGCGAAGTCGCCGTCACTCAACTCGTTAGTTTGTTTGAGGATCTGCTGCGACGGGTTGGCGTTGACGGTTGTTGGATTCGGATCGGGAATAAGAGGCGGGGTGACCGCATTACGGGTCTGGACATCACGCTTGATGGTAATGATGCCGTTATCCGCCTGCACTGGAAGGCAGACACTTGAGCCGAGTGCGCATCCGATCAACAACAGACCAAACGCGCGTTTATCAAATATCCCCACGGCGGCAATTCCTTCTGTAAGTGAAACACTGCCCTTATCAGCGTTGCGGGGAAGAGAGCAGAAGGTGTGCCGCTTTTTGTTTTTCTATTAAAAACAGAGGGTTGGGGTTTTTCTTCGGGGTTAGCAGAAATAATTTGTAATATCGGTGAGACAGAGGCACGCGAAAACGCCGTCCATGTTGGCGGGAATGCTTGCTACAGGCGCTGATGAGAAGGTGTATCAGTCACGTAACACTTTCGCCTTGGTGTCCCCAAGACGCTTTAGCGCGAGGGTTTGCGCCGAAGGAAGTGTTTCAGGAATGGACACTTTTGACAGGGGCAGACAGCCCCTTTCAGATATCCAGCAGGCGGGTTACTGACTCAAACGCCGCATCCTTGCGCTGTTGCCAGTCACCTTGAAGTATTTGGCAAGGCTGACGGTTCAGGTCAAGCCATTGGAGGCTCGCCTGGAAAAACGCACGGCGTTCGTCCAGCTGCGGTTGGCATCGCTGTCCGTCGTCGTGCCAGTCGACGATTTCAGGGCTTAACAGCAAATGCAGGTCGTAGCGCCGGGCCAGCAAGGCTTGCTCGATCCAGGCCGGGCAATCGCCAAACAAGGTTCGGCTCCAAAGGATGTTGCTCAGTAGATGGGTGTCCAGAATCAACAGGGAAGGGCGCCTGGCGCGCGCCTCATCTTCCCAGGTCAGTTGGCCTTGTGCGATGGGTGTGATGTCGTCGTAGCAGGTATCGCGGGCTTCACGGTCGATGAAATGCCGCACGTATTCACCGACCAACAGCCCGCCAAAGCGCGCCTGGATCTCGCTAGACAGCCAGCTTTTTCCGCTCGATTCAGGCCCGGTCAGGACCAGAACCTTCATGCTCGCAATGCCAGGTCGGCGCGCCATTCGCGCCAGCCTTGAATGGCGATCACAGCGAAAAGACCGTAGAGCCCGGCAGTCAGGTACATGCCTTTGTAGATGAACAGCCCGACGAAAATCACGTCCAGCACGAGCCACAGTGGCCAGCATTGCACGCGTTTCTGTGCCATCCACCATTGGGCCACCAGACTGAAACCAGTCAATGCGGCATCCAGCCAGGGTTGTGCGGCATCGGTCCAGTGCGCCATGGCGGCTCCCAATGCCAGGCTGCCAACAGCGCCCAGCGCCAGACTCAAGGCAATGGTGGAAGCCTCAAGCTGGCTGACCCGCCGTCCCTGCCGCGCCTCACCCCCGCGAGTCCATTGCCACCAGCCATAGAGTTGCAGCGCCGCGTAAATAATCTGCAGCAGCATGTCGGAGTAGAGCTTCACTTCGAAAAATACCCAGCTGTACAGCAACACCATCACCAGGCCGATCGGCCAGCACCAGGGATTCTGTTTGACCGTCAACCAAACGGCGATGACACCGAGGGCGGCGGCAAACAGTTCTAGCCCGGACATGGCGATTCCTTGGGAGTTGGCGAGGGGAGCGGATTGTACCTAGTTTGTGGTGAGTGAGCTTCTGTGAGCTGCGTGTTTTCGTAGCAGGCATACAAACCTGTGGCGAGGGAGCTTGCTCCCGCTCCAGTGCGAAGCGCTGGCCAAAAACTCTTTTTCTTTCGAGAATTGGGGGGCGCTACGCACCCCAGCGCGAGCAAGCTCGCTCGCCACAAGGGTCCGCAGTCAGGCCCTACACCCGAAACTGCTTCAACAAGCTGTTCAGTTCGACACTCAACGCCTTCAACCGAACACTCGCCACGCTCGACTGTTCGGCCGCGAGTGCGGTGCTGTGGGACAAGCCGGCCGCCTGGGTCACGTTCTGATTGATGTCTTCCACCACGTGCGCCTGCTGCAAGGTGGCGCTGGCAATTGAGGCATTGAGCCCGTTCAGGTTGCGTAACGCCTGACCAATCGCACTCAGACTGGCTCCAGCAAGACCCGCCTGTTCGATGGTCAGTTGCGAAGCGCGGCTGCTGTCGCCGATCACTTTGACCGCCGCTTCCGAATGATTTTGCAGGCGCTCGATCATCGACTGAATCTCGGCCGTGGATTTTTGCGTGCGCTGAGCCAGCAGCCGCACCTCATCGGCGACCACTGCAAATCCGCGACCTTGCTCGCCCGCTCGCGCTGCCTCAATGGCCGCGTTGAGGGCCAGCAGGTTGGTCTGCTCGGCAATCGACCGGATCACCTCCAGCACCGAACCGATCTGCGTGCTTTCGGCCGCCAGGGTGCGTATCACTTCCACCGCCTGATCGATGGTGCCCGACAGCTTGTCGATCTGCTGCAGGCTGCTATCAATGTTGATCTGGCCTTGCTGTGCCTGGGACTCGGCATCGCGCATTTCGCTCGCGGCGTGTTCGGCGTTCTTGGCAACGTCCTGAACCCCATACGTCACTTCATTGATGGCGGTGGCCACCAGTTCCATCTGCTGGGATTGCTGTTGACTGCGTTGTTGCGCCTGGGCGGCGTCGTTCCCCAGTTCACTGGAGGAGTCGCCCAAGGCGCTTGCAGAGACCTGCAACTGGCTGATCACCAGGCGCAGTTTGGCGGTAAACGCGTTGAAATGCCGCGCCAGTTGCGTGACCTCATCCTGGCCATGCGTGTCGAGGCTGCGGGTCAGGTCGCTCTCGCCGCTGGCGATATTGGCCATGGCGTTGACGGTTTCCTGCAACGGTCGAACGATGCTGCGTGCAATCAGCATCACCAGCGCCGCCATGATCAATGCAATCAACACTCCCAACGCCAAGGCCTTCCAGACTTGTACGTAGAACTCGTCCTGCATGTCATCGATATAGATGCCTGAACCGATCACCCAGCCCCAGGGTTCGAACAACTTGACGTAGGAGGTCTTTTCCACTGGCTCGCTGGCACCCGGTTTAGGCCAGCGATAGTTGATGCTGCCGGCGCCCTTGGATTTAGCCACGGCGACCATTTCATTAAACAATGCAAAACCGTCCGGATCGCGGATGGCGGCCAGGTTCTGTCCGTCGAGTTTCGGATTGGCCGGGTGCATGACCATGACCGGGGTCAGGTCGTTGATCCAGAAGTAATCGTTCTGGTCGTAACGCAGGCCCCGAACAGCCGTCAGCGCCTGTTTCTGCGCCGCGTCGCGGGTCAGCGTTCCGGCGGTTTCCAGCTCATGGTAATAGCTCAGGATCCCGCTGGCAGTCTGCACCACGTGCTGGGTCTTCTGCGCTTTGGCTTGGTACAGGTCTTCGTGAATCTGCTTGAGCATCAACACGCCTAACGTCATCAACATCATGACGGCCACGATCAGGATCAGCCAAAGACGGCGGCTGATCGACATATTGCGCAAGCTGTTCATAACGCTGTCACTCCGGTTTTGTTCTTGTCATGAAGGATCGCCAGCATCCCGTCACGCTTGATGAGTCTTCTGTAGCGGCTCAAGCCCAATACTCGGCAGCGTAAAAGGGACTTGTCTGATAGGATTTCGGCCCCGCGCGGAAAAACCTGAATCCAGCTTGAATTTTCACGAGATTCTCACGGTTTCGTCTGGAGACTTTTGCGCGGGGTCAACAGCCAGGCTGATTGCAAAAACGTTCTGAAAAAATATTAACGGGGCATGCCCGCGTGCATCGCTTCTTGGGGGATTGATGGATCTTTGGACCGCCTTTCAGGCATTGATACTTGGCGTTGTAGAAGGGCTGACGGAGTTTCTGCCCATTTCCAGTACCGGCCACCAGATTATTGTGGCCGACTTGCTCAACTTCGGTGGTGAGCGCGCCATGGCCTTCAACATCATTATTCAGCTCGGGGCAATCCTGGCGGTGGTGTGGGAGTTTCGCCGCAAGATCCTCGACGTGGTCATCGGGCTGCCGACCCAGCCCAGCGCTCGACGGTTTACCGCCAACCTGTTGATTGCGTTCATGCCGGCGGTGGTATTGGGCGTGATCTTCGCTGACATGATCAAAGAATATCTGTTCAACCCGATCACCGTGGCGACGGCACTGGTTATCGGCGGGGTCATCATGTTGTGGGCCGAGCGTCGCGAGCATGAAGTGCACGCCGAGACGGTCGACGAGATCACCTGGAAAGACGCCTTGAAAGTCGGTTTTGCCCAGTGCCTGGCGATGATTCCGGGTACTTCGCGCTCCGGCTCGACCATTATCGGTGGCTTGCTGTTCGGGCTTTCCCGCAAGACTGCGACGGAGTTCTCGTTCTTCCTGGCGATGCCGACCATGGTCGGTGCGGCCGTTTACTCGGGGTACAAATACCGGCACCTGTTCGTGCCTGCGGATTTCCCGGTGTTTGCCGTCGGCTTCGTCACTGCGTTCATCTTCGCGATGATTGCCGTGCGTGGCTTGCTCAAGTTCATCGCCAGCCACAGCTATGCGGTGTTCGCCTGGTATCGCATCGCATTCGGTCTGCTGATCCTCGCCACCTGGCAATTCGGCTGGGTTGACTGGAGCGCAGCCAAGCCATGAATGACAGCAGCGCACGCAACCGCCCGGAAGGTAACTCTGGGGGCAAGATCCAGAACCTGCGGCTGAAATGGCTGGTGTTTGCGATCGTGTGCGCGCTGCCGTTGGTGGGCTCGCTGTCGATGTGGTTGCAGGGGATCTCGCTGATTCCCCTGTCGGCTTACGGGATCGTCAGCGTGCTGGCGTTCTTCCTTTATTGGAGCGACAAGCGCAAGGCGCGAACCGCCCGTTGGCGCACGCCCGAGAACGTCCTGCACGCGGTAGAGCTGGCAGGCGGTTGGCCGGGCGCTTTGGTGGCGCAGCAAGTGTTTCGCCACAAAACCCGCAAGATTTCCTATCAGGTCCTGTTCTGGGCCATCGTGTTGCTGCATCAGGTGTTCTGGATTGACCAGTTGTTCCTCGGCGCTCATGTGTTTGCGCTCTTCTAAGCGTAAGCGCGTGCACTAAAGCAGCAGGCCGATCTGGGTGCGTTTGGGCAACTTGCTCACCACCAGTTGGTGGGAACGTTGCAGCAAGCCTTGCAGCTCATCGGCGCCCAGCGGGTAGGGCGTCTCCATGATGATCCATTGGGCCCGCGCCAGATAAGGTGCCGGGTGTATGCCCGGTCGATCGCAGTGCCCCAGAAACAGATCTTTATCGACCTTGAAGGCCAGCGAGTCTCCTCTCAAGCCCTGCAGGGCAAACATCTTGTTTCCCGCAATCGAAAACACCCGCACGCCACCCCATTTGTAATCCTCCCGCGCACCGGGCAGGGCGAGGCAAAATCGTGCGACATCCTCTTCGCTCATCCGTCGAGCTTTCATATCAGTCGGTCCCCACACGCGTCGAATGATTCGATCAAATGGTCCATCCAGGCGCGAACGGCCGGCATTACGCCGCGTCGATGAGGGTAGACCGCCTGTAGCCAGCCGCCAGGCAGCGACCAGCCCGGCAACAGTCGAACCAGCGAGCCCTCTTTGAGTTCCTGTTCGCAAAACATCATCGGTAGCAGGGTAAAACCCTGGCCGGCGAGGGTGCAAACCTTGCGCACGATGAAATCATCGATGCCCAGGCGCGGTTCCAGGGTGAGTTCGTGGCTTTTACCATGCTCGTCAAGCAGTCGAATATGCATCATTCGGTCGGCTTCGATGGCGCCCAGGACTGGCAGGCTTTTAAGATCGTCAGGGTGGCTGATCTCACGTCCCATCAGGAACTCAGGGCTGGCCACCAGCACCGTTTGCGCCTGGCGCAGACGGCGGGTGACCAGCTGCGGGTCTTCATCGCCCAGTTCGCGCACGCGCAACGCCACGTCGATGCCTTCGGTCACCAGGTCGACGCGGCGGTTCAGCAGCATGACTTCGAGCTGCACCTGTGGAAATCGCTCAAGGAAGCTACTGATCACCCCCGGAAGGATTTCGTGCGCCAGGCCGACCGGGCAAGACACTCGCAGGCGTCCGCGAGGTTCACTGGACATACTGGCCACGGCTTCGTCGGCCATTTCGGCCTCCAGCAACATCGCCTGACAGTGGCGCAAGTAGCGTTCACCCACGGCGGTCAGATTGAGCTGGCGGGTGGTGCGTTGCAGCAATCGCGCGCCCAGGCGTTCTTCCAGTTCGGCAATGCGTCGTGATAACCGCGACTTGGGAATCCCCAGCAAACGTCCCGCAGCGGCGAAGCCACCGGCTTCGACCACTTTGGCAAAATAGTAGAGATCGTTGAGGTCTTGCATGGCGATATCCGATTGTTCTATCAGTGAGACGAATAATCGCATTATCGACGACTACTCGGCTATTGGTTTCATCGGTAGGATTCTCTCCATCAGGTCGCCCTTGGCGATCCTCACCTTGGAGATCTTCTTATGAAACTTTTGCATATCGATTCGAGCATTCTGGGTGACAACTCGGCTTCCCGTCAGTTGAGCAGCGAAGTCGTGAAGGCCTGGCAAGTAGCCGATTCCAGCGCCGTGGTGACCTACCGTGACCTGGCCGCTGATGCCATCAGCCATTTTTCTTCCACCACGCTGGTTGCCGCCGGTACGACTGCCGAACTGCGCAACGCCGCACAACAGCACGAAGCTGACCTGAGCGCGCAGACGCTGGCTGAATTCCTCGCCGCCGACGCTGTGGTGGTTGCTGCACCGATGTACAACTTCACGATTCCGACCCAACTGAAGGCCTGGATCGACCGCATCGCAGTTGCCGGCCAGACCTTTCGCTACACCGAAGCCGGTCCTGAAGGTCTTTGTGGCGGCAAGAAACTGGTCATCGTCTCGACAGCCGGTGGTTTACACGCCGGTCAAGCGAGCGGTGTGGCTCACGAAGAATACTTGAAGCTGCTGTTCGGCTTCCTCGGCATCACCGATATCGAGTTCGTCCGTGCCGAAGGCCTGGCCTATGGTGACGAAATGCGCACCAAAGCGATGAACGATGCACACGCGCACATCAGCGAGCAGTTGTTCGCGGCCGCGTAAGGCTTGCGTAAAGACGCCAAAACAGCTTGAGGCAACACCCTGAAAACTCTGTATTCTGGTAGCGCAAGCTCCAGGTGCGGAGTTTTTTGTTTCTGGCTATGTCGGGTAATTATCGGACATGGCCCGGCTTATGCACTTAAGCAGTATCGTCTTTGATCAAGTAACAGGTGGCGTTCCATGGTGCGTCTTTGTGCAACATTACTGATCTGCCTGTTCAGCAGCCTGAATTCAGTGCACGCCGCGCCTGCGCCTCATCCCCACTGGAGCGTCGGCTTCCACGAGATGAGTTTTCTCGATCCGCTGGACCTGCAACCCATGCGGGCCATTGCGTTCTATCCCTCCAGCGACAAGGAGCACACCAGCAAGCTTGAGGGCTACAGCGTCGAAGCAGGCGAAGATACGCGGGTCGCCATTGGCCGTTTCCCGATGCTGATGCTTTCCCACGGTAATACGGGCACTCCGCTGGCCTTGCATGACCTCATGACTTCATTGGCGCGCAAGGGTTTTGTGGTGGTGGCAGTGATCCATCCCGGTGACAACTCCAAAGATCACAGCCGCCTGGGCACGTTGAGTAACCTTTATGGCCGGCCGATCCAGATATCCGAAGCGATCACCGCAACCCTCGGCGATCCCATGCTGGCGCCGTTCGTCAATGCCGATCAGGTGGGTGTAATTGGCTATTCGGCGGGCGGCGAGACAGCGTTGATCCTCTCCGGTGCAACCCCTGATCTGGATCGCCTGCGCCGTTATTGCCAGGAACGTCCGGAGGATCGCGATGCCTGCAACACCAAGGGCGAACTGATTGTTGATCGTGACGATTTGCAACCGGTAGCCGATCCCCGTGTGCATGCCTTGCTGCTGATGGCGCCACTGAGCCTCAAGTTCGGTCGCCATACCCTGGCCGATGTGCACGTGCCGGTGCTGCTTTACAGCGGTGACGGCGACAAACTGGTGGCCTTCGACAAAAATGCCGCAGCGCTGGCGCGCAAACTGCCCATTGCGCCGGACTTCAAGTTGCTGGCAGGGGCAGGGCACTTCGTGTTCATGGCGCCCTGCAATGAAGAACAGATCAAGGCCATGCCGGCACTGTGTACCGATGCTGATGGCGTGGATCGTGAGGACATTCACCGCAACATGATTTCCGAGGCGGGGCGGTTCTTCTCCCATGCGCTGGGCAAATCGACCCGTGCCGGTATGCAAACTGCCGATCAATAAGCGACCACGGCCCGCATGACTTTGTACCGAAGAAACTGTAGGTTTTGGGTCAAGCAAATTAATGCGCAGCGTTTCAGTATGAGTGTCAATCAGGCCATCGCGCGGCGTTTCAACAGGAGCGTCAAGCCCAGACCGGTCACCGACAGCAATGCGGCGGTAAAGAAAATCCACGAATAGCCCAGATTCAACGCCACCGCCCCCATCAGCGGCCCGGCAATCGCCAGTGCCAGATCAAAAAACACCGCATACGCACTCAGCCCCGCACCGCGACTGGTGTTCGGCACCTGCTTGATCGCCTCCACGCCCAGCGCCGGGTACACCAGCGACAGGCCGAACCCGGTCAAACCGGCGCCTAACAGGGCATAACCGGTTGAGGGGGCCAGCCACAGCAGCGTCAGACCCGCCGTTTCGATGCACATGCAGGCAATCGCCGAGGTGAACCCACCAAAACGGTTGATGCTCGAAATAAACAGTATCCGCGCCAGAATGAAACAGACACCAAACACGGTCAGGCAATACGCCGCACCGGCCCAGCCTCGGTTAACGTAATACAGGGCAATAAAGGTCGTCAGCGTGCCGTATCCGATGGACGCCAGGCTCAGGCTCGCACCGTACGGCGCAATTCGCCCGAAGACTGCCCAAAACGGCAGACGCTCGCCACGAATGACTGGCACAGAAGGTTTGTTGCGAATCAGCAACAGTGCGCCCGCGGCCATTAACGACAAGGCGATCCCCAGGCTGGCGAACCCCAGCTCGCTGACCATCACCACGCCCAGCGGTGCGCCAATGGCGATGGCGCCATAGGACGCGATTCCGTTCCAGGAAATCGAACGCGCGGTGTGTTCCGCGCCGACCTGTCCCATGCACCAGCTGATGGTGCCGACGCCGATCAAGCCTTGAGCGATACCCAGCAACAAACGACCGACGATCAGGATCAGCAGGCTCAGGAGCGGCATGCTTTGCAGCAGCGTTGACAGCAGGGTCAGCGCGCCGCTCAACACAATCCCCGACAAGCCGTAGACGATCGCCCGTTTGGTGCCGACGGTGTCCGACATGCGCCCGGCCATGGGCCGGCTGAGGAGGGTGGCGAGGTATTGGCAACCGATGGTCAACCCCGCCACGATGGCGCTGAACCCCAGTTGATCGTGGACATAACCGGGCAACACCGCGATCGGTAGGCCGATGCAGAGGAATGCAATAAAGGTATAGAAAACGATAGAGACGATCTGCAGGGTGATCGCCATGGAGCTTTGTGGTGGCAGTTGCTGCACAGACATGAGGTCTCGTTCGCGGGCGGCGGTGGGAGAACTGCATCATGGCGCGGGCGGAAAATAAAAGAAAGCAGGCTAACGAAAATCAAAAGATCGCAGCCTTCGGCAGCTCCTACCCTGAGATGCGTACCCTGCAGGAGCTGCCGAAGGCTGCGATCTTTTGATCTTCAGGCAATAAAAAGCCCCGTCACATGGACAGGGCTTTTTAGGCTGGCAGTCGCTTAAAACACAACACCCTGGCTACGCAGGTAGTCGTCATACGTCCCGCTGAAGTCGATCACGCCGCTCGGGCTCAACTCGATGATGCGGGTGGCCAGGGACGATACGAACTCACGGTCGTGGCTGACGAAGATCAGCGTGCCCGGGTAGTTCTCCAGCGCCAGGTTCAGTGCCTCGATGGATTCCATGTCCAAGTGGTTGGTCGGTTCATCCATGATCAGCACGTTCGGCTTTTGCAGGATCAGCTTGCCGAACAGCATGCGACCTTGTTCACCACCGGAGATCACTTTGACCGACTTGAGGATCTCGTCGTTGGAGAACAGCATGCGACCGAGGGTGCCACGAACGATTTGCTCGCCGCCCTGGGTCCATTGGCCCATCCAGTCGAACAGGTTGCAGTCGTCTTCGAAGTCGTGTGCGTGGTCCTGGGCGTAGTAGCCCAGTTCCGCGGCGTCGGTCCACTTCACGGTGCCGGCATCCGGGGTCAGTTCGTTGACCAGGGTGCGCAGCAGGGTGGTTTTACCGATACCGTTCGGGCCGATGATCGCCACGCGCTCGCCCGCTTCAACCTGGAAGCTGAAATCCTTGAACAGCGGCTTGCCGTCGAAGCCTTTGGCCATGCGCTCGACGATGACCGCCTGACGGTGCAGCTTCTTGGTTTGTTCGAAACGGATGAACGGGCTCACACGGCTCGAAGGCTTGACCTCGGCCAACTGGATCTTGTCGATCGCCTTGGCGCGGGAGGTCGCTTGCTTGGCTTTCGAGGCGTTGGCCGAGAAACGGCTGACGAACGATTGCAGTTCCGAAATCTGTGCTTTCTTCTTGGCGTTGTCCGACAGCAATTGCTCGCGGGACTGAGTCGCCACGGTCATGTACTCGTCGTAGTTGCCCGGGAACAGACGCAGCTCGCCGTAATCCAGGTCAGCCATGTGGGTGCACACGCTGTTCAGGAAGTGACGGTCGTGGGAGATGATGATCATCAGGCTGGAGCGCTGGGTCAGGATGTTTTCCAGCCAGCGGATGGTGTTGATGTCCAGGTGGTTGGTCGGTTCGTCGAGCAACAGCACTTCAGGATCGGAGAACAGTGCCTGAGCCAGCAATACGCGCAGTTTCCAGCCAGGAGACACTTCGCTCATCGGGCCGAAGTGCTGCTCGATGCCGATACCCAGGCCCAGCAGCAGTTCACCGGCACGGGATTCGGCGGTGTAGCCGTCCATTTCGGCGAACTCGGTTTCAAGCTCAGCTACGGCCATGCCGTCTTCTTCGGTCATTTCCGGCAGCGAGTAGATGCGGTCGCGCTCGGCCTTCACCTTCCACAGCTCTTCGTGACCCATGATCACGGTGTCGATCACGGTGAATTCTTCGTAGGCGAACTGGTCCTGGCGCAATTTACCCAGACGCACGTTCGGCTCGAGCATGACCTGGCCACCGGATGGCTCGAGATCGCCACCGAGGATTTTCATGAAGGTCGACTTGCCGCAACCGTTGGCGCCGATCAGGCCGTAACGGTTGCCCGCGCCGAATTTGACCGAAACGTTTTCGAATAGCGGCTTGGCGCCGAACTGCATCGTGATGTTAGCTGTAGAGATCAAAGGTTTTTCCTGCGAAGCATTCAGAGTAGCTAGGGTTGCGGCAGTACCGATTCAGTACCCGTTTCCGTTATTCAAACCACGGGACATGCATCCCGGTCAGAAGCGGAAGGTCCATCTGGCAATAAGTGGACAGCAGCATATGGAGCGCTTGGCCCGAGTCTAAGTGCGCTGAGGCGGGGTTCATTCCCGTCATCAACCAAGGGGCGCGCGTAATGTTTGGCGGCGATTGTACTGGTCTGGCTCTTTAAACGATAGGGCGTTGAGGCCGCACGGGTATTTTGGCGGTATCAGCGGACATATTTTCACATCTCAATGCTAACAACTGGTTACAAGGCGTGGCTAAAATGCCCTGTCAGCCTATGCCGACAGGCATGGACTACGTTTGTTCACTTCTGGCGTGTGACGATTCCGTGAAACTCATTATTGCTGCCATCTACGTGCTATCGATTGCCTACGTGCATCTGCGCGGGCGGGTGCGTCACAAGTTGGGGCGCCAGCTGAGCGATCATTCAACGTTTCTGGCGCCGGTCAATTGCTTCCTTTATCTGTGTTCGAAAATCCCCAACAAACCTTACCTCAATCCGGCCGATTTCCCTGATCTGAGTCCTTTGCAGGCGCATTGGGAAGAGATTCGCGAAGAAGGGCGCAACCTGATCAAGGCTGGGGAGATCAAGCGCTCCCAACAATACGACGATGTGGGTTTCAACTCGTTCTTCAAGACTGGCTGGAAACGCTTCTACCTCAAATGGTATGGCGACAGTCATCCTTCAGCGATGAAACTGTGTCCCCGCACGACCGAACTGGTACAGAGCATCGGTTCGATCAAGGCTGCAATGTTCGCGGAGTTGCCACCGGGCGCGAAACTGGTTCGCCATCGCGATCCCTACGCCGGGTCGTATCGTTATCACCTGGGACTGGAAACACCCAATGATGCGGGTTGCTACATCAATGTCGACGGTGAGAACTACCACTGGCGCGATGGCGAAGCGGTGATGTTTGACGAGACGTTCATTCATTACGCCGAAAACACCACCCAGCAGAACCGCATTATTTTGTTCTGCGATGTCGAGCGGCCAATGAAGTATCGCTGGGCCGCTGCGTTCAATGGCTGGTTCAGCCGTAACGTGATGTCGGCTGCGGGCGCGCCGAATGATGCGGGCGACAGAACAGGCGGGATCAACCGGTTGTTTGCCCGGATCTACAAAATTCGACTTCGAGGCAAGGCGCTGAAGAAGCGTAACCGCAAGCTGTATTACCTGGAGAAGTGGGCGGTACTGGGTGGGTTGTTGGCGGTGTTTGTCTTGATCTGACTGATGTGTTGCGGCCCTTGGCCTCATCGCGAGCAAGCTCGGCTCCCACAGTTCACTGTTCTCTACTATTAAAGCTCGGCTCCCACAGCTGACCGGGTTTTAACAGTAGACACCCGTCACCTGTGGGAGCCGAGCTTGCTCGCGATGGCGTCAGTGAAATCACCCACAACCTGATAGCGATGCTTGAATTAATCAGCCACTGGAACGCTTCGTGGCTTTTTTCGCCGTAGCGGTCTTCGCGGCAGGTTTTGATTTCGCCGCAGGCTTGGCCGCCGCTTTCCCACCCAGGCTCCGTTTAAGCAACTCGGTCAAATCGATCACATCCGCTGTCTTGCGCTCTTCCTCGCCCGTCGCTGTTTCCACATCCTCGATCTTGCCTTCATTGGCTTTCTTCTCGACCAACGACATGATCTTGTCCTCGAAGCTGTCGCGATAATCCTCGGGCGACCAGTCTCCGCTCATGTCCTGGACCAGGCGCTTGGCCATGTCGAGTTCACCCTTGGCCAGTTTCGGCTCAGTGACCTCGCTTCCCAATTCAAGGGTGTCGAGGCTGCGTACTTCTTCCGGCCAGCGCAACATCACCAACACCATCGCTGATTCAAGCGGCATCAGCGCCGCCAGATGCTGACGCGTGTGCAGGACCACGTGAGCGAGCGCCACTTTGTTGGTTTTGCTGAGGGTCTCGCGCAGCAATGCGTAGACCTTGCCACCGCGTTTATCGGGCGCCAGGTAGTAGGGCGTGTCGATGTTCTGCAGTGGAATCTGGTCGCTGTCGACAAAGGAAAAAATGTCGATGGTCTGCGTGGACAACGGATGCGCGGACTTGATTTCTTCTTCGCTCAAGACCACATAACGGCCCTTTTCGTATTGCACGCCTTTGACAATGTGCTCCTTGGTCACTTCCTTGCCCGTGACCTTATTAATGCGTTTGTAGCCCACGGGATCCATGCTGCGACTGTCGAGCCAGTCGAAATCCACCCCCTGGGAAGACGTCGCCGAGACCAGCGCTACAGGGATATGCACCAGACCGAAACTGATTGCGCCTTTCCAGATTGCCCGTGCCATGGTCGTCTACTCATGAGTGATGTTCAGGTGACCCGTGACGCTGAGCAAAAGTTTCAGCGCGTTGAAGCCCGGCCGGCCTACGGATCAATCACACCGTCAACTCGTGTTACATGTTCTGAAAGAGGTTTTAGTTAACAAAACAGAACCCCGGGCGTAGCGTGACATCGAAGACCCTATCTACGAACACGTCGAGAGGTTCACCTCAATGAACACGATTGCGTTTGGCGCCACGTTGCTGTTGTTGAGCGGCGTGCTGGGCAATGGCGCCCAGGCCGACGTCGCATTGTCCTCGTCACCGCTGCTGTTGGCCCAAAGCCCTACGGGTACGTCCAGCAATCCTTACAACAGCCCGATTCGCCGGGCCAACCCCAATAGCATGCAAGGCACACAGCCTGCCGCACCGGTCATTCGCGGGCCCAACACCGTGCCCGTGCCGCGTCCTCCGACACTGGATAACGGTGGTATCGGTAATGGTTATCCGAATAGAACCGTGCCCGGCAGCCCACCCAAATTCATACCCAATCCACCGCATCGGGATGCCGATACCAGCAATCGCTGAACGGCCGGGCTGAGGTATTGCCAGTTTTTTTACGACATAAGGAATTGTGCATGTTGCGAAAAACCCTCCTGGCGACATTTTGCGCCAGCGCGATACTCACCACCGCATCGCCTGTCATGGCGGCGCCGACCCAGGAACTGAAGAGCGAGCAAGGCACACTCGAAGTCACGACCATCACTCAAGGGCTGGATCATCCCTGGGCACTGGCTTTTCTTCCGGATCGGCAAGGCATGCTGGTGACCGAGCGACCCGGCAACCTGCGGGTCGTCGCCGCCGATGGCAAACTTTCGTCCCCTATTAATGGCGTTCCGAAAGTCTGGGCCAAGGGGCAGGGCGGCTTGCTGGATGTGGTGCTGTCACCTGACTTCAAGCAAGACCGCACGGTCTACCTGTCGTATGCAGAAGGCGGGGGTGAGGGTGACAAGGCCGGGACGGCGGTTGGTCGCGGTCAACTCTCCGAGGACCTGACTACCCTGAAGAACTTCAAAGTGATCTTCCGCCAGGAGCCAAAGCTGTCGGTGGGCAACCACTTTGGTTCGCGACTGGTGTTCGACCGTGACGGTTATTTGTTCATCACCCTGGGTGAGAACAACGACCGGGCAACGGCCCAGGACCTCGATAAACTGCAAGGCAAAGTGGTGCGAATCTACCCGGATGGCAAGGTGCCGGACGACAACCCCTTTGTCGGGCAATCTGGCGTTCGCCCGGAAATCTGGTCCTATGGCCAGCGCAATCCGCAAGGCGCTGCGCTCAATCCCTGGACGGGCGTCCTGTGGGAGAACGAGCATGGGCCACGGGGCGGTGACGAGATCAACATCATCGAGCGCGGCAAGAATTACGGCTGGCCGATGGCAACCCACGGTATCAACTATTCAGGCCAGCCGATTCCGGAATCCAAGGGCAAGGCCACTGAAGGCACCGTGGCGCCACACCATGTCTGGGAGAAATCCCCGGGTCTCAGCGGTATGGCGTTCTACGACGCCGACCGTTTCAAGGTCTGGCAGCACAACGTGTTTATCGGAGCGCTGGTGACTCAGGAGCTGATCCGCCTGCAATTCGATGGCGACCGGGTCGTTCACGAAGAACGGTTGATGGGGGAGCTTAACAAACGCATTCGTGATGTGCGGCAGGGGCCCGACGGTTATCTGTACGTACTGACCGATGAAAGCGATGGAGCGCTGTATAAGGTTGGATTGAAGTAACCCTGCATAACGAACTTTGTAGCAGCAGGCGTCCGGCTGAGGTGTGGCGAGGGGATTTATCCCCGCTGGGTCGCGCAGCGGCCCCAAAACTATACGACTGCTTCGCAATCGAACGGGGATAAATCCCCTCGCCACAGGCTTCGCCAGCTGCTACTAGGTTTTGCGTTTAACGGAGATTGAATTGGCCATTGACTTGCCATTAGCGGGCAGCTAATTTCCGTACATGACTTTTACCGTATTGCGTTGCCAGCCAAGCATTATTACCGCCATTCCTTATTTGGCGGGCTAGCTCACGACTGCAGCACCCAACCCGCCCTAGAGGCGGGTTTTTACTTTCTGTCTCCTGGGTTTTGAATCAACACGGTCGGTGTAGGAACTGCCGCTCCTACGCCGGCCTGTGTACCACAGGAGATAACAATGAACAGCACTCCCTGCCAGCAAACCCTGCTTGAGCACTACGTAAAGAAGATCCTCGCCGCGCCCGTCTACGAGCTGGCTGTGCGAACACCCTTGCAAGTCGCCCCGGCTTTATCCGCAGCGCTGGGCAATCAGGTCCTGCTCAAGCGGGAGGACCTTCAACCGACCTTCTCCTTCAAGATTCGCGGTGCCTATAACAAGCTGGTGCAGTTAAGCGATGAGCAAAAGGCCCGGGGAGTGATCACCGCCTCTGCCGGCAATCATGCTCAGGGCGTTGCACTGGCGGCGCTTGAGCTGGGGATCGCCGCAACCATCGTGATGCCCTGCAAGACTCCGGAGTTGAAGGTGCTTGGCGTGCGCAGTCGAGCGGCGGAAGTGGTGTTGCACGGGCAAAGTTTTCCATTTGCCCTGGCCCACGCGTTGCAATTGGCAGAGGAAACCGGGCGCACCTTCGTTTCACCCTTCGACGACCCGGACGTGATTGCCGGGCAGGGCACGGTTGCCATGGAAATCCTTCGCCAGCATCAGGGGCCGCTGGACGCCATCTTCGTCCCGGTAGGCGGTGGAGGGTTGATCGCCGGGATCGCGGCGTATGTGAAATACCTGCGACCCGAAGTGCGCATCATCGGTGTCGAATCCGAACATTCTGCGTGTTTGGCCGCGGCATTAAGCGCGGGCACGCGTGTGGTGCTACCGAGCGTCGGCACCTTTGCCGATGGCGTGGCCGTGGCGCAGATCGGCGCTTATGGATTCGAGGTTTGCCGGTTTTGTGTCGATGAAGTCATCACCGTCAGCAACGATGAACTCTGCGCCGCGATCAAGAACATCTACGACGATACCCGCTCGATCACCGAACCTTCCGGTGCGCTGGCGGTGGCCGGGATCAAGAAGTACGTGGCGCAGACACGAGCAGCGGGACAGACGCTGATCGCCATCGACTCCGGCGCCAACATCAATTTCGACAGTTTGCGGCATGTGGCCGAACGCGCCGCGTTGAACGGCGCGCCGGCCTGAAGCGGCCTTTACTCTTGAACGGCTTTTTCGATTTTGCTCGATGCAGACCAGACCCGATAGCGGACGTCGACGTCTTCAGGCACGTAGAGCACGATAGGCAGCTTGCTGTTGTACCGCAGGAGGAATCCGTCGCCTACGACCGGTACAAAGTCTTGTTTCGACTTGCCATCCGGACAGGCCATCATCGTGCTCATCGGGCCGATGACTTTTTCGAGTCGGTAAAACGGATAACCCCATCCTTCGAGATTCTTCTCCTCAAGAATGCCGCCCAGGCGCTGACGATTGCAGTCCACCGTCAGCGTCTTGCCGGCGAGGATTTCAACCTGGAAGTTCTCTTCCTGAGGTTGGGACGGGAGATGAATGACCTGCCGGGTGAAACCCTGTTCAGGTTTCGGGAACGGCGCGACTTCTTCGAGTTTGGCAGCGTGTACAACGGTGGACAGCCCGGCAATTATTAGCCCGACGGTCGTGTTAAAGGTCACAGAACCCATGATGCCTCCTTGCTTGTGAGTGGGGTGAGCGGATACTGGATGTATTCCCCGCATTCTTGCTTTCGTCGCCGTTTATAGCAAACCTGTTATGAGAGGGTTGCGTTTTGCATGTGCCCAAACTGGGTTTCTTGCAAATTGCATGAGGCTTTTTTCAGTCGGGTCGCTAACGCATTGATTTGCCGATGAGCTGCACGGCGAACTTCAAGGCATGAATTATGCTGTATCTGCTCCTAAGCCGACCGTGCAGTTTATTGAGTCGGTGTCGAGTTTGATTGGCTATCTCAAAATTAAGGAGAGGGTCGCCATGTTTTTGTCTGCCTTGGAACTTCGTAACATTATTGAAAGCAGCTTTCTGCCGAGACGCTGCCAATGCACGCTGACACCCGATCTTTCGATGACCATAAAAGTTTATTCCGACGGTGCGACGGATCAGCTTGATCTGTGTAAAACCGGAATAGACGCCAAGCAGCTCAATGGGAGCCGGGAGATCAATGACCTGATCGCGGGGTTGCGTTCGGACATTGACCATCGAACGCATCTTCAGACACTCCATCCCGATCGAAAAGCCCTGTAGTTGCTCGCCGTAGAATCCCACACCTCAATGTCTGGCCTGGCAACCAGGCCAGACATTGCTTCAATTCTGATAGCTGCACGCATCGGATAATTTGCGATAGGTGATTTCTGCGGGTTTGCCCGTGTTGTCGATGTATTTCATTTCCGCCGTCACCACTTTGCAGTCCAGTGTCGAAGGTTCGGTCAAGGCGACCACCTTGGACACGTGCAATGGCATTCCATAGTGATAGGGCACGGCTTGCGTCTGCGCGGAGTCGCTGGCGTTTGCGATTCCGGTAAATGCCGTAAAGGTGAGGGAAGAAGCGAGCAGTACAGTGCGCACGTTCATGAACTTTCTCCAATGCAGAAGGCTGTCAACTCGACGAGACGATCGTCGGGCCTGCCGCACTGGGCGTCAGAGAAGTCTGAGGGCGTGCGGTCCAGTAAAGTTTTGGACCGCAGTGTTAAGGGATGGTTAACCTGCTTGAGCGCCGCCTGTCGGCTGGTAGAAAGGGATAGAAATTCAACATTGCTACCGCCTGATAATCCGCTATCGCGAGCAGGCTCACTCCTACAAGGGTTTGAGGTTATATCGAGCTTTTGGCCGACACACACCGAATGTGGGAGCGAGCTTGCTCGCGATGAGGCCATGGCTTCATCAAAGATCCAGTTGATGCCGATACGGCAGATCCGGCCCCGTCTTGCTGCAGGTCAACGCTGCTGCTTGCACTGCAAATTTCAGCATCGCCTCAATCTGCTCACGCGCCAGCCGCTGCACCCCCTCCACCGAATCCATCTGCTGCTCGGTCAGCCACGCAATCAACGCGGCCTGAAAGGTGTCGCCTGCGCCCACCGTGTCAGCAATGTCCACCGGGCGCGCCGCCACCGACCATGAACCGTGCTGCCGACTGAACACCGTCGCGCCTTCGCCTCCGCGCGTCAGGAACAGCAGCTGGCAGCGATATTCCAGCCAGCCCTCGATCACCCGTTGCGGGTCTTGTTCGGGGTACAACAGGCTCAGGTCTTCGTCGCTGACCTTGATCAGGTCGGCAAGCTCGACCAACGTCGCGATGCGAGAACGCCACAGCTCAATGTCGGGCTCAGGATTCAGCCGCACATTCGGGTCCAGGCTGATCAGACGTTTGCCACTTTCACGCTGCACCAGCGCCAGCAGCGTGTCGGCAATCGGCTGCACCACCAGCGAGAACGAGCCAACGTGCAAGCCCCTCACCTCAGATCCCAAGGGCGGCAAGTGTTCCAGTTTCAATTGTCGATCCGCACAGCCTTCACCCCGAAAGCTGTAGTGAGGCGAGCCGTTTGCACCCACTGCCACCATCGCCAAGGTGGTCGGTGCGGCGAAATCCACCAAAAATTCCGGGCGCACCCCTTCGTCTCGCAGTACTTGCTGCAGGCGCCTGCCCAGATAGTCGGTGGACAACCCAGCAAACAGCGCGGCTTCCACGCCTAAACGGCGCAAGCCTACCGCCACGTTGAACGGCGAGCCGCCAGCGATGGCCTTGAAATTAACCCTGGAAGCCAGACCGCTGGCATCGTCTTCGCTGAAGAAATCGAACAGCGCTTCACCACACACAAGATACATAATTGTTCGCTCTTTAAAGTGTTGCGACATGCCGTTGATAGCGCTCATAAGCCTGCTCGAACGCTGCCACATTGGCGGCAATCGGCAGGGTTTCGCTGGCCAGGTCGAGCTTTACACAGCGCTCGCAAAGATCCGCCAGGCTGTCCTCGTGTCCATTTACCCAGGACGCGCACCATGCTGCCTGAATCGCTGCGCCAAGCGCCGCGGCTTCGCTTTGCTCGGTGCAGATCACCGGCGTGTTCATGATGTCGGCGACGATCTGCCGCCACACCGGGCTTTTCGAGCCGCCGCCGATCAGGCAGATGCGCAGGCTTTTTAAGCCATTGTGGCGTAACAGGTCCAGCCCGTAACGCAAACCAAAGGTGGTGCCTTCGACAACGGCGCGACACAGATTGGCCTGGGTCAGGTTGGTCATGGTCAGCCCCAGCAGGCTACCGGTGGCGTGGGGCAGGGCGGGCACCCGTTCGCCGTTGAGAAACGGCAGCATGCAAATGCCATCGGCGCCGATCGGAGCTTGTGCAATTTGTTCGTTGAACTGCTCGATAGTCAGGTCGAACAGCTCACGAATCACCCCAGTGGCGTTGGTCAGGTTCATGGTGCAAATCAGCGGCAACCACCCGCCGGTCGAGGAGCAGAACGTCGCCACCGACGCATCCTTGCTGACTTTCGGCTGATCGGCGTAAGCGTAAACCGTCCCCGAAGACCCCAGGCTCATGGTGATGGCGCCGGGCTTGATGTTGCCGGTGCCAATGGCACCCATCATGTTGTCACCGCCACCGCTGGAGACTGTTGCGTTCGGATTGATGCCCAAGCGCTCTGCGATGCTCCCAAGGACGGTACCGACCGCTTCATGAGCGTCTATCAACTCCGGCAGTGCGGCTTGCAAACGTCCGGTGGGATCAATGTCGCGCAGCAGCTGCAAATCCCACTGACGGGTGCGCACGTTGAAGTAGCCGGTGCCGGATGCGTCGCCGTATTCGCTGCAACTGCGGCCAGTGAGCCAGTAATTAAGGTAGTCATGGGGCAACAGGATGCGTGCGATTCGGGCGAATATCTCTGGGTGCTGTTCCTTGGTCCAGAGCAGTTTGGAAACGGTGTAGCCGGGTGCGATGACGATGCCGAGACGTTCCAGGGAGCCTTCTTCACCGCCCAGATGAGCCAGCAGGCGTTCATTCTGCGGGGTGGATTCGGTGTCACACCACAACTTGGCCGGACGCAGCACCTGACCTTGATCGTCGAGCAGGACCAGGCCGTGTTGCTGCCCGGAAACACCGATGCCGAGGATGTCCTGACCGTCGACATTGGCCGCGAGCAGCGCACGGCGAGTCGCCAGGCAAAAGGCCTCGGTCCATTCATTTGTGTCTTGTTCACGCCGGCCATTGGCGCCGCTGATCAGCGTGTGCGGAGCGGCTCCCTGGCCTATGACCTGACCACTGACAGCGTCGAGGATGATGGCTTTGGTGCCTTGGGTGCCGCAGTCGATGCCCAGGAACAGGTGTTGGTTTGCCATGGGAGATCCTTGGGTCTTCGGGTCGATAGGAATACACATTCGATGTCAGTGGTGCCTGTCAGAAAGCTATCGCCAGCAGGCTAGCTCCCACACTGGGTTGTGGCGTTCGCAATGCCCCTGTGGGAGCTAGCTTGCTAGCGATGGCGGCAGCCGGTTCACCGCCGCACTCAATCCAAAATCCGCTCCAGCGTCCGCGACACTCCCACCTCGCGCAAACTGTTACAGCACCACTCAAACGCCGCCACAAATTCGGGAGAGTCTGGAATCGCCGTGCCAAAAATCTCCTCGACCGCCAACAAGCGCTGCGTGATCAGCGCATCCTCCGCCACCAGCGCCTGGCAAAACACCGCCCGCGGATCGGGTATTGAAAACGTCTCCCCATGCTCATCGACACCCTTCAGATACAACGCCCAGGCCGCCACCACCAACGCTGCACGCCGTGTGTCCCGGCCATCGGCTATCAACCGATTGATGGTCGGCACGGTGAATTTGGGAAACTTCGACGAGCCATCCGAACACACCCGCTCCAGTTGATCGGCAATCGCCTGATTGGAGAACCGCTCAACCAGCGTGTTCTTGTAATCGGTCAAGTCAATTCCCGGCACGGGCGAGAGTTGCGGCGTCACTTCCAGGTCCATGTAGGCACGCATGTAACGCACGAACAGCGGATCGTTCATGGTTTCGTGAACGAAGCGGTAGCCCTTCAGAAACCCGAGATACGTCAGCGCCAGGTGGCTGCCGTTGAGCAGTTTGATTTTCATCTCTTCATAAGGCGTCACGTCGTCAGTGAACTGCACGCCGACCTTCTCCCAGGCCGGGCGTCCGTTGACGAACCGGTCTTCCAGTACCCACTGCACAAAGGGTTCACAGACCACCGGCCAGGCGTCGTCCACCGCGTGTTTGTCAGCCAGTTGCAGGCGATGTTCGGTGCTGGTCATCGGCGTGATGCGGTCGACCATGGCATTGGGGAAGCTCACGTTGTCAGCGATCCAGTCGCGCAGATCAGCATCACGCAATTCGGCGAACGCCAGCAGGGCTTTACGGGTGACGGCGCCGTTGTGCGGCAGGTTATCGCAGGACATCAAGGTGAACGCCGGGATGCCGGCGGCCCGCCGTCGGGCCAGCGCGGCGCAGAGGAAGCCGAACACGGTTTTCGGATTGTCCGGGTTCGCCAGATCATGCTGGATCTGCGGCAGATGGGCCATGAACTCGCCGTTACTGTCATCGATGCAGTAACCGCCTTCGGTGATGGTCAGCGAGACAATACGAATCTGCGGGTTCGCGAGTTTGGCGATCAGTGCCTCGGCGCCATCTTCAGCCAACAACATGTCGCGTATCGCGCCGATGACCCGGACTTCAGTGTCGTCGGTGTCGCCCAGTTCGAACAGTGTGAACAGGCAATCCTGCTCCTTGAGGTCATCCCGGGCGCGACGGTCTTCGGCACGCAGACCAATCCCGCAAATCGCCCAGTCCAGACCTTCGCCGGTGTTCATCAGCGCGTCGGTGTAATACGCCTGGTGCGCACGGTGAAAACCACCGACGCCGATGTGCGCGATACCCTGGCGAGTGTCGCTGAGCGTGTAGGAAGGCAAGATCACCTCAGGAGCGAGACGATGCATATTCTGTTTATTGAGTTTCATCACAGGCTCTCTAAGATCAGGCCGCTGCACGCAACGGGCGCGTCAACGCCACGCCGTCGGCACCGAACAAATGGCAGTGTTGAGCATCCAGGTGCAGGCTCAGGGCCTCGCCATAACGGCTGGCCAGGTCGCCGCGAACGCGCATCGTCAGTGCTTCACCCGAGGAGGTGACGACGTGGCAGAAGGTGTCGCTGCCCAGGCGTTCGCTGACGTCGGCGGTGACGTTGAGTGTGCAATCACCGGTTTGCGCCAGTTCCAGATGCTCTGGGCGAATGCCCAGGGTCACGGCGCCACCAACGCTCAGGTTCGCGCCGGACAGCGGCAAGGTAATACGCGTGCCGGCGTCCAGCAGCACTTCGCAGCCCTGGCCGTCGGTGCGGGTGATCTTGCCTTTCAGGAAGCCCATTTTCGGCGTGCCGAGAAAGCCTGCGACAAACAGGTTGGCGGGCTGGTGATAGAGGTCCAGTGGCGAGCCCACTTGCTCGATCTTGCCGCCATTGAGCACAACGACTTTGTCAGCCATGGTCATGGCTTCGACCTGGTCGTGGGTGACGTAGATCATCGTCGCTTGCAGGTCTTTATGCAGTCGCAACAACTCCAGACGCATCTGCACCCGCAGTGCGGCGTCGAGGTTGGACAGCGGTTCGTCGAACAGAAAAATCTTCGGGTTGCGCACGATGGCCCGGCCGATGGCCACGCGTTGACGCTGCCCGCCAGACAATTGTTTAGGCTTGCGTTCCAGCATCGGCCCGAGTTCGAGGATGCGGGCGGCTTCACCGACTTTCTTCTCTACCTCGGCTTTGGATACGCCGGCCAGGTCCAGGGCAAACGACATGTTTTTGCGCACGCTCATGTGCGGGTACAGGGCGTAAGTCTGGAACACCATCGCGAGGTCGCGCTTGGCAGGGCTGACTTCGGTGATGTCACGGCCATCGAGTTCGATGGTGCCGCCGCTGACTTCTTCCAGACCCGCAATCAGGCGCAACAGGGTGGATTTGCCGCAACCCGACGGGCCGACGAACACCACGAATTCCTTGTCGTTCACTTCCAGGTCGATGCCCTTGATGATGGAAAAGCCTTCGAAGCCTTTTTGCAGATTCTTGATTTTCAGGTTGGCCATGATGATGGGCCTCCGCAGTATTGTTATTCGTTTGAGCCGGGCGAGCTTTTTTGTAGGAGTGAGCCTGCTCGCGATAGCGGAGTGTCATTCGACAATGATGTCGACTGACACGGCCTCATCGCGAGCAGGCTCACTCCTACAGGGAATGGCATTGGGTTCGGGATGTTCATTTCACAGCGCCAAACGACAGGCCGCGCACCAGTTGTTTCTGGCTGATCCAGCCAAAAATCAGGATCGGCGCGCAGGCCAGCGTCGAGACTGCCGACAACTTGGCCCAAAACAGACCTTCGGGGCTCGAGTACGAGGCAATCAGCGCGGTCAGTGGCGCGGCTTTCGACGAGGTCAGGTTCAACGACCAGAACGCCTCGTTCCAGCACAGGATCAGCGACAGCAGCACCGTGGACGCCAGGCCACCCTTGGCGATCGGCAGCAGCACGCGGACCATTTCCTGCCACAGCGTGGCCCCGTCCAGACGCGCAGCTTCGAGGATGTCTTTGGGGATGTCTTTGAAGTAGGTGTAAATCATCCAGACCACGATCGGCAGATTGATCAGCGTGTAGATGATGATCAACGCGATGCGCGTATCCAGCAGCCCGAAGCTCTTGGCCAGCAGGTAGATCGGCATCAGCACGCCCACCGGTGGCAGCATTTTGGTGGAGAGCATCCACAGCAACGTGCCTTTGGTGCGTGGGGTTTCGTAGAACGCCATGGAATAGGCCGCAGGCACCGCGATCAACAGGCACAGGGCGGTGGCGCTGAAGGAAATCACCACCGAGTTCCAGGCAAAGCTGAAGTAATCGCTGCGCTCATTGATGTGCAGGTAGTTCTCCAGCGTCGGCGTGAAAATGAACTGCGGCGGTGTGGCGAAGGCGTCGATTTCGGTTTTGAAACTGGTCAGCACCATCCAGAAGATCGGGAAGAAAATCAGGATCGCGATGGCCCAGGCCAGGGTGCCGAGCAGCAGGCTTTGCAGGCGACGGGATTGTTGAAGAGTCATGGCAGGCCTCAGGCTTTGTCTGTCAGGTTTTTGCCGATCATGCGCACCAGGATGATCGCCGCGATGTTGGCAATCACCACGGCGATCAATCCGCCCGCCGATGCCATGCCGACGTCGAACTGCACCAGCGCCTGGTTGTAGATCAGGTACGCGAGGTTGGTCGAGGCATAGCCGGGTCCACCGTTGGTGGTGGTGAAGATTTCGGCGAACACCGAGAGCAGGAAGATGGTTTCGATCATCACCACCACCGCAATCGGCCGAGCGAGGTGCGGCAGCGTCAGGTGCCAGAAAATCGCGATCGGCCCGGCACCGTCCAGGCGTGCGGCTTCTTTCTGTTCCTGGTCGAGGGACTGCATGGCGGTCATCAGGATCAGGATCGCAAAGGGCAGCCATTGCCAGGACACGATGATGATGATCGACAGCAGCGGGTAGTGCGCCAGCCAGTCCACCGGTTGCGCGCCGAACAGTTTCCAGACGTAGGCAAGAATCCCCGAGACCGGATGGAAAATCAGGTTCTTCCAGATCAGGGCGCCAACGGTGGGCATGATGAAGAATGGCGAGATCAGCATGACCCGAACGATGCCGCGACCGAGAAACTCACTGGCCTCCAGCAACGCAGTGATCAGTACGCCGAGTACGACGCTGATCAGCAGCACACTGCCCACCAGCAGCAAAGTATTGGTGGCCCCGGGCATGAACCCCGAGTCGGTCAGGAAATAGGTGAAGTTCTCCAGCCCCACGAACTCGTTTTCGCCCGGATTGAGCAGGTTGTAGCGAATCACCGAGAAATAGACGGTCATGCCCAGCGGCACGATCATCCAGAGCAGCAACAAGGCTACGGAAGGGCTGACCAGAAACCAGCCGGGATTGGCCAGCCGGCTTTTACGCACCGGCTGGGGAATGTCCATGTGAGCTTTGGCAGTTGAAATATTCATGGCATTAGAACCAGTTAAGAACAGGTGCATGACGATCAAATGTCGGAGCAGGCTTTTGTGGTGAGGGAGCTTGCTCCCGCTGGGTTGCGAAGCGACCCCATAACTTTTGCGACTGCTTCGCAGCCGAGCGGGAGCAAGCTCCCTCGCCACAATCACCATCCCAAGGGGAATGTGCGGGATTACTTGGGATAACCGGCGCGCTTCATCTCTCGTTCAGTAGTCTGCTGGGCGGCGGCCAGGGCCTGATCGACCGTGGTCTGACCGATGAGCGCTGCCGAGAACGATTTGCCCACCTGGGTGCCGATGCCCTGGAACTCGGGAATCGTCACCAACTGAATACCGATGTAAGGCACAGGCTTGAGCGTCGGCTTGCTTGGGTCCGCCGCTTTCAGCGACTCCAGCGTCACCTTGGCGAACGGCGCGGCGCTCATGTACGCCTCGCTGTAGGTCGAGGCCCGAGTGCCTGGTGGCACGTTGGCGATGCCGTCGGTTTTGGCGACCAGTTCACCGTATTCCCTGGACGTGGCCCAGGCGCTGAAGGTTTTCGCCGCGTCTTTCGCCTTGGAACTGGCCGGAATCGCCAGCGCCCAGGAATAGAGCCAGGCCGAACCTTTGTCCGTCACCTGATGCGGGGCATAGGTAAAGCCGACGTGGTCGCTGACTTTGCTCTGGGTCTTGTCGGTGACGAACGAACCGGCAACGCTGGCATCGACCCAGATCGCGCATTTGCCGCTGTTGAACAGCGCAAGGTTTTCGTTGAAACCGTTGCTCGACGCGCCCGGCGGGCCGGATTTTTTCATGATGTCGACGTAGAAATTCAGCGCGTTTTTCCACTCCGGTCCGGTGAATTCCGGCTGCCACTTTTCGTCGAACCAGCGCGCACCGTAGGCGTTGGCCAGGGTGGTGATCAGGGCCATGTTCTCGCCCCAACCGGCTTTGCCGCGCAGGCAGATGCCGTACTGTTCTTTGTCTTTGTTGGTGAGTTTGCTGGCGAACTCACCGATCTGCTCCCAGGTCGGACGCTCGGGCATGGTCAGGCCGGCATCCTTGAACAGGTCGGTGCGGTAATAAGTGATGGAGCTTTCAGCGTAAAACGGCAGGGCATACAACGAACCCTTGACCGAGAGGCCTTCACGCACGGAAGGAAACACGTCGTCGAGCGCATACGCGGCGGGCAAATCCTTCATCGGCTCCAACCAGCCCTTGGCGCCCCAGAGTGCGGCTTCGTACATGCCAATAGTCAGAACGTCGAACTGACCGCCCTGGGTCGCAATGTCCGTGGTCAGGCGTTGGCGCAGGACGTTTTCTTCAAGCACCACCCAATTGAGCTTGATCTCCGGATGCTCGGCTTCGAAGGTTTTCGAGAGCTTTTGCATGCGGATCATGTCGCTGTTGTTGACGGTGGCGATGGTCAGGGTCTGGGCGCCAAGGCTGACGCTGCTGAAGGTCAGGCAGGCGAGGGCAAGCAGAGCTTTTGCAGAAGGTTGCATCGTGCACTCCTTTTCTGCACCCGAGGGGGGACAGAAGGACAGTTATTGTTTTTGTGTCTGCCGGAGACCGGAAGAATGTGCACTGATTACAACGTTCAATCGAGCGCGTGACAAATTGTTCATCGCACTCAAACCGATACTATTTTGCACTGACAGGCGGGTGCGAAGATGCCACGTCGGATACTTCTGTAGCAGCTGCCGAAGGCTGCGTTCGAGTGCGCAGCGCTCGCCGAATGTGGGTCATACGGCGAATCCAGAGTTTAAAAAACGGAAACGATGGCGCCTGCTGCGCAGGTGAACGCAGCCTTCGGCAGCGGCTACAGGGGAAAGCGTCAGTGCTGGTTTTGCTCAGTCAAACGCTGCACCGCCAACCGCCGATAATGCGAAGGCGTCATGCCCTTGAGCTGTTGAAAGCGTCGATTGAAATTGGAGATATTGTTGAAACCCGACTCAAAGCAGACATCGGTCACCGGCTTGTCGCCGTCCGCCAGCAATTCGCAGGACTTGCTGATGCGCAAGCGGTTGACGAACTCGATGAAGCAGCGCCCGGTGGCTTGCTTGAACACACGGCTGAAATACGTCGGCTTCATCCCCAGGTGCGCGGCGACTTCTTCCAGGGGCAGTTCCCGTGCGTAATGGGCAAAGATGTAATCGACCGCGCGGTTGGTGCGGTCAACGTTATGCTCATCGGCCAGTTGCGATGTGGTAGCGCCGGACAGCAATTGGTAATCGTCCGAAGCGGCCAGCAACTCCAGCAATATGAAAAAATGCCCGAGACGGGTCACGCCTTGGGTGTCGGCGATACGCTGCATCAGGCTCATCGCCTGGCGGATCGTGCGCTGGCAGCGGAATTCGATACCGTACTGCGCACGCTCAAGCAGTGGCGCCAGGGCCTTGAGCTCGGCGAAGACCAGGTGACCACTGTCGAACAATTCATCCGTGAAATTCACCAGCATGTCGCGCTTGGGCACCACCTCGTCTTCGGCGACCTGGCTGATCCAGTTATGGGGCAGGTTGGGGCCAGTAAGAAACAGGGTTTGCGGGTAAAAATTGCCGATGTAATCGCCGATGAACACCTTGCCGGAGCTGGCAACGATCAGGTGCAGTTCGTATTCCTTGTGGAAATGCCAGCGCACTAAAGGGCAGGGGAAGCCATGCTGGCGATAGATGATGGACAGACCGTTGTGGTCGTCCATCAGCTCGTAGGAGGGGTCGGTAACTCTGGCTGCTCGGCTCATGTCAGGGCGCTTTTATTGTTCTCGCACGCTGATCATGCCTCGTTACGGGTGGTTCGTGCCACCCGTAGGAAGGGTCTGACGGTTTTTTGCTTCAATCCACTGCGCCATGTATTGCGTGCTCTTGTGGTGATGGTGGCGCAGCATGCTCCCGGTGAAATTGTCCCTTCTGATCGTGTTTATTTGCTGCTGACAGGCCTGGAGGCGGGCGATCAGCACCGGGCCATGATCGGTCTTGAGGTAGCGGCGCGACAGCAGTTCCACGCCTGCGGCCTGTGCGTCAAGCCAGGTTTTTTCGTCCTTGTAGAGTTGTACTGCGCTGTCTGCAAATTGCTGTGCGGTGCGGGTTATCGCGCCTGGCCAGGGTTCTTCGCCGTGCATGCCTTCTGCACCGACGGGCGTGGTGACATTGGGCGTGCCGCAGAGCATGGCGTCCACCAATTTGCCTTTGATGCCCGCACCGAATCGTAGCGGCGCGACGCACACCCGCGCCGCCGACATGACTTGCAAGGCATCTTCGGCCCAGTTCATGACATGAAACCCTTGCGCGGCATTGTGTAACGCCGTCGCTTTGGGCGGTGTATAGGCGCCGTAGATGTGGAGTTGGGCAGTGGGCAATTGCTGACGAATCAACGGCCAGATCGCGGTTTTAAGCCAGAGAACAGCATCCCAGTTCGGTGCATGGCGGAAGTTGCCGATACTCAGGAAATTCGCCCGCTCTTCGAAGGGTAGGAATGGCTGAGTCGGCAAATCGACCATCAACGGGCACCAGTGCAGCAAGTTGCGAGGCACGTTGAACTGCTCAACCAGTAACTCGATTTCCACTTCGGAAATCATCAGCGTCAAGTCACAACGATAAATCGCTGCCAGTTCCCGTTTGGCCAGATCCGTATCGGCCATGTGCTCAAACTCATCACGCAACGCGGGCGCGAACAGTTCGTTGAAATCGTGGTTATCGTCGCTGACCTTCAACCGGTCCTTGAGTCGTTGGTGCCGGGCGTGTCGCAGACTCTGCAGGTCCGAGGTTTCGAGCACGCGCAAGGCGTCGGGGCACTGTTGCTCAACGCGCCAGCCAAACTGTTCTTCCATCATGAATTGATCGAACAGCACGATGTCCGGGGCCAGTTCGCTGACAAAGGTGTCAAAACTGCTGTTGTTCAACTCGATCGGCACTTGGCGAATGCCCAGTGCCGTCAGGTCTGCCGGATGTTCGCCCGCGCCGGCGGGACTGCTGAACGTGATGTCCCAGCCTTGTTGCACAAACGCCTCGAGGATTTGCATGACATGGCCACTGGCCGCCGAAGAGCGGGGTTCGGGCCAGACGTAACCAATGACCAGGACTTTGGTTGCGTGGGGTTGACTCATGAGGCATTCCTTGAAGCAGGCAGGGGGCGCAGTGAAAATAAGGCGTGATGTTAACCCATAGCGCAAAACGGTCCTGGACCGCGGCGCTGGATATTGATGGTTTATTCGCTTGCGAGGATGCTTGTGACCTTGTCACGCAATTGATCAATCGAAAACGGTTTGCCTATTACCGACATCCCGGCCGGCACATCGATGCTCTCGGCATAACCGCTGGCAAACAGAATGGGTAATGTCGGGCGGACCATTCGCGCCTGGGTGGCCAATTCCCGACCGTCCATCACTGGCAGACCGACATCGGTCATCATCAAGTCAATGTGCTGATCTTCATCATTCAGAAATTCCAGCGCTTGCTCGCAGCCGTCCGCCTCAAGCACCTTGAACTCCAGTTCCTCCAGCACATCGACGATCAGCATGCGCACGATGTCATCGTCTTCTACTACGAGAATGATGGACGCGTTGGAGGACATAGTGGGTTCCCAAAGAATAAATGTACGGTGGCCGGGCGATCAAATTCGCCGGAGTCTTGCTTGAGTAATCGACGGGACCCGAGAAGTTCCCGTGGTGACAGAAAAAGAATAGACCCGCAAGCGCGGCAAGGATAACCGGTCCGTTGCGCGGTAGCAGCTGAATGTAGGATTTTGCGCAAAAACGTGTCAGAAAATTGGATCAAAGCAGCCGTTTTGGGGCAAACTCCGTGGTTTTCATTGGTTCGACAAGGCTGCCCCATGACCTCTGCGTCCTCGGTTGATGAGCAACGTTTCCGTAAACTTCTGAGCCGTAACGTCAGCCTGCCGCTGGGCGTAGGCCTGGTCAGTGCTGTGTTCTTCATTTCGCTGATCACTTATCTGCTGTCGACCATTCAATGGGTCGAGCACACGGACAGGGTGATCAATAACGCCAATGAAGCGGTAAAGCTGACCGTCGATCTGGAAACCGGCATGCGCGGCTATCTGCTCAGTGGAGACGAGAAATTCCTCGAACCCTACGAAACCGCCCGCCCCAGACTCAAAGTCGCGCTCGATACGCTGCTGGAGCTGACCGCCGACAACCCGGTTCAGACCGATCGCCTTCATCGCCTCGAAGCGTTGCAGGGCGAATGGGCTGACTATGCACAGTCAATGATTGACATGCAGCGTACCAGTGGCGACTACCGCGGTGCGGTCAAGGCCGGGCGTGGCAAGCGGCTGACGGATGAAATCCGCAAGCAGTTCGAAGACGTGATCGACATGGAGCAGCAGTTGCGCACCGCGCGCAATAACGAGGTGAGCCGCACCACGATCTGGAGCATCACCCTTTACCTGCTGTTCGTCGCGGCGATCAGCGGACTGTTGGCCTACATTGGCCGGCGGGATCTGCTCAACCTGTCGCAAAGCTACGGTGCCAATCTTGCCGCCCAAGAGGCCAGCGCCCAACGCCTGGAGCAGCAAGCCTGGTTGCGCAATGGCCAGACCGAACTGGCAGAGCAGGTCCTCGGACAGCTCAGCCTGAATCTGCTGGGACGCAATATCCTGCAATTCTGTGCGCAATACCTGGGCACGGCGGTGGCGGCTATTTATGTTCGCGAAGAACACGGGGGCCTGAAGCGCGTCGCGAGTTACGGCTTTTCCCGGGAGCAGGAAGCGCTTGATCAACATATTTACAGCGATGAAGGCATTGTCGGTCAGGTGGCGCAAACGGCCCGCCTGATTCGCCTCGACAGCGTCCCGAGCGACTATTTCAAAGTCAGCTCCGGCCTCGGCGAAGGCTTGCCCCACAGCGTGCTAGTGGTGCCGACCAGTGATGACGAACGAGTCAACGGCGTCATCGAATTGGGCTTCCTGCGCCCATTGAGCGACCGCGATGTCGAACTGCTCGAATTGATTGCCGGCAACATCGGCACTTCCATAGAAGCCGCACGTTATCGCCAGCGATTGCAGGAAGTGCTGGCCGAAACTCAACAGCTCAACGAAGAGCTGCAGGTCCAGCAGGAAGAGCTCAAGACTGCAAACGAAGAGCTTGAAGAGCAATCGCGAATTCTCAAGGAATCCCAGGCGCACCTGGAAACCCAGCAGGTCGAGCTCGAGCAGACCAACGAACAGCTCGCCGAGCAGGCACAGATCCTGTCGGATCAGCGCGACGCCATGGACCAGAAGAACACCGAGCTCAATCACGCCCAGACTCAGCTGGAAGAACGCGCCGATGAGTTGCAGCGTTCGAGCAAGTACAAATCCGAGTTCCTCGCCAACATGTCCCACGAACTGCGCACGCCGCTGAACAGCTCGTTGATCCTGGCCAAGTTGCTCGCGGAAAACCCTCAGGACAATCTCAGCGCCGAGCAGGTCAAGTTTGCCGAGTCAATCTATTCGGCGGGCAATGACTTGCTCAACCTGATCAACGACATCCTCGACATCTCCAAGGTCGAGGCCGGCAAGCTTGAAGTGCGGCCGGAGAACACCAGCGTCGCTCGCCTCGTGGACGGTTTGCGCGGGATGTTCCAGCCATTGGCAGCGGACAAGCATCTGGATTTCCAGATCGAGCTGCAGGCCGGGTCGCCGATGATGATCTACACCGACCGCCAGCGACTGGAACAGGTGATCAAGAACCTGTTGTCGAACGCAGTGAAGTTCACCGAGAAAGGCACTGTGACCCTGACGGTGGCGTCGCAGCCAAACGACGGCATCGCCTTTGTCGTGCGCGACTCCGGGATTGGCATTGCCGCCGATCAGCAGGAAAGCATTTTCGAAGCCTTCCGCCAGGCCGATGGCACCACCAATCGCCGTTACGGCGGAACTGGCCTGGGCTTGTCGATTTCTCGCGACCTGGCGGCATTGCTGGGTGGGTCGATCAGCGTCACCAGCGAACCAGGGCAGGGCAGTGTGTTCACCTTGGTACTGCCTCAGCAGTATGTCGAGCCGGGTGATGTACCGGTTGAACCGATGAGGTCTTCACCAGTAGCCGTCACACCGCAGGCCATTCCCGCTGCGTTAGTACCCCTGATAGCCCCGGTTGATATCCCGCGTTTCAACGATGATCGCACCAAGGCACCGTTCACCACGCGCTGCATTCTGGTGGTGGAAGATGAGCCGAATTTTGCGCACATTCTCTACGACCTGGCCCATGAGCTGGGTTACCAGTGCCTGGTCGCCCATGGAGCCGACGAAGGCTATGACCTGGCCAAAGAGTACCTTCCGGATGCCATTTTGCTGGACATGCGCCTGCCGGATCACTCCGGCCTGACGGTGTTGCAGCGCCTCAAGGAACACGCGGAAACCCGGCACATCCCGGTGCACGTGATCTCCGTCGAGGACAGGGTTGAAGCGGCCATGCACATGGGCGCTATCGGTTATGCGGTCAAGCCAACGACGCGCGAAGAGCTCAAGGATGTGTTTGCCCGTCTCGAAGCCAAGCTGACCCAGAAAGTCAAACGGGTGCTGCTGGTTGAAGACGACGATCTGCAACGGGACAGCATTGCTCGCTTGATCGGTGATGAAGACATCGAAATCACCGCCGTCGGTCTCGCCCAGGAAGCCCTCGATCTGCTGCGCACGACCATCTTCGACTGCATGATCATCGATCTGAAGCTGCCGGACATGCTCGGCAACGACCTGCTCAAGCGCATGTCCACCGAAGACATCTGCTCGTTCCCGCCGGTGATCGTCTACACCGGACGTAACCTGACCCGGGACGAAGAGGCCGAGCTGCGCAAGTACTCGCGTTCGATCATCATCAAGGGCGCGCGCTCTCCGGAGCGCCTGCTGGATGAGGTCACACTCTTTTTGCACAAAGTCGAATCGAAGTTGTCCCATGAACGCCAGCGAATGCTCAAGACCGCGCGCAGTCGTGACAAGGTCTTCGAGGGTCGCAAGGTGCTGCTGGTGGACGACGATGTGCGCAACATCTTCGCCCTCACCAGTGCGCTGGAGCAAAAGGGTGCAGTCGTGGTCATCGGCCGTAACGGTCGAGAGGCGATTGAAAAGTTGAATGAAGTCGAGGACATCGATCTGGTGTTGATGGACGTGATGATGCCGGAGATGGATGGTTTCGAAGCCACCATCGAGATCCGCAAAGACCCGCGCTGGCGCAAGCTGCCGATTATTGCGGTGACGGCCAAGGCCATGAAGGATGATCAGGAGCGCTGCTTGCAGGCCGGCTCCAACGACTACCTGGCCAAGCCCATCGATCTGGATCGCCTGTTCTCGCTGATTCGCGTGTGGTTACCGAAAATGGAACGCATTTAGTGGAACGCAATCATTCAGAGCGAAATAGCGAAATCGAACTGCGGTTGCTGATCGAGGCGATTTTCCTCAAGTACAGCTACGACTTTCGCGACTATTCCGGTGCTTCGATCAAGCGCCGGGTTCAACACGCGTTAGGCCAGTTCGAGTGCGCCACTATCTCGGCCCTGCAGGAAAAAGTCCTGCACGATCCGACGGCGTTCATGCAGTTGCTGCAATTGCTGACGATCCCGGTCAGCGAAATGTTCCGTGACCCGTCGCACTTCCTGGCCATTCGCCAGGAAGTGGTGCCGCTGCTTAAGACGTATCCCTCGATCAAGATCTGGATCGCCGGCTGCAGCACGGGCGAAGAAGTCTATTCAATGGCGATTCTGCTGCGCGAAGAGGGTTTGCTCGATCGCACCATCATCTACGCCACGGACATCAATCCGCGCTCGCTGGATAAAGCCAAGCAGGGGATTTTCTCGATGGAGAATGTCCGGGCGTACACGGCCAATTACCAGCAGGCCGGCGGCCAGCGCTCGTTCGCCGATTACTACACGGCGGCCTATGGCTATGCCATTTTCGACAAATCGCTGTGCGAGAACGTGACCTTCGCCGACCACAGCCTGGCGACCGACAGTGTGTTCTCGGAAACTCAATTAATTTCATGTCGTAACGTGTTGATCTATTTTAATAAAAAGCTTCAGGATCGCGCGTTCGGACTGTTCCACGAATCACTTTGCCACCGCGGCTTTCTGGTCCTCGGCAGCAAGGAAACACCGGAGTTTTCAGGCTTTGGCAGGCAGTTCGAACCCTTGGTCAAACAAGAACGGATTTACCGCAAATCATGAACGATGCCCTGCAGCTGCCTACAATTAAAGCCATCGTGATCGGCGCCTCGGCGGGCGGTGTGGAAGCGTTGCTGAACCTGCTGAGCCCGTTGCGCGAAGGTTTCGTGCTGCCGATCATCGTGGTGCTGCACCTGCCTGACGCACGTCGCAGCCAGCTGGCTGAAGTGTTCGACCGTCGGGTCTCGATGCGCGTGCTGGAAGCCGATGACAAAACGCCGATTGAAGCGGGCACGTTGTATTTCGCTTCTCCCGGTTATCACTTGTCGGTCGAGCAGGACCGCAGCTTTTCCCTGAGCCTGGAAGACCGCGTTCATCATTCGCGGCCCGCGATCGATTACCTGTTCGAGTCCGCCGCTGACGCCTATGGCGAAAACCTGGCTGCGGTATTGCTGACGGGCGCCAACCGCGATGGCGCGAATGGGCTGGCCAAGGTCAAGTACCTGGGCGGCCTGACCATTGTGCAGGACCCTGACGAGGCCCAGGTGGCGACCATGCCATTGGCTGCACTGGATGTGCACCAGCCGGATCACATTCTCCCCCTACGCGGCATCGGCCGTTTGCTTGTCGAGCTGGAACGAATCGCATGCTAAGTAATATCCAAGCCAAACTGCTGATCGTTGACGATCTGCCGGAGAACCTGTTGGCGCTCGAAGCGCTGATCAAGCGTGAAGACCGCATGGTCTACAAAGCCTTGTCCGCGGACGAAGCCTTGTCGCTTCTGCTGCAACACGAGTTCGCCATGGCCATCCTCGATGTGCAAATGCCGGGCATGAACGGCTTCGAGCTGGCCGAGCTGATGCGCGGCACCGAAAAAACCAAGAACATTCCGATTGTCTTCGTCAGTGCGGCGGGCCGTGAGCTGAACTATGCGTTCAAGGGCTACGAAAGCGGGGCCGTGGACTTCCTGCACAAGCCGCTGGACATCCATGCGGTCAAGAGCAAGGTCAATGTGTTTGTCGACCTGTATCGGCAGAGCAAGGCCATGAAACAGCAGGTCGAAGCCCTGGAGCAGAGCCGCCGGGAACAGGAGGCGCTGCTTGTTCAATTGCAGAGTACCCAGCGGGAACTGGAGCAGGCGGTGCGCATGCGCGATGACTTCATGTCCATCGTTGCCCACGAAGTACGCACACCGCTCAATGGCCTGATCCTTGAAACCCAGTTGCGCAAAATGCACCTGGCCCGGGATAACGCCGCTGCGTTTACCCTGGACAAGATGCACGCCATGGTCGACCGCGATGAGCGGCAGATCAAAAGCCTGATCCGCCTGATCGAGGACATGCTCGACGTTTCACGGATCCGTACTGGCAAGCTGTCGATCCGGCCGAGTCGATTTGACCTGGCGGCGCTGGTGCGTGGCCTGCTGCAAAATTTCGCCCCGCAGATCGACGCTGCTGAATCCTCGGTCACTCTGAACGCCGAAGAATCGGTCATCGGCCATTGGGATGAATTTCGCATCGAACAAGTGATCTCAAACTTGTTGACCAACGCGTTACGGTACGGCGCGAAGAGCCCGATCAGCGTGAAGGTGTACAGTGAGAACGGTCAGGCGCGGGTCGAAGTGCGGGATCAGGGGATCGGTATTGGTGAGGAAAACCAGAAGCGAATCTTCCAGCAGTTCGAGCGCGTCACGGCCAAACACGCCGTCGCCGGATTGGGCCTGGGATTGTTTATTTCCGAACAGATTGTGACTGCCCATGGCGGTACCATTACCGTCGAAAGCCGGATTGGCGAGGGCGCCCTGTTTCGCGTTTGTCTGCCGCTGTAGGAAAACAGCCAGATAAACGCAACCTCTGATCGACCCCACGGTCGTATCAGCAGCTATTGACCGAACAAAGGCTTCCCCATGAGTGAAGATGCGCAAGACGTAGTACTGGTCGTCGAGGATGACCCCTCGATTTTGATGGTGTTGTCCGCCTATCTGGCCGGCGAGGGCTACCGCGTGCTGCAGGCCGAAAATGGCGAGCAGGCGTTCGAGATCCTGGCGAGCAAACCGCACCTGGACATGATGATCACCGACTTCCGCCTGCCGGGCGGCATCTCTGGCGTGCAGATTGCTGAACCCGCGGTGAAGCTGCGACCGGAACTCAAGGTGATTTTCATCAGCGGTTATCCGCAGGAAATCCGCGAGACCGACAGTCCGATCACCCGCAAGGCGCCGATTCTGGGCAAACCGTTCGATCTGGATGTGTTGCAGGAATTGATGCAGGAAATGCTGTCTTGAAACACCGCGAACCCTGTTGAAATGCCGCAAAAAATCGCGGCATGCCCTGTAGGAGCTGCCGAAGGCGGCGATCTTTTGATCTTGCTTTTATAAAATCAAAAGATCGACGCCTTCGGCAGCTCCTACAGGGTCATCTCGGCTTATCGGCATAATGGGTCAGATCCGGATCATTTCCCGCACCTTCGCCGTCAACAGATCGAAGGTGAAGGGCTTGGTGATCATCTGCATGCCGGGGTCAAGAAATCCGCCGCGCACCGCAGCGTGCTCGGCGTAACCGGTGATGAACAGGACCTTGAGTTCCGGTCGGTATTGCCGACCTATTTCCGCCAGTTGTCGCCCATTCATACCCGGTAACCCGACATCGCTGATCATCAGGTCAATACGCTGTACCGAGTCCAGGATAGGCACCGCGCTGTTCGCATCACCCGCCTCGACAAACGCATACCCCAAGTCACTTAACACTGAACTGACCAGCGCCCGAACGGCAGGATCATCTTCAACGATCAGGATCGTTTCGCCGTTCTGGGCAAAGGGCGCGTAGGGCGTTTCTGCCGGCGAATCAAACGGCACATCGCCGCCGAATCGCGGAAGGAACAGGGTCACGGTCGTACCTTTGTCGACCTCGCTGTCGATCACCACATGCCCGCGTGATTGCTTGCTGAAGCCATAGATCATCGACAACCCGAGGCCAGTGCCCTGGCCAATGGGTTTGGTGGTGAAAAAGGGATCGAAAGCACGGTTGATGGTGCTTTGGGGCATGCCACAGCCCGTGTCCGTCACACTCAGCACCACGTAATCGCCGGGTTCGAGATTGCTATGGGCATCGGTAAATGATGCATCCAGATGCTGATTGGAGGTTTTCACCACCAGCTTGCCGCCATTGGGCATCGCGTCCCGGGCATTGATCACCAGATTGAGCAGGGCGCTTTCCAATTGATTGGGGTCGGCCTCGGCCACCCACAACCGATCGCTGAGCTGCATGTCCAGGTAGATGCTCTCGTCGATGCTGCGCTGGAGCAATTCGCCCATCGACACCACCAGGGTATTCATCTCGACCGGTTTTGAATCCAGGGACTGGCGTCGGGAAAACGCCAGCAGGCGGTGCGTCAGACCAGCGGCGCGGTTGGCCGAGGTCACACCCAGATCGATCAAACTGTCCAGATCATCCACACGGCCACGGGCCAAACGCCGGCGCAGCAGCTCCAGGCTGCCGATGATCCCGGTCAACATGTTGTTGAAGTCGTGGGCAATGCCCCCCGTGAGTTGTCCAACTGCTTCCATCTTCTGGGATTGGCGCAGCGCTTCTTCATTGTGCCGCAGCTCGGCGGTGCGTTCCTCAACCTGCTGTTCCAGGGTTTCGAGGGTGTTTTGCAGGCGCAATTCGCTTTGACTCAAATCGATCAAGCGGTCCCTGGCTTCATATTGTCGTCGCCGGCCGCGCAGTGCGGTAGTCACCAGGCTGATCAAGGTCACGGGGTGAAAAGGGCGCTCGAGAAAGGTGACGTTGCCCAGTTGCGGGCCGAATCTGGACGCCGGGTTTTGCTCGGGGCCACCGTGATAAGTCAGCAACACGATGGGCAAATCGGACCAGGCCGGCTGTTGTTCGATCAGCTCCAGCAACGGATCAAGATCGCCCCCCATTAAAGCCTCGGACGAAATCAGCAACAGGCCTGCGCCTTTTGCAATCTCGCTGCACATCGATGGCAGATCACGCGTGATGATGCCGTCGAAACCGGCTTCGTTGAGCATCATCAGAGCAATTTGGCTATCACGTCCCAGCGGCGCGAGGATGATCGCGCGCTCGGACATTGCTTCGCGGACCGTCAAGGGAGTTCATCCCCGAGCAGTGGTTTGCTCGCGCCCATGTAGGTCGGGACGCCGCGCAATACGCCCTGGAACGCGTCCAGTGGTTCGCCGATGGTCATGCCTTTTGCACTGATGCGGTATTCGCGAATGGTCGATTCATGGCTGCCGGTACGTTTTTTGATGATTGAGATGGCTCGGCGAACCTTGCCCAGTGCTTCGAAGTAACGCAGCAGAATCACGGTATCGGCCAGGTAGGTGATGTCCACCGGAGCCTGCATGTCACCGACTAGGCCATGCTGGGCGACCGTCATGAAGGTCGCGGCGCCTTGGCGATTGAGGTACAGCAGCAGTTCGTGCATGTGCAGCACCAGGGCGTTTTCTTCAGGCATCGCTGCCTGGTAGCCGTTGATGCTGTCGATGACGACCGTCTTGATTCCGCGTTCATCTACACAACGGCGAACCCGGTGCGAAAACTCGCCTGGCGAAAGTTCTGCGGCATCGACTTGCTCGATCAGCAGGTTGCCGGTGGCTTGCAGGGCTTGCAAATCGATGCCCATGTTTCTCATGCGCTCGAACAGCAGGCCGAGTTCTTCGTCGAAAATAAACAATGCAGCCTTTTCGCCCCTTGCCACAGCGGCTGCGGCGAAAATCATCGAGATCAGCGACTTGCCGGTACCGGCGGGGCCGAGGATCAATGTACTGGAGCCTGTTTCTATGCCACCACCGAGCAGGGCATCCAGCTCTTTAATGCCGCTGGTCAACTGCGTACGCACGTATTTGCCGCGATGTTCGGCAGCCACCAGCCGGGGAAACACGTGCACGCCGTCACCCATGATGGTGAAGTCGTGGAAGCCACCCCGGTATTTCTGACCGCGGTACTTCACTACGCGTATCCGCCGACGTTCCGCGCCGTAGTTGGGCGTCAATTCTTCAAGGCGAATAACGCCGTGAGCAACGCTGTGCACGGTTTTATCAAGGGATTCAGTGGTCAGGTCATCCAGCAACACCACCGTGGCGTCATAGCGCACGAAGTAATGTTTAATGGCGAGAATCTGACGGCGATAACGCAGGGAACTTTGGGCCAACAGACGGATTTCGGAGAGGCTGTCGAGCACGACCCGGGTTGGTTTTACCCGTTCGACCACTTCAAAAATCTGTTTGGTCGCTTCGCCTAACTCAAGGTCGGAGGAGTACAGCAGGCTCTGTTGATGTTCCGCGTTAAGCAGACTTTCCGGCGGGGTCAGTTCGAAGATATGGATATGCTCATCGAGCTCCCAACCATGGGACAGCGCACCCTGGCGCAATTCACGCTCGGTTTCCGAGAGCGTGATGTACAACGAGCGCTCGCCGGCTCGTGCGCCGGCCATCAAAAAATGCAACGCGACGGTGGTTTTACCGGTACCGGGTTCACCCTCCAGCAAAAACACGTGGCCGCGGGACAATCCGCCGGCCAGGATGTCATCCAGACCATCAATGCCAGTGGCGGCTTTTGCACTGAACAACTCGTTAGATGTAGACAAAAAATGCCCTCTCATGACTAGGGGAAGCGAGGCAGCAGGCCTGAAGTGCCTGAATGGACTGCCTGTTAACTTGACCTTTTGCCGTTGCGGCGGTTCCACACAATTTGTGTGCACACCGAATTGTAGGCGTCATGGGGCTGCGTAAATGGCTTATGCACGATCTCAGCAGGAGCAAAGCTTTATTGGCGATCGCTCAAAGCCCTTGCTGCAACGCCGGATCATCGGGATTCATCTGTTCAAGCTGTGCCGCAAGGATCTGCACATTCTGCAGTTGCCCGCTTTCCTTCCAATAGTTGATCAGCAGTACACGGGCCTTGCGATCAGCCGGGTGACGCTGGACGATCTCCTGCAGCTGCTTCTGCGCCGCCTCCAGCTCCTGCTCATCGTGGAGGGTGGTGGCGAGGTCGTAACGGTAATCCTTGTTGTCCGGCTCCAGCTCCACGGCCTTGGACAGGCCGAGCACGGCGTATTCGCTTTGCCCGTGATGCAGCAGCCACATCCCCAGGGCATGTTGCAGATACGCCGAGTCCGGCTGGGCTTTCAACTGCTTGGCCAGCAGAAGCCGGGCCGCATCGCTCTGTCCTTGCCTGTCCAGCACATCGATCTGCATCACCAGCGCCGGCAGGTTTCCCGGGGCCAGGCGCAAAGTGTTGTCCAATGCCGTTTGCGCCTCTTTCAGTTCGGCGTTGTGCACATGCAAACGGGCCAGCTGATACTGATTGTCTACGGTTTGGGGCTGGCTCTTCAGGTCTTGTTCCCAGGCATCGATGGCTTGCTCCAGTGGCCCGAAATACAACCCGAGGTCATCCGGCGAAAGCCCGAGCAACGCATTGACCGCGGCGTAACGCACGTTTTGTTCTTCATCGTCGAGCAACGGCCCTAGCAACAGGCTGCGCTGGCCATTGGGGACCAGGCCGCTGATGCTTTTGATCGCCGCGATGCGCACGTCGGGCGACTCATGCTGCAAGTCCGCATCCGCCAGCTTCAGTGCCACGGAACTGGGGTAGTTGGGCAACTCGGCATGCAGCCAGATACGGCGTTTTGGGGAAATATCAGGACGGGCCAATTGCTGATAGAGCACGCGCGCCGCACCGGGTTTTCCGGCGCGAGCCTGGTCCAGCGCTTCGCTGTAGCCGCGTTTGATCGCTTGTGGCACGACAGGGGTAGTGTTGCGCAGGAAAAACCAGGCAATCACGAGGGCGAACAGCACGCAGAGGCTGATGATCAGGTAGCGGCGAGACTGGGGCATGCAGAAATCCGTTGCTGGCAAGCGAGTGCAAAGTTGCCAGCTTCGGTCAGGCAGGGCCCTGAGTCAAACCCTGGCTCAGTTCAGCACATACTCCACCGGTTCGAGCGCTGGCGGCAGGTCGGTTTGCCGCTTTCGCAGCGGTTGCAGTGTAGAAGTATGGCGAGCGTCCAATCGCCAGGATTGACGGGGTCCTCAATGGTATCCATCGCTATCACTGTCGTTCAGCCAGGTAGTCAGTCGTCACAGCAATAATGGCGTTTTTTTGAAAGAGGTAAAAACAGCAGCATTTTAGGCTTGTTGAAATGAACCTGCCTGGACCGAACAATCTGATGCTTGCCCCTCGTAACACCACCACTGTCAGTGCTTCGCCACAGCTACCTTTCTCCAACCCCATTGGACGACTGCAAACCCGGCTCTCCAGTACGGTTTTGAACACCGAGAGTAGCCCTGAAACCCTGCGCCATCCCAGTAGCGACGTGATGGCAAGCTCCTCGCAAAAGAATGCTGCAATTCCCCAACCACAACTGGACTGCAGGTTTTATGCCTCCAATCCTGAGTTCGTTAATCAGGCGGATCTGGATGAGCAATGGACAGCACTCAAGGAGTACTTGACGAGTGCAACGTTGCAGGAACAGGAAATCTTCGAAGTCCTGCGCAGCGGCATTCTGCAAACGGACACAGGTAAGGCTATTAGCGGACTGTTTGAAAGCGCCTTCATTCGCTCGATCCGGTCTCGTGGAAGCTTGGGTGAATCAAGACAGAACACTATCGTCGATGCCCTCTGCCATCTGCCGCCCGGCCAGTGGCAAGCAGCGTTCGGGGAGCAGGCCAGGTTTACAAGTGAGCATCGTGCTGACGGTGTGACGACGTTTATTCAGTCCCGGCTGGACGCGTCAAGCGAAGAGCTGCGTCAGAAAATCGCAGGCAAACAGCGGTTATCCAACGCTCAATTGGACGTTATCGAGGAACTGACCTCGGAGCTCCGGCAGTACATTCGTGCAGACAATGAAGGGCTGTTTACGGCTTGGGATACGCTCAAGCAGGATTGTGAAATGCGATCCTCGCCGAAGGATGCACTCGAACATCTGGAGGCACTGATTGCAGAACTTCGCGATCCCCCCATTGACGGTCGCAAACGTTGGAATGATCACGTTATTCATAAGGTCGAAGCCGTCCGCGATCAGCTCAAGCCCGATTATCAGGGTGGCTTGGCCCGACCGGAGAAGGAACGAACGGTTGAATTGATATCGCTGAGGTTTTTCAACACCCCCAAACCTGTGCTAACGGGGCAAGCAGAGTTCTCATTGCTGAACGCCTTGCAGGGCTTTGAGCGTCACGCAAATTTTTACACGAACGTCACCACGACGGGGCCGCAAATTCCTGACGGCTTAATTGGCAAATTATTGTACGCCTGCAATGCACTGGATACGTTCGGGGCCTTGAGGTTGGACAGTGGACATATTTCAACCGCTGGGCCTGGCCCAAAACCAAGCGCAAATGCCTGGAAAAATGGTGAGTCGGATTTTTTCAGGTCACCGTTGACGCCAGACCCGGAACAGCCCCAAGCCGACGCCATGGATCCTTTGGCCGGGGTAGGCCAGTTCGCGGCACAAGTGGATGAATTGCTGAACCGGTTTTTCCGCAATGCTGTGCCTTGGGACAGCGCCCATGCCCAAGAGGAGGTGGAGCTGGAGACCATGCTTGAACCGTTTGGAGAGACGCCTTATCAGCCTACAACGACTGGTTTGCCTCCCGATACGTTCACACGCATTTCAGCGGATATGGAAGTTCTCAAGGAGCAGCTGGGTATTTGGCTCTCCCGGATGAGCTCCAGCTTGCTCGGCACGGGTGCCGCGGTGTTAAGTCGAACGGGCGATTTGATAGAGCAAAACCCAGGTAAAGCGGTGGGAATGTTTGCGGCCTACATGGCGGTCAGTAACTTTTATGCCAGCTGGTTTCTGCCTGAACTGGAGGAAGCGGTGGATCCTTTACGGGGGCTCGACATCCATACAGAACCAGCGCCTGACGAAGAAGCAGTGGCCCATGAATATGCCATAGAGGGCATTGAGGATTTATTCGAGATTTTTCCGGAATTTGCAGCTGAAGTAAAAAAATTGATCAGCAAGACTGATTACTCCAATCCCGTCGATGATCCGGAGTTGGTTGAAAAACTGGAGGCCCTTTCGCTACGACCCGTACCAGGTGACCCAAATGTGATCTATCGGGATTATCTTTACGAAATCATCGGACAGGCAAAGTTAGACGCTCATGAAGAGTTCGAGGCTGACGCGATCAGCAAGTCAGCGGTCGAGACTCCCGTCTACGCTGAGACCAAACTGTTTGTGGCAGACAAGGCGTCACACGCTATTGAAAAGCGCAGTTTGGATTTTGGCGGGGACATGCTCTTAAACTTAATACCGGGAGTCGCAGCAGCACGCCCGTTAGCACGTTTAATCATTCAGGCCGGGCAGCGCTCGTCAGATGCTGAGATCTCCATCGGGCCGGGTGAAGAAATTGCGCCTGGTTTCACGATAAGCCAGGCGGCCCGCACGTTTGTCGATGATTTTGTGGAGCTGCAAATATTATTGGATTCTTCATTGTTTATTCTATCGGAGGTGGAGAAATTAGTTTCCGAATCAGATATATCTGATCATCTAAAAAAAACAACAACCGCTACATCGACTTTCCGTGTTGAATATGTAACCCCGCTTCCAATAGGTAAACATGTCGATATTTTTCAGGCGCATATAAGGGATGAAAGATTTACCCTGGCGGGGTTGATGGCGGGGCAGCATGATAAAGCAAAAAAAGACCTTGAACGGATGACGGTTCATTGGCCCTCTGGATACACCCAGCATTTCAAGGACGCTGTAAAGAATATTAATCTTGCAGCAGAACACAATAAGCGTTTGGACAGAATGCTTTGGAAGCCACACACCTATAAGCTTTGGAAAGCTGCATTCGATGTTAATTTGAAAAAGCTGTTGACTGAATATCTCGAAAGCCCAGCGGCGTCCGAGGACGCAATAAAGATTATCAAGAGTTTTTTGAAGGGGGAAACCCGGGTCAGGCCTATTGCTATTAAAAATGGTGGGTTTAGTGATGAATTCCATGTGTCTGATGCTGTTTTTTTAACGAGTGAGGGTAAGAGGACGGAAGGGTTATTTGTTTTTCTGGGGGGGAACGCAACGGTTATCGAGAGCCCCGTTGAGCTATTTAGAGAAGGTGGAAAATCAATAGAGGAGTTCCCACAGTTGAGCAGTGAACTGTCGAAACGAATCCCCCTGAAAATCCTGCTGGGTCGCGACGAGGACGATTTTAAGTACAGTCAAGGACGATCTGTCTGGAGTCATGGTATAGATTATAAATGGCCATATGACCCCATCATTATTGGTCGTAAAGATGGTCCTAATCACTATGGCGAGCAATACGATGTTTTCAAAGTTCTATTCTATAGTGCGACTGTCAAAGCCCGGGAGAATATGGACACCAAGACATCCACGTGGGATGAGCGATTCGTTGACAAACTATTGGACGTGTTAGCAGATACATTAAGTATTGCGCAATTTTATCGGGTTTACCAGGGGCACCTACCGCAGGGCTTGCTTTCTTGTTGGGTGCGGGTGCTTCAGCAGTTAAATACACGCAAGGAGAATTGAATGATGACCCCTCGGAGGGCAATCGACTCAAAGCCGCGGCGATTAAGGGGCTTGTTACGCAAATCGCTGCTCCCTACATAGGCCAGGTTTTTGGGAGAGTGCCTAATCAAGCAGAGCTATTTCGAATTACTCTTAAAGTCTATCAACTATTAGAACTAACGAGCTCCTTGCCAAAAGAGATCACTGATTTCCTTCCCGCGTATGGCCATGACTCAACGCCGCTAGGGCCGGGCGCTAGACATATAGAAAAATGGATTGCCCCACGCGTCAGAAACCCTTTGCTTGTTCAGGAAAAATTGATCCGAAAGTTCACCAATAAGCGGGTTTCGGCTCGGCTTAAATCGTTGAGCAAGAAGGGGCCGGAAGCTGCACAACGTCTCATGGATCGCTCGCGCGTCCTGTATTTCAGCGGCCCGAAGGAGGGTTTTGTCTATCGCGGTTTCACGTTATGCGGGGACTTGAGATCTCCTCAGGAGGTGTTCGCTCAGGGTTTTAAAATGAATGCGCCGGTGAACAACATTCAGGACATCAACGGTATGAACGCCAACAGTGGAGTCGATTCCGGCTTGAAAGCGTCCGGATATTACGATAACAACGGTATGGGTGCTTTTCACCAGGGTGGAAAGTCAGGCGGGTACACCTATTTGATCGATGGCAGAGCGATGAATGGTTATGACGTCGCACGCAACAGGAACTGGCAGGCTGACTCCGGATCGCGCGCGGGTAATGACCCTTATCAAATAGTCTATGCACAAGATATTCCAGGTTCGATGATATTGGGCGCCTACGACAGCGCTGGTAAGTTCATACCCAATCAAAGCGCATTGAATCGTGCCATTGGAAAGAGCAGTCCCGGTTCCAGTGCAGACGAAATTCCATTTCCTTTAACGCCATTGGTTCACGCCAATAACGCCACTCAAACACCTCTAAAACCTCAGGCATATTAAATGTAGTCAATGCAGCGACGGATATCCTTTACCGGGTAATCCGTCGCGTGTAGCAGGCGGTTAGGGCGGGTGCACAAACACATCCCGTCCGTCCACGCAGTGACTACGCTTGCTGGGAGATGACTCAATGAGCGTTCCCATGCAAGCGTTGCTTCTGTACTTCAAGGCGATCCTCAATCCCGGCCCCAGCGTGTTTTTGTTTGCCCTGAGAACCGTCGCCGCCGGGTTGCTGACGTTGTACCTGGCCTTCCTGTTCGATCTGGACCAGCCCAAGTGGTCAATCATGGCCGTGGTCATCGTCAGTCAGCCGCTCGGCGGCATGGCGCTGGCACGCAGTTTCGGTCAGGTCATTGGCACCACCTTGGGTGCCATCGTCGCGGTGGTGATCATGGCGATATTTCCCCAGGCGCCACTGCCTTTCATTCTGACCCTTGCCCTGTGGCTGGCCCTGTGCACGGCCGGCGGCACCCTGTTGCGCTATACCAGTTCCCAAGCGTTTGTGCTCAGCGGCTACACCGCGGTCGTGGTGGCTTTGCTGGCGGTGCCGGATCAGGACGGTACGTTCCTGCTGGCGGTGACACGCGTGACGGAAACACTGTTGGCGGTGGCCTGTGTGTGCGTGGTCAGCCTGCTGACGGCGCGACCGGAAACGGTGGCCAGGGATTACTTCACTCGCATCAACCAAGTGATCAAGCTGCTGGCGACCCACGCTGCGGCGGTCATTCGCACGGAAGAAAGTGAAGAAGAATTCCATCGGCGGCAAATGCAGCTACTGGGCGAAATCAGCGCCCTCGAAGGCGTGCGTCGGCACTTGTATTTCGACGCGCCACGGCTGCGCAGTGCCAATGGACTGGTGCAGTTACTGGGTAATCAACTGGTGCTGTTGACCTCACGGCTGACGGCGTTGCGGCATCAGCGCCAGTTGCTGACTGAGCGACTGGAGGGAGAGTTGACCGAAGAGATCCAACTGATTCGTGCTGAGGAATTGCGTTTTCTCGATGAGCTGGCGCAGGAGGGGCGTTCGCTATCGACTGAGTCCCGCCACCACTTCACGGTGCTGCAGCAACGGTTCGATGATCTGGCCTACAGGGCTGAGCAGTTGACCGAAACGATGCCGGCCACCGTGCGCTCGCTGGCGTGGGCGCTGCGCTGGGAGCAGGCGCGGTTGCTGGAACAGTTGGGGCAGATTCTGGAACTGAGTGACGCGATTCAGGAAGAACGGCAAGCCAGTTCGGTATTTCGCGGCCAGGACAATCCCCTGCACCTGGATTTCACCCTGGCGGCGATGAACGCCACCCGGGCCTTTACGGCGTTGGTAGTGGCCGGTCTGATCTGGATCGAGACCGGTTGGGACGGGGCGCGGGGCGGGATGATTCTGGTCGGTATCTTGTGTTCGCTGATGGCAACCTTCCCGCGACCGTTGCTGGCTGCGCAAAGTTACGCCAGGGGCCTGGGCCTGGCGTTGGTGGTATCGGCAATCTACCTGTTCATGCTGGTACCCATGATCAGCAACTTCGAGCTGTTGGCCTTGTTGTTGGCACCGTTGCTGTATGCCGTGGCCGTTGGGCTGGCCAGCCCGGCCACTACGGGAACGGGTATTGGCCTTGGGCTGTCGACGTTTTTGATGGTGGGCCCGCAAAACGTCGGGATCGGCCAGAATTCTGCGATCCAGTGGTTCGAATTTGCCGGTGCGTACATCTGTGCGACGACACTGGCGCTCAGCGTCTATGCGCTGATTTTTCCGTTCAGGCCCGCTCTGCGGATTCGCCGTCTGTACCACGAAAACCGCGAGCAGGTGTACGCCTTGCTGAAAACCCCGGCCACCGATGAGCAACAGTTTGCCTTCGAAAGCCGTATGGTCGATCGGTTGACCATGATGCTGGGTTTGCTGCCTGCGGTTACCGACAAACAGTCCCGAACATTGTTCGAATTCAGTCTGGGGTGCATGGCAGTGGGCGTGGCGTTGAACCAGCTCAGGCAACAAGCCCTGCGCAACACCTTATTGAGTGCCGATGTGCAGCACCGCTTGCTGGCGACCGTTCAGGACACCGGGCGTTTGCTCGCGGGTCGGCCTGGCCTTGCGCTTGATCCGGTGCTCAGCGCCTTGCGTCATCTGGGCGATCATTTGGATACCTTGCACGCTGGCGTCCATGAACACCTCTGGACGGTGTTTCGCATGCGCGTGGCGTTGCTGATCGTCGTGTCGTTCCTGGAACGACACAGGGAACACTTTCAACCTGTCGACCCGGAAGGAGTAGCCGACTTTGCCCATTGATCTGGAAATAGGGGGCGTCTACTTACCGCCCATTGCGCAGGCCCTGTTGCTGGCCTTGCCGATTTTTTTGGTCGTGGACTGGATGCTGCGGCGCATCGGTGTACTGCGTTTCGTCTGGCACGAAGCCCTGTTCGAAGGCGCGCTCTACGCCTGCGTCTGCGCGACGCTGATTCTGCTGATGGGAGCCTGGTGACTTGAAAAAACTACTTCCCCGATTGACGACCGTCGCAATTGTATTCCTGGCCTTCGTGCTGGGCTGGTTCGCCTGGGAGCACTACACGCGCGCGCCGTGGACTCGAGACGCGCGGGTGCGGGCCGATGTGGTGACCTTGTCTGCCGATGTGTCCGGGCGCATCGTCAGCCTTGTCGTTCAGGACAACCAGCACGTCGAAAAGGGCCAGGTTTTGCTGGAGATCGACCCGGCGCGTTACACCCTGGCGGTCGAACATGCCCGGCGCGCGGTGGAGGTGTCCAAGGCAACGCTCGGTCAGTCCGAAGCGACGATTGTGTCCAGTGAAGCGTTGCTCAGACAGCGCGAAAGCGAAGAGCGCCGGCGGCGTACGCTCAAACAGGGGTTCGCGATCTCGGGCGAAGAGTGGGAGAAAGCCAGTACCGAGGTGGCTGTCGCCAAGGCCGAGTTACTGCGCAATCAGGCCAATCTGGGTTTGGCCCAGGCCAATGTGCAGTTGGCCATTGCGGCGCTGACTCAGGCCGAACTGGACTTGCAACGCACCCGAGTGGTGTCCCCGGTCACTGGCTATGTCACCAATCTGCTGACCCGTGAGGGCGACTACGCGACGGCGGGTGGAGCGCTGCTGGCGCTGGTCGACAGCGATTCGTTTTATGTGAGCGGCTACTTCGAGGAAACCAAGCTGCCGCGCATCGAGGAGGGCGATCGCGTGCGGATCGAGTTGATGAGTGGCGAGAGGTTCGGTGGCACGGTGCAAAGCATCGCCTTTGCCATCGCCGACCGGGAAAACCTGCCGGGCGGCCGTTTACTGGCGAATATCAATCCCAGTTACACCTGGGTGAAACTGGCGCAACGGGTGCCGGTGCGGATCCGGATCGACGCGGATTACGCCGCGAAACACCGCTTGCGTGCCGGGACCACGGCCACCGTAACCGTCATGGAAACCCGAGACTCTCAAAATCAACACTAACCCCTGTAGGAGTGAGCCTGCTCGCGATGGCGTCATACCTGTCGACGTCATCGTTGCCTGACACACCGCCATCGCGAGCAGGCTCACTCCTACAGGGGATGTACGTCCGGCGCAGATTTTTTTCACCGCTGATCAAAGGTGGGATTGTGGTGAATTCAATAATCGTGCAGACAAAAAAAGCCCCGCGACCGAATGAGACGCGGGGCTAAAAAATGGTCGGTTGCGACCAACCAAAGGGGCCTTTGAAACGGTTACTTCGAGGCGACTGTTTCCGGTGCCCAGCCGCCGCCCAGGGCTTTGTAGATGGCGACGATGCCCCGGTACAAATCGACTTCGGCCTGAGCCTGGGTGTCTTCTGCGGCCAGTCGTTCACGTTGGGCGTCGAGCAGGACGAGGAAGTCCGCCGTGCCTTCGCGGTAGCGAATCTGCGCCAGGTCGGCCGCCGCGCGGCTCGATTCACTTTGACGAATCAGCGAAATCAGGCGTTGTTGGCGTTTGCCGTAGTCGCTGAAGGCATTTTCGGATTCTTCCAGTGCCAGCAGCACTTGCTGCTCGTAGGTCGCCAGGGCGCCTTCGGCATCCGCATCGGCACCGCGTAAACGGGCGCGCACGCTGCCCAGGTCGAACGCCGCCCACGTGATGCTCGGGC
>NZ_WFGV02000024.1 GCF_010095445.2 Pseudomonas sp. TNT3
CACAACCAAGCGAATGGCCTCTGCTTTTTGCTCTGACGTGACAACCCGATAACCCATGATGCTTCCTTAGATCGACGCTCCTACATCATGGTCTAAAAAAATTCGACCGCAACACGGCAGCTCCTACAGAGGAACTCTGTACTCCTGTAGGAGCTGTCGAGTGAAACGAGGCTGCGATCTTTTAAAGCTTGGCCGCTGGCCGCCCAGGCTTCTTGGTCTGCAACAAATGCGAGAACACCGCGTGCAAATCATCCGACGCACTTTCTTCGTCAAGATTGAGCTTGCTGTCGATGTGATCCATGTGGTGCATCATCAAATCCACCGCCAGCTCACCATTGCGCGCTTCGATGGCATCGATCAACTGGGTGTGCTCGTCGTATGAACAGTGCGAACGATTGCCGCTTTCGTACTGGGCAATGATCAACGAGGTCTGCGACACCAGGCTGCGCTGGAAGCTGATCAGCGGTGCATTCTTTGCCGCTTCAGCCAGTTTCAGGTGGAACTCGCCCGACAGACGGATACCTGCACCGCGATCGCCACGGGAAAAGCTGTCGCGCTCGTCGTTGACCATCTGACGCAGCTCGGCGATCTGCTCGGCTGTCGCGTGCTGAACCGCCAGTTCGGTGATCGCTCGCTCCACCAGACGCCGGGCGAGGAACACCTGCCGTGCCTCTTCGACACTCGGGCTGGCAACGACGGCGCCGCGATTGGGACGCAGCAGCACAACCCCTTCATGGGCCAGGCGCGATAGCGCACGGCGAATGATGGTGCGACTGACCCCGAAAATTTCCCCCAGCGCTTCTTCGCTCAACTTGGTGCCGGGCGCCAGACGCTGCTCGAGGATGGCCTCGAAGATATGCGCGTAGACAATATCGTCCTGGGTACCGCTGCGGCCGGCTTTGCCTGCTCGCGGTTGTTTCTTGAGGGGCTGCAACTGTTCGTTCATGGGCACTCGAGTCGGGAGAACTGCGGCGAATTGACCGTGACTGTAATACGGCACAGTGGGTCGCTGGCAAGTATCGCGTAAAAAACACCGCGATTGTACACAATGGATGGTGGCAACACGACTGTACGGCTGTTTGTTGCCTCCGCTGTATTGCAACGCAGGGTTACGTTTGAGTTTAGGCTTGAATCCATAACCCGCGCGTTAACCTGGGTCATGTAACAGCTGGCGAAGCCTGCTGCTACAAAGGCTCGGGCATCTTCACTAGAGCAAGGAACACCCCGTCATGAACGACGCCACGCACACGCAGCTCCGCCCTCTGGCCGATACGTCACCTTCGGCGATCGTTGCCGGTTTCATCGCCATGATGACCGGCTACACCAGCTCCCTGGTGTTGATGTTCCAGGCCGGCCAATCCGCCGGCCTGACCAGCGGGCAGATTTCGTCGTGGATCTGGGCGATCTCGATTGGCATGGCGGTGTGCTCGATCGGCCTGTCCCTGCGTTATCGGACGCCCATCACCATCGCTTGGTCGACGCCCGGCGCAGCGCTGCTGATCACCAGCCTCGGCGGTGTCAGCTACGGCGAAGCGATCGGCGCTTACATCACCTGCGCCGTCCTGGTCACGATCTGTGGTTTGACCGGCAGCTTCGAGCGTCTGGTCAAAAAGATTCCGGCCTCCCTGGCGGCGGCGTTATTGGCGGGGATTCTGTTCAAGATCGGCAGTGAAATCTTTGTCGCGGCGCAGCATCGCACGGCGCTGGTCTTGGGGATGTTCTTCACTTATCTGGTGATCAAGCGCCTGTCGCCGCGTTATGCCGTGCTGGCTGCATTGCTGATCGGTACGGCCCTGTCAGGGTTCATGGGGTTGCTGGACTTCAGTGGCTTCCACCTGGAAGTGGCGACGCCTGTGTGGACCACGCCGCACTTCTCCCTGGCGGCCACCATCAGCATCGGCATTCCGCTGTTTGTCGTGGCCATGACCTCGCAAAACATGCCAGGGATCGCGGTTTTGCGCGCCGATGGGTACAACGTGCCCGCGTCACCGCTGATCACCACCACCGGCATCGCCTCGCTGCTGCTGGCACCGTTTGGCTCGCACGGGATCAACCTGGCGGCCATCAGCGCAGCAATCTGCACCGGCCCCCATGCCCACGAAGATCGCAACAAGCGCTACACGGCGGCGGTCTGGTGCGGGATTTTCTACGGGATCGCCGGTGTGTTTGGCGCGACACTGGCGGCGCTGTTTGCCGCGCTGCCCAAAGAACTGGTGCTGTCGATTGCGGCGCTGGCGTTGTTCGGCTCGATCATCAACGGGCTGAGCATTGCCATGAGCGAAGTGAAGGAGCGTGAAGCGGCGCTGATCACCTTCATGGTGACGGCGTCGGGGCTGACGCTGTTTTCCATCGGTTCGGCGTTTTGGGGGATTGTGGCGGGGGTGGTGACGCTAGTGATTTTGAATTGGCGTAAAGCCTGATCCCTTGTAGGAGCGAGCTTGCTCGCGATGGACTCGAGGGCGCCGCGTGTATTCAGAAAAAACGCGTAATCGTTAACGTCCATCGCGAGCAAGCTCGCTCCTACAAAAAGCAGGCATAAAAAAACGGCGACCCTTGGGTCGCCGTTTTTTCTAACATCAAGCTACCGGATTGATCGGCTTTTCCGGGTACCAGACGTCGATCAGCGGGCTGACGGTTGCTTCGGTCAGTTCGCTGCGGCCTTTGAGCCAGGCTTCAACAGCAGCGCGCTGCTCTTCGGATACCGAGCCACGTTTCTGCAGGCAAACCAGACCGAAGTCGTCGCCGCCAACATAACCCAGACCGTTGGCTTCCATGGCTTCTTGCAGGAACGCATCGAGGAAAGCATCAATGGCTTCATCAGCCAAATCTTCTTTGAAATCCAGGTTCAGTTCGAAACCCAGCTCTTGAAATTCATCGACGCACAGTTTTTTGCGCAGACGCTGGGAACGGTTAGTCGCCATTGGAACAATCCTCATAAGTAATAACGGGCGGCACTTTAGCAGTTTAAGCCGCCAATTGCCCGACTCTCTGGGCGCGGCGACCTACCGTCGGTAAAAAATAGCTTATTAGCGGGCCAGGTCACGGCACAAGCCCCTACACCTTGGGGCATAATGCCGACACTTTCATGACTACTGAGGGAATTTATCTTCATGCCCTCGTCTTTTTCCCCTCGGCTGTAGGGTTCTATTTCATATGATCAAATCTTTGCGTCCATTGTTGCTGGCCGGTTTACTTCTCCCATTGGCCCTCCCGCTTGCCGCTGCGCCCATTAATACCGGCTTGACTCCCAACGTTGAAAAGGCCCTCAAGGCCAGCAAACTGCAGGACAACGCCCTGTCCCTGGTGCTGATTCCCCTCAACGGCCCGGGCACGCCGACCATTTTCAATGCGGACGTCTCGGTCAACCCGGCGTCGACCATGAAGCTGGTCACCACTTACGCGGCGCTGGAAATGCTCGGCCCGAACCACCAGTGGAAAACCGAGTTCTACACCGACGGCACCCTCAGCGGCGGCATTCTCAACGGCAACCTCTTCCTTAAAGGTGGCGGCGATCCGAAGCTGAACATGGAAAAACTCTGGTTGCTGATGCGAGACCTGCGCGCCAATGGCGTCACGCAGATCACCGGCGACCTGGTGCTGGACCGCAATTTCTTCACGCAACCGCAACTGCCCGAGTTCAACGATGACGGCAATGACGAGAACAAGCCGTTCCTGGTCAAACCCGATTCGCTGATGGTCAATCTCAAGGCGCTGCGCTTTGTGGCCCGCAATGACAACGGCCGGGTACTGGTGTCGGTCGAGCCACCGATTGCCTCGATCCGTATCGAAAACCAGGTCAAGGCCATCAACTCCAAGCAGTGCACCGGCGGCGTGCGCTACAACCCGGTGACCCAACCCGATGGCAGCGTGACCGTGACGGTTGGCGGCCAGTTGGGCGATGGCTGCAGCTCCCAGACGTACTTGTCGCTGCTGGACCACGCGACCTACACCGCTGGTGCGGTCCGGGCCATCTGGAAAGAGCTGGGCGGCAGCATTCAGGGCAAGGACGTTCTGGCGCCTACGCCGAAAAATGCCAAATTGCTGGCCCGGGCTTATTCGCCGGACCTGGCGGAAATTATCCGCGACGTCAACAAATACAGTAACAACACCATGGCCCAGCAGCTGTTCCTGAGCCTGGGTCAGCGGTTCCGCACCGACGCCGATGGCGACGACGCCAAGGCTGCCCAGCGCGTGGTTCGGCAGTGGCTGGCGAAGAAAGGCATCACCGCGCCGCACCTGATCATGGAGAACGGCTCCGGCCTGTCCCGCGCCGAGCGTGTCAGCGCCCGGGAAATGGCGGCGATGCTGCAGGCCGCCTGGCGCAGCCCGTACGCTGCCGAGTTCATCAGCTCGATGCCAATTGCCGGCACCGACGGCACCATGCGCAAGCGCTTGAAGACCACCGCGATGCGCGGTGAAGCGCACGTCAAGACCGGCACCCTGAATACCGTTCGAGCGATCTCCGGCTATAGCCGCGACATCAACGGCAATACCTGGGCGGTGGTCGCGATCCTCAACGACAAGGCTCCCTTCGGCGCATCGTCGGTGCTGGATCAGGTGCTGCTGGACCTGTATCGCCAGCCGAAACTGCCAGAGACGGCGTCGGTGCTGTAACCGGATAGACCTGCCACAAAAACAATTGTGGGAGTGAGCCTGCTCGCGATAGCGGTGTATCAGTCGACATAAAAGTTGAATGACACGACGCTATCGCGAGCAGGCTCACTCCTACAGGGTTTGGGTCCACATTCAGGTTATTTCTGCCTCTACCCGATCCCGTCCAGCCTGTTTCGCGGCATACACCCCCGAATCCGCCCGCAGCAACAGCGCGTCCGCGCCCTCCCCGGCTCGCCAGCTGGCCACACCGAAACTCGCCGTGACGATCCCGACGCCGTCAATCGGCGAACTGCGCAACTCCTGCCATAGCTGCAACGCCAGCACATATGCGTGCTCGCCACCGATGTCCGGGCAGAGCACCATGAATTCCTCGCCTCCCAAACGACAAAACACATCCGTGCGACGCAGGCGATGGCCGATACGTTCGCACACGGCCTGCAGCACCCGGTCACCGACCGCGTGACCGTGCTGGTCATTGATCCGTTTGAAGTGATCGACATCGAGCATGATCACCGACAACTCGCCGCCACCACGCTCGACCCTGGCCATTTCGGTGGTCAGGCGCTCTTGAAAGTAGCGGCGGTTGTGAATACCCGTCAGGGAATCCGTCACCGACAGCGCCCGCAGTTCTTCTTCCACGCGCTTGAGGTCGGAGATGTCTGAAATGTAGCCATGCCACAGCACACCGCCGCCGGGCAGTTCCTCAGGGGTCGCTTCGCCACGGACCCAGCGCAGCCCACGCAGCGGCAATTGCACGCGATACTCCTCGCGCCACGGGCTCAGGTTGTCCGCCGAAGCGCGGATCGAAGCGCGCACCCGCGTGGTGTCTTGCGGATGAATCCGGGTGAAGATCGCTTCGGCATTGAGCAGCAGCACATCCGGTTCGAGTTCGTAGATCTCGCGAATCCCGTCACTGGCGTAGATCACACTGAAACGCCCGTCGAATTCCATCTTGAACTGGTAGATCCCGCCCGGCACATGGGCACTGAGTTTCTTCAGCAGCAGGTCACGCGCCGCCAGTGCTTCGTGAACGCGCTTGCGTTCGGTGATGTCGATGCAGATCGCCAGGTGTCCGACCCACAGGCCCAGTTCGTCGAGCACAGGCGTCGCCAACATGTTCACCGCAAGGTGACTGCCATCGCTGCGCACCAGCGTCCATTCCCGCGCTTCATGACCGCCCTCCTCACCGCCCTCGACCAGCATCGCCTGACAAGTGGGAATCGCTTTGCCATACCGCGCGCTCAACTCCGCCGAACGCGCCGCCAGCTCCCTAGGCAAGTGCAGATTCTCCAGCGTCATGTGCCCCACCACTTCGGCACTGGAGTAGCCAAGCATGTGTTCGGCACCGGCATTAAAGGTGGTGATGACGCCGCGCAGGTCGGTGGCGATGATCGCTACCTGCGTCGCGGCGTTCAGTACGCCACGCAGCTGGCCGTGGGTGCCGCGCAACTCCTGCTCGCGGGCACGCAGTTCCTGGGTCCGTTGCTCGACCAGTTTCAGCGCCCGCTGACGTTGGCTGACCAACACGTAAAGCAAGGCGCTGAGCAGCAGACTGAGTAAGCTGCCCAACACCACCAGGCTGCTCACCGAAGAATGGTTGGCCTGCAGAAACGAGGTACTGGGCCGCATTTCAACCTGATAATCATGGTCGGCCAGACGGATCAGTTGCGTCGATGACAGTTCGCTGACGGCGGGCGTATTGCTCGACTCATACAGCACTTCATGCTGATCCCCGGTGGACAGATCAAGAATGCGCACCGAGAGGAAATCGTGATTATCCTCCGGCAATCCGTCTGCAAGCAGTTGGCGCATGCTGATAACGGCCATGACGTAACCATCCGGCATACCCCCCGCCGCCGGCTGCCGGCTAACCGGTGCCACCAACAGGATTCCCCGGGCATAGGTCGGCTCAATCCCCAGCAGATACAGTGGTTGCGACACCGCCATGCCACCATGGCTGTCGGCCCGCTCCAGCGTGGCGCGGCGCAACGGTTGCGCAAGCAAATCGAATCCCAGAGGGGTGGGAAGACGGCTTTGGGTCTGTGTGTACAGCACCGGAGCGTACTCGTCCCGCTCAGCAGCCGTTTGCAACTGCCCGGTGGCATCCAGTTCGCGGACACGAAACTCGCTCAACCCTTCTTCCTGCACCTCGCGTTCAAACGCAAGCCGCGCGGCACGGGAGATCCGCGGCGCCCATGAATAGGCTTGGGTGCGATGCAACAGTGGCCTGGCGTAACCGTCGAATTCCTCGCGGGACACCGTGCCGGAATTGGCAAAGAACCGGCGCAACCCGTCCAGGCGCTGTTCCTGATCTTCAAAACGTTCTTCGATACGGCTGTAACGTTCACTGGCGAGCAGTTGGAAGCGTTGCCGCAATTGATGGTGAAACAGATTCAGTGTCGACCAGGCCAGCAGCCCCGTGAGAATGCCGCCGACGAGCAATACCAGCAGCGCGACCAGCCAGGCCGAAGCATCTTCACTGATGAAACCCAGGATCTTTGGGCGCATGACGTGCAACGACATAGAGGCAGACTCAAAACGCCAAGCGCCGGGAAAGCTCAATGGCCCTGAGTTGAGTTATAGCTATTAGCCACTAATTTGACCAGCATTGAGAGGAGCCAAGAGCCTTTTAAAAACAAGGCTCTGTGGATGCAACAAAATTAGCAGTAACACATACCCCTGTAGCAGCTGGCGAAGCCTGCGTTGGCTCCGGGGTCGCGCTCGACCGAAGCGGTCGCTTTTTGGACGATTTGATGTCTCCCTGAAAATCGGGGCCGCTTCGCGCCCCAACGCAGGCTTCGCCAGCTGCTACAGGTGTGCGCTACGACTTAACTACCCTGCATTACTCAACTAGCCATGATTTTCCAGGCGCGGTGGATCTTGCCGTTACGGGCGAAATCCGGGTCGATGGTCTTGGCGGTGATTTCTTCTACCGCGTAGCGCTCGCTCAGGTTGGGCTCGAGTTCGAACTTGCGGAAGTTGTTGGAGAAGTACAACACCCCACCCGGCGCCAGGCGTGCCATGGCCAGGTCGATCAGCTGCACCTGGTCACGCTGCACGTCGAAGATGCCTTCCATGCGCTTGGAGTTGGAGAACGTCGGCGGATCGATGAAGATCAGGTCGTACTCGTCACGGCAGGCGTCCAGCCAGACCATCACATCGCCCTGCTCCAGACGGTTCTTGTCAGAGAAACCGTTCAGCGACAGGTTGCGGCGCGCCCAGTCCAGGTAGGTTTTCGACAGGTCGACACTGGTGGTGCTGCGCGCGCCACCCTTGGCTGCATGGACGCTGGCGGTCGCGGTGTAGCAATACAGGTTGAGGAACCGCTTGCCGGCCGCCTCTTTCTGAATTCGCATGCGCATTGGCCGGTGATCGAGGAACAGGCCGGTGTCGAGGTAATCGGTAAGGTTCACCAGCAGCTTGACGCCACCTTCGTTGACCTCGACAAACTTGCCCTGAGCCGCCTGACGCTCGTACTGCTTGGTGCCGCTCTGACGTTCGCGGCGCTTGACCACGACACGGCTCTTGTCGACGTTCAGGGCCTGGGGAATGGCAGCCAGGGCATCGAACATGCGCGCCGAGGCTTTTTCCGGATCGATGGATTTCGGCGCGGCGTATTCCTGGACGTGGACCCAATCCTGATACAGGTCGATGGCCATCGAGTACTCAGGCATGTCCGCATCGTAGACGCGGTAGCAGTCGATACCTTCACGCTTGACCCACTTACCCAGGGCCTTGAGATTTTTTTGCAGACGATTGGCGAACATCTGCCCGCCTTCGCTCAAGCGCGGTTGCTCGATCACCACAGGAACAGGTTTGATCGGGTTGCCGTTCTTGTTGTACTTCTCGTACTTGCCCGGTGCCACGTCATTGCCGGCGACTTCGACTTCAGCCTGCTCGCGCTCTATCTGGCGTTGTTCCGGGGTGCGGCGCTCGCCTGTGACGAACTGATCCGGCGTGACCTTGATCAGCAGCAACTTGCACGGCAAGGCGCCGTTCCAGAACGAATATTGCTTGTGGCTGCGGATGCCCATGCGCTTGCCCAGGTCCGGGGCGCCGGTGAACACGGCGGCCTCCCAGTTCAGGCATGCCTGACGCAGACGTTCGCCGAGGTTCTGGTAGAGATAGAGCAAGCTCGCCTCGTCGCCCAGACGCTCGCCGTACGGCGGGTTGCAGATGACCAGACCTTTCTGGTTCTGGTCCGGGCGCGGCTCGAACGTGCCGACTTCGCCCTGGTAGATCTTGATCCACTCGCTCAGACCGGCACGTTCGACGTTGTTGCGGCCCGGTTGAATCAGGCGCGGGTCAGCTTCATAACCACGAATCCACAGCGGTGGCTTGGCCAGACCGGCAGCCGCACGCTCGGTGGCTTCTTCATGCAGTTTTTTCCACAGGGCCGGGACGTGACCCAGCCAGGCCGTGAAGCCCCACTGCTCGCGACGCAGGTTCGGTGCCATATCAGCGGCAATCATTGCCGCTTCTACGAGGAACGTACCCACACCGCACATCGGGTCAGCCAGTGCGCCGCCCTCGGCTGCAATGCGAGGCCAGCCGGAACGGATCAGGATCGCTGCCGCGAGGTTTTCCTTCAGCGGCGCAGCACCCTGCTGCAAGCGGTAGCCGCGCTGGTGCAGGCTGTGGCCCGAGAGGTCGAGAGAGAGGATCGCTTCGCCGCGATCCAGGCGCAGGTGAATGCGCAGGTCCGGGTTGAGCTTGTCGATCGATGGACGATCGCCTTGCGGCGTGCGCAGTTTGTCGACGATGGCGTCTTTGACTTTCAAGGCGCCGAAGTGGGTGTTGTCGATGCCCGAGCCGTGACCGCTGAACTCGACCGCCAGGGTGCCGTCGTTGAGCATGTGGTCTTGCCACTCGATATCGAGCACGCCGTGGTAAAGGTCTTCAGCGTCCTTCATCGGGAAACGCTTGAGCACCAGCAGCACCCGGTTCGCCAGACGCGACCACAGGCACAGACGATAAGCGGTTTCCATGGTGGCCATGCCGCGCACGGCAGAGGTGTGTTCACGTGCTTCTTCAAGGCCAAGCCCGACGGCTTCCTCGATAAGCAGGCCTTCAAGGCCTTTTGGGCAAGTGAGGAAGATTTCAAATTGGTCGGACATTGGAATTTCAAAGCCTTTGGCGAGTGAACGGGCAACGCATTGCCGGTCCGGTTTTCAATCAGGCGTTTTTCTAAAAGAACGCCCGCGTGGCACGAAGGTGTGCCGTCCCACCCTTGCTGCTCGGTTAAAAGAGCTTAGATGCAAAGACAGGTAAAAAAGTTGGGGAAACAAAATGTCATAAGGTGACCCTTCGTCGAATAATGCCTCATCGCAACGCGAGGCGTTCTCGTTAAAGGATTAGCACCGTCATCCTGCGCGGGGCCGATCATACCGGGGTTTGGTCAATAAACGCGTGTAAACATCGCGTTACTTATGGCTATACCACCTTAATGGTTACGTCCTTATGACAAAACGATCATTCCCTCGATGTGACGCATTGGTTAGAACTCAACACAGGTTGACGCCGCAACGACGTCAACAACTTGGCTCGCGACGCCGGCAGCGAGCCCCCAACGGCAGGAGTTTTTTCTGCCAGACCTCAATAGAGGTCGACGCGATAAATACAGTCAACAAGTGAGGGCAACACCCTATGAGAAGACTTAAGCGTGATCCGTTGGAAAGAGCATTTTTGCGCGGATATCAATATGGCGTTGGTGGCAAATCCCGTGAGCTTTGCCCATTTACTCTACCGTCAGTACGCCAAGCCTGGATTAACGGCTGGCGAGAAGGACGCGGCGACAACTGGGACGGTATGACCGGCACTGCGGGAATCCACAGACTCAACGAACTTCACGCCGTCGGCTAATTTACAGGGCTTAACACTCCGACACGACAATCTGATTACTGAACACCTTAACCACGCACGCCCCATCCGGGCGGCGGGCTCCGGCCCAGGGGCTCCCTCGAGGAGCCCTTTTTTATGCCTGCAAATTCACCGTAACCACAAATAAATCCCCTCACCAAACCAGCGCCCACAAGGATCAACGTAAAGCAGCGATCGCATCCACCGACTCACGAATCAATGCCGGGCCTTTATAGATGAAACCCGAGTAGATCTGCACCAAACTCGCACCCGCGGCGATTTTCTCTGCCGCGTGCTTGCCTTCGGTGATGCCGCCTGCGGCGATGATCGGCAAACGACCGGCCAATTCCGCCGCCAGTACCTTCACGGTGTGGGTGCTCTTCTCACGTACCGGTGCACCAGACAGACCGCCCGCCTCGTCACCATGTTCCATGCCTTCGACGCCAACGCGGCTCAGGGTGGTGTTGGTCGCGATGACGGCGTCCATTCCGGTTTCGATCAACGCTTGCGCAACCTGAACGGTTTCTTCGTCGGTCATGTCCGGCGCGATCTTGATCGCCAGCGGCACATGCTTGCCGTGACGCAGCGCCAGCTCAGCCCGGCGTGTGGCCAGATCGGCCAGCAGTTGCTTGAGCGAATCACCGAACTGAAGGCTGCGCAGGCCCGGCGTATTGGGCGAACTGACGTTAACGGTGATGTAACTGGCGTGGGCGTAGACCTTGTCCAGGCAGATCAGGTAGTCATCGACGGCCCGTTCAACCGGGGTATCGAAGTTCTTGCCGATGTTGATGCCCAGCACACCCTTGTACTTCGCCGCCGCCACACGGGCCAACAGATGATCGACGCCAAGGTTGTTGAACCCCATGCGATTGATGATCGCCTCGGCTTCCGGCAGACGGAAAATCCGTGGTTTCGGATTGCCCGGCTGCGCACGCGGGGTGATGGTGCCGATTTCGACGAAACCAAAACCCAACTGGGCAAAACCGTCGATGGCCGCGCCATTCTTGTCCAGGCCAGCCGCCAGCCCCACCGGGTTCGGGAAATCCAGCCCCATGACCGTTACCGGTTTTTTCGCCGGAGCCTTGCACAGCAAGCCGTTAAGCCCCAGACGTCCGCCGGCACCGATCAGGTCCAGGGACAGATCGTGGGAGGTTTCCGGGGAGAGTTTGAACAACAGCTGACGGGCCAGGGTGTACATGGGCGGGTTTGACTCTGGGCTGGGAAAAGTGGCGGCGATTATAGCCGGGGTGGAGGGGCGTGCGCGAGGGACTGCATCAAACGAGCGCCCGATCCACCCCAAACAAGAGGGCGCTACGGCGTAGGCTGCTCCCTCAGTTGTTCAGGTGACCAGCTCCGGTCACTGCGCTGTGAACACGTCCAGATAAACGGAAAGTAGATCAGCATCAGCATTCCCATCAGGCAGATATTCAAGATATGGCCCTGACTGGTTTCACCATAGTCGGAAAGCGCCAATTCGACTGCCACCGCCCCGACAACAAGATTGATCGCCTGAAAGGCTGATGTTCGGGACGCATTGACGTTCAGAAGAGCATCAGCCAGCTGTTCACGTGAAGGCAAGCGTGCTCCCGCGCGTACTTCCAGGACACTGCGCTGCAAGGACTCCGGATCCGACAATGCTGAATCCAGACCCGCTGTCGGGGACAGCAAGGGCCAGCTTCGGCACAGGATGAAAATGAAATCGTCAATGACCGCGCCTGCCGCGTTGAGGCCACCCTGAATTACATCCGCTCCCAAACTGTAACCGAGGTCGGCCGAAAACCGTCCGGCACCACTTGGTGGCATCAGGGCACCGACCTCCGCCAGCAGAAACTGCACGGCCCCGTAGGACACCGTCGTTACCGCAGTAGCGCTCGTCGTGGCGTCGCCGGCATTGCTCTGCAAAGAAAAGAACGCATTCGTGACATCTCGAGCGACGGTGTACACATTCGTTGCAATTGCGCTGGTGAGCATGGAGGAAGATGCACCGGTCAAATGCGCCGCAATCAACGAGCCCATGGTGATGCTGGCCATACACACTCGCCCAAGCCGGGTTTGCAGGTTTGCGGTTCCGGCACGTTCGTCGCGTATCGCCCCCATCAGGCTCATTGCCGGACCGATCATTGTGACGGCTGCGACGGCCCATGCCTGGGAGGCTTGGGGCGAGTCGCCTTCCTGAATGGCTTGCTCAATGTAATAACTGGCGACCTGGCGCAGCACCGTGGTCGCCGCGACGATCAGGCCTGTACGAGCGGTGATGTTAAGCAGATTGAGTAATGGCTCCCTAGCGCTCCCAAGCGACTCTAAAGCCGCGCCAAGAAACGATTCCATTCGGCTTACAGGGGTTTGCTGAATATCCGCCCTGTTTAATTCGGCAGCTCGCACAAACAAATCCTCGTGCTGCGATTGCGATGGCAAGTCTCCTTGAATGAAGAGTTTGATGTCATCCGCAAGACGTTGCGCTGTTTCGCCCAGATCTGCCTGGCAAATGTTTAACTGACGCTGCACCGCGCGATCAAACACCTGCATCCCGATTCCGATTTGCCTTGAAGTGCCCAAAGCGCTCAGTTCGAAGTTCGGACACGCTAAGTCAAGCGCGTCTATCAATTGGCTGCGAATCGGGTTGATGGCGGCGGTGTCAACGCCTTCAGAGGCTTTAAAGATAGTTCCTGTCGACCCGCTAACCGAATTTAACATTGTGATCTCTCTATTTTAAGAAGTACTTTCCCGGGCCATTCGGCCCCCCCTCACCACTCACTCTTCTCCCACGCATCGTCTTCCATCGGCTGGAACACATCACGCATGTAGCTCTTGACGAATACATCCATAGCGAACGCCAACCCGTTGGCGCCCTTGATTTCCTTGAACAGCTGGGTCTTTTCCAGCCCTTCCTCTTTCAGCTTGACCAACACCTGAAGCGTCACCGCCAAAAGCGCTTTGGCACTGGGATAAGCAGGCGTGACGCCGTCCTCTCCCCGTAACGACCTCAAGTAGTCATAGATCGCCTTCTCACCCTGCCCTTCCATGCTGAGCAGCTGATGGTAGAGCCGGTCAAACTCGGGGTCCGGGCGCCTTCCTCCGGCAATGTCCGGATTGGTACGCAACACACGTGACTCCAGCGTTTCAACTTCGCCAATACCGCTGTTCTGAACATTTCGTGAGCCCACGATCGCGTCGATACTCATCGTGTCCCCGCTCCAAAACCCCTGCACAAATCATTGAGTCGCTGGATCGACGCGTCGTCGAGGGCACGCACCGACGCTGGCAAGCTTTCCAAAAGGGACAACAACCTGGGGTGCAATCGCTGGCACGTCGTCTCGATATCGAACTCGAGCAACTGATCGGCAAGGCGCACCACATACCGCTCTTGCGGTTGATACTCAAGCACCAACGCGCCGGGCCAAATGGCCTGCAACCGCTGGCGCAGATCACTGCCTTGAGGTTTGCAGCGCAGGGGTACCAGCACCTGCAAAACCTGGTCTGTGTGGCTCGCTTGATTCGCCAGCCAGCGTGCGAGCATCTCGTCCAGCCATTCGCCGCGACTCAGCAGATCGCCGAGCAGCTGGCGAGAAGCCTGAGCGAGATCCCTGCGCAGTTGCTCGCCCAGCGATTGCGATTCGAGCAGCCCCCTCGCCAGGTCTTGCGCCGCGCGCATTACACCCTCGGCGTAACCCTGATGAAAGGCCTCGGCACGGACCGCTTCGGCCTGATCGCGAGCCTGATCAACGCACTCTCGAGCCCAGCCCCGAGCCTGGTCAGCCAGGACACGACGCTGTCGGGCCGCCACGATGTCTTCGCGCGCCATGCGTGCCTCACTCGAACAGGGCAGATCAGTCAGGGTTCGGATGGAGTCGAGCATGCTGCACCGCCAAAAAGAAAAGGGTCGGGTCGGGTTTCGCGACAGGCCATTGCTTGTGCAGGTCAACCACCTGTGGAGAAAACTGCAAAGCCAGCCGATCGAACAACGGCAGCGGCAGGTCAGCCGACCAACCTGACAATGCGTTGAAACCGGCAGCTTCAACCTGCTGGATCGGCGAGGCCGAAGACGGGATCGGCAGGCTGACGCGAGCGCCAGGATTGCAACTGGCGAAGGTGCGCAACGACCTCGGCAAATGCTGCAAAGCACCGCCTCGCGCCAGCTGGGGGAACAGCCGCCAGGCCCCCATCAACGAAGCGATTCGGGGCAGTTGTCGCCACTGCCGAATCCACATGTGCGCGATAGCGGTCTGCGGCATCGCGGGCCACGGACCTGCCTGCGGAAGGCCTTCAAACAGGATCTGATTGATTACCCGCCGGGCATCAGCTGCCTCGAAACCCGAAGGAACAGTCAGCCGCTGCGCGTGCAGGTAATCCAGCGGTTCGGTGAGAATCCGCTGCCAACGCTCAGCGCTTGACGTCACGGATCACTCCATTCAACTGCCGATACCCGAATACACCCGCACCGATAAAAAACAGCACGGCTACAAAAGCCATGACCCACAACCAGCGCGAATCACTCACTGCCGCACTCGCTAGCGGCGCGACATGCTGTGTCGGCGAACGTTTAGTCAGGACCACTGATATGTTTTCGTACTCAACGCCGGCAAAGCTGTTTTTCAGGAAGCGCTTGATGTCAGAGATCAACAATTGCGGCTCGACATCTCGCTCATGAACCGCCACGGCGGAGAGATGAATGGGCGCAGCCTTCCGCCCTCCTTCTCCGGCATCCAGGTCGTAACTGACATGCACCCGCGCCGACACCACCCCGTCCAGCACCCCCAGCGACTGTTCGATCCGCTGCTCCAACGCTGAGTAAAGCCGGGCTTTCTCGGCTCGAGGGGAAGCCACCAGCGAGTCACTGGGGAACATTTCCGCTACTTGCATGCGAGGTCTGGAGGGTAATGAATAGAGGTTGAGCAAGTCGACGGCCGCCGAAAAGTCGACCTTGTTGATTTTCACCGAGTAGCCGGCTTTGCCAGCGTCCACTTTGGTCGCCGTAATGTTGTTGCGCTGTAGCACCGAAAGCACTTCGTTTGCTTGTTGCTGGTCAAGCCCTTCAAGCAGGCTGGGCTGACGACACCCCACCAGCGCCAGGCATATCAACATCAGCAGCGCGCCTGCCTTCATGACGCGCGCAACAGCGTTTCGGCCGTACTCACGGCTTTGCGCACCAGAACGTTGAGTAAATTGATGTCCACGTTGTACTGCCCCATTTGTTCCTGCAGCCGGGCCAACGCTTCAGGGCTGGTGATATCGGGGCTCTCAATCAGCCGGTTGATCGAAGAAACCTCCTGCCCACTGGTCACCGCGGAACTGGCGAAGGCGTCGAGTAAACGACTTTCCAGGGACACCGTCGGACCTTCCTGAGGGCCGCGCAATTCGGTGATTGCGGTCCGTTCGACAAAAGAAGAAGAGAGGCTTTGGATAGACATGCACGACACTCATCAAAAATGGCCATCGCCAGGCGACGATGACCCGTCGGGAAAAATCAGCGAGCCGCCTGGATGATCGCCATGTCGATGTCCTTGAAGCCCTTGATCGTGTTGGTCTGGGCGTTTCGGAACACGGTATAGGAGGAAAACGCCGCTTGGTAAGCCGCGAGTTTTCCTGGATCGGACGCGTCGTTCTCGAGGTCAACCAGCGCTGCATCCAGCGCCTCTTTGAGGGTCTTTGCACCGTTTTCGAATGCTTCGGCTTGACGACCAAGGAAGTCATCGGGGAATTGAATCGGGAAGTCGATACCAGGGCCAGCCATAAATCACCTTCTACAGTTTTGTCGGAAAATGCCAAGACGATGAAGTCGTCTTGATGAAGCCCTGAGGGCCGGTCTGGAACGACTTGCCCTTGAGCGAATCGTCTTTGAGCTCGACAGTGAAGTGCACGTAGCGATCACCCCATTGCCGGTAAAACCCGTCGACGTAATGGCGCGCCGCCGCCAACTCGGAATCCTGCAAGTTGCCTGCGACGGCGAACGTGACACTGTCACCGTACTCAACACGGTTGAACCCCAGCGACAGACGTTGCAAACCCTGTTCGGCGAGATCGGCCAGCAAATGGTCATCCTGCATCTGCACCGCCACATCCCGGGCATAGGGCGCCGCCTGGAGCACGACCTCAAGCAACCGTGTTTGAGCATCAGGCGAGAGCACATTGCGCTGCGCACTGACCAGCAGCCGCGGAATCGAGGGGTTCTTCAGGTCCAGTGAGTGCCAGGCCAGTTGCGGATCATGGTCGACCAGCAGCTTCTCCAGCCGACGACGCTCCTGATCCATCACCAGCACTTTGGCGCTCAGCAAGTTATTGCGCATCAGCACCTGCCGGCTCCAGCCAGCGTCCCGTTCGGAAGCCACAAAGACGTACACCGTTTTGTCGCGCCCATGCACGACCTCAACCTCGGCGCTGGCGCCGGCGATGAGTTGGCGTACATCGGTTTCGGGGGCGTGCACCGGTACCGACCACACGCCGACCGAGGCCACCAGCAAGCTCAGCGCCAACCCGCCACTGAGCCATTTCACGAAGGTTTTTCGCGGCCACCGACGAGCGACGTCCTGATGCAAGGGGCCAGGCTGTAAAGCAACATGCTCAGGCTCCCAACGCTGATCGTGCGCATGTAAACCTATGTGCAAACCGCCCACGTGTTCGCTGCGCTGAAAAACAAGGTGCCGCGCTTGTGCCGACTCATCGAGCAGTCGCACCTGCACGCCGCTTTCATCCAGCAGCACTTCGAAATTGCATCCTCCGTGTTCCAGAGGAACGAAGATCGCATCCGCTGGCACGCTGAGCGGGCATTTCGCGTCTCCCAGAAGGTTCAGCGGTGCGACGATGAACAAAGTGCGTGGCTCACTGATCGGGAACTCGCACCCTTGCAACGGACCGTTCAAAATCCGCAGCACACAAGGTTGCAATGGGGGAACCGGCATATCCGTCACCATTCAGACTCCAGACCGTGAGTGAGCCCCCATCCTAAAAACATCAAGCTGGATGATCCTGATCGAATTCTGCTGATCGCGAATGCTCTCGATCAGAATTACCCTTCCACGCCTGTGGCGGCGACCTTGCGAGTCAACACCTGATAACGCTGCCAAACCTTTTGCGCGTAGCGAAGGCGTGCTGTCTGGCGGTCCGGAGCATTGCCGGCGTTGTACGCGCCGACGGCCGTCCAGTTGTAGCCGTATCGGGAAATAAAACCGGCCAGCACCGAAGCGCCTACTTCAACCGAGAGGCAGGGCTCATCCAGCAAAAGCTGCTCGGTAATCCCTTGGGTATGCAAACGAGGCAGGTGCCAGCTGTTAATCTGCATCAGCCCGATATCGCGACTACCGTCGGCATCGGTGTTCATCGCGTCTGCGCGTTGCTGCGATTCCACGTCGGCAATGGCCTGAAGCAGTTCGGGCTCGATCCCGTGCAACTGACCGGCCCTCCCCCAACAGAACGCGTGCGCCTGCCCGATCCCAAGACAGGTAAACACCAACAAACCTATTGCTCGCTGCCATGTCATGCCTGACGCATTCCACTGCCGAACGAAGCCACCTGCCGTACAGGAGAATTGGAGACCGGTGTTTGCCGCTGCAACGATCTCCAGCGTGGTGAGACCAACGCTCCCTCCACCCCGCCAGGCCATAGCGGCAAAGGCAACACAGCGACCGTTCGAGAGCGCGCCGAACGCAGCCAGTTCGCATACTGATTGCGCGCAGTGAGCGGGTTGACCCCGAAGAGTACATTCCAGGCGGCCAGGCCTTGCTCGCCGACTGCGATGTCAGTTAACGCGGCCCGTTCAAGCTCATACCAGGCGGCCTCGTACTGACCGAAATACGCCAATGTCGCCGCATGCAACATCACCAGCAAGGGATGCCCCGATGCGCCTTGCTGCAGACGCTGGCGTGCCATCAGCGCCGCGTTTTGCGGGTTGCCTGTCATCGCGATACGCACTTGCAGGACCTGCGCCCGCACGCAATCGGGGTCCAGCCGCAAGCACTTTTCAATGCACAGGGTCGCTTGATCGTTACGCCGCCAGAACCAGTGATGCCAGGCGTGAAAGTAATGAATGTCTGCCTGATCGGAGGCCAGCAAGCATCGACGGAACAGCACCTGCGCCGCATCCTCGCAACCACGCAAACTGGTGAGCAGGGCAAGACGAGACAAGGCTTGCGTGCAACAAGGGTCCAGTAACAACGCTTTGGAGATGGCCGACTCCGACTCTTCGACCGCGAGTTCCTGCTCACAGACACCCAGCATTGCCTGCCCCAACCAGGCATCAGCCAACCCACAAAGAGGCGGCGTATAGCGACTCGTCAACTGCAAGCACTGCCGAAACTGCACGATCGCGTCGCGCAGGCTTTGAGGGGTGTGCCGCTGCACACTGCACACACCGTTCAGGTAGGCCACTGCAGCCGGGTACGATGTACAAGCCGTGCCCACAATGCGTACTCCGGGCAATCGCTGCGCAATTTGGCAGGCCAACTCCCCCAGATGCGTATCCAGGCCACCGCCCTCTAAAACCTGCCCATGAATCAGCGCATGATCACCGCCACGAATCAGCTCGATCGACCATTGCCCCAACTCACCCTGCCGAATACAGCGGCCGCTCAAGTAATAATCCGGGGATAACCGCGACACCAGGTATTGCGCGTCAACGGGATAGTCATAAGCCGCCGTCAGGCTGGCTGGCATAACCCGTACAACGGTGTCGAAAATCGAAGAAAACTGCCGAATCATCGCCTCTTGCAAGTCCAGGGCGTCACCCTCGTCCATGCCACGAAAGGGCAGAACCGCGAGCGACGGCGCCGCGAGTGCCGACTCGTCAGGTGACCGGAGCTCAACCACAGGACAACTGAACCTGTAACCCTGACCGTAGACCGTGGCAATGAAGCCCTTGTTTTTCTCGAGCAACTTGCGCAATGCGTAAATGCAACGCGTCAACGACTCCTCGGCAGCATCGGCCTCGGGCCATACGGCATCCAGCAGATGATCCTTACTGATCACCGTGCCGGCCGATCCGAGCAGCAGCCGCAGCACACTCAGTTCTTTGGGAGGGACGTGTATTCCTTTACCTTCTTGCATCAGCGTTCCATCGCTTTGCAGCAGCCATTGGCCAAAAACGAACGACCTGAACGGCGTTTGATCAGTTGCACTGTCCATACGCGGAGAATCTCTATAGAAAGTACTGAATCGCGATCAAGCCTGAGCGTCGCCAGGCTTGGTGATGACAAGCGACGGGACTATAGGAAGTCGAGCGGGATGAATAAGTAGGAAAAACCTTATAAAGGCGTAGGCAAAAGCGACTGTCTTCGTAGGACCTATTACTTGCCGGTTTCCGGAGCTGAGTGCGACACAGCTAAATAGAAACCGATGCTCATGGCGCCTAACTACGACGCCACGTGTTCTCCTTACAAGTTCAAATGCAATATTAAAACTTCGACTATTGTTTTACGCACAGCGCGACATGCTCTGGCCATATTTTTTTGGCAGCACCTATAGCCGTGTCGCCCGTCTTGGCCATGGTCACCAGCAACTGCATTTCTTTTCTACTTATCTGGCCATCATGAATATCATCCATAATAGAACCAATCTCCTGTTCAGTGCGCCGAGCGAGTTCCCTGCCTGTATCAGTTTTGTCTCTTTCAACCACCACACGAGAAAGATTTTGCTGAATAAGGTTTCTCAGCTTCAACTCAGTATTGCCTTCTAAATAACCAACTGTATTTGTTATTATCAACCGATTATATGGAATATTACCCTGCCAACTGGCGTGCCTCTCAGGTGTGAACATCCCTTTATGCTCAAGATAAACTATATTATGCCCCATAAGCGCAAATGGCTCTAATGCCCCACTTCGTATACCTACCAGCCCCCCACCAATAGTTTGCAACAGGCGATCCATGAAGTACCACTGATTTTGCCTCGGCGCCAACAAGCGTTCTCCGTCGATTTCAGCCGCCCAAAACCGCCCAACATGAGGTCTCGAGGTAGGGCGATACGGTTGTCGATTAACTACCACCTCGGCCCCATCATTCTTTTTTTCATTATTAAAATAAGTATCAGCAATAAAATAAACATCACGACCACTTTGTTCAAACGCATCTGCAATCAATTCGAACATGGCGGGTCTGGAAATTGCTTCCGCCTCTCGTTCATTTGCATATTCACGATCAGCAACCCATAACGCTATCGAACCTTTTTTAATACCTTGACTCTCAACCACATCATCTGCAAGCCTATTAATAATTGCCTTGTCCTCAGGAGATACCAACGCATGAAGTTTTTGGCGAATATCTAAATGCTTACTCTGCTTATCAAACTCATTCTCACCACTAAAATAACGATTCAAAATTTCCGTAGTAACGGATATATGGAACATATGCGCATCCACATTTTTTGAGTCTGCCAATGGAGATGAATAACCAGACTGATATAAAAAATGTTCGCGCGTCGCAGCTTCATCGAGGCTTTCTCTAGCATTTTTTAGACTGGGTCCGTTATAAGAAAGTAATGAGATGCGCTCATCAGGGTACGGCTCACCATTTGCCAGCAACGCTTCTTTTATGACAGCCACTGCCTCTTCCGCACTGACTTTTTCAGATTGATTATTTTCGCTATAGCCAATAGATATTTTCAGACGAGGCTCGATAAGGGCTGCAGAGATCAAAGTATATCTGTCGCCAGTAGCGTATCCCGGAAGAAAAACGTTAATATCCTTTTCACTATCAGACAGCACAGACTTGTATGATTCGTCACGCGGATGCAGATAGGTCAAACCTTGAAACGTTTGATAATCCATACAAAAAAGTTGGTTTTCAACAATATTTTTCGTGGATACATAAGAATCCATTCTCTGACTGACTTGCCGCGCCTGCTTCAGAATCTCAAATCCAATCTCTTTACGAACCCCTTGACTATCAAATACCGAGTCCTTGAATATCTTTTGAAAAAAAACTTCCCGTGTTCCAGGACTAGGAATATTAAAACAAGAAGCCCCCACGCTCTCTTGCAGGCTACTCTCGTAATTTAGAAAGGATACACACTTCCATCCAGCGGTAAATTTCACATGATCTGCTGTAATGTCAAATTCTGGAAATTCCAGCGCACATTCGGCTATTGGTGAACCAGGCTCACTCCTCACAAATAACTCGTGAGAACCATCAAGACTTTCCGTCTTACCAATAAAATTCAAATTAACAGCAGTATAAACAGTCGACCTCAATGCATTTGGCACCGCACCACCTTCTAAACAATGTTATTTTCAAGTTTTATTTTCAATGATATGCCGATGCAGCCCAACCAAACGCTCCAATATCTTAACGACTTGCGGAGCAATCAAACCCTGCAGCGACTCTTGATGATACAACCTTAAAACCTTATCCAAACCAAGCCCAATCCAAGCTCCTCTCATCAGTTCCAAATTTGCATTCATACTCAAATAGTAATCAGCGGCAAACCCTTCGAGCTCTAGTGTAGTAAGGTCACTACAAATAATTAGGCGCTGCCCAATTTCTGCAGCATCAATACGCCATTGCTGCCCGTCCTTTTCGATTAAGACCACCCCTAAATCACTCGAATGAACATCAACATTTAAATATTCACATATCTCTCGCACTAACAACCCAGCAGGTGTCATATCCATGTATCCGTAAAAAAACACTCACCAATAGCCAACCACATCTTTTACAACTCAACCAATCTACTCGAAATATTTTAACTCTTGTTGACTCCTCATCTGCATCGCTTATCTCTATCCGCCATCAGAGAAAAACAAATATCTGAAACGCTACACCACTGTGCCACTTCAAGAGGTGGCAATTCCGTACAAAATTTTTCATTCAACTTAATTATAATTTCCACAATACCCATAGAATCAATATATAAATCCTCCACTAAACGCGAGTTTGTCTCAATCGCGTTCCGGCCCACAAAAAAACACTCATTTAATATTTCAATTACTTTCCGCTCGATTTCCTGATCACTCTTCTGCATCCTCGACACCCGCAAAAAAAATTACAAAGGCACAATAACAACTCAAACGAGCAGACATTATGCTTCACGTTAATAGTAGTATCTTCTTCTTTAACGCCAACCTACCACTTTAGAAATTCAACATCGCCTTCAACATGTCGGCAAACTGGTTCAGGTGCGACGACAGCGTCTTGTTGAAATTGTCATGGTAAGAATTGGCGTTTGAATACTTCTGCGTGAACGACTGCAACGTGTTTTTCAATCGTTCTTCCTGTGCATTAAATCCGGTTTGCCATGCCTGAAATTTTGCAGTGTCCCAAGTGACCCAAGTTCCACTTGTCGGGAGGCTGCCCAACATGACCGTCAGGGGCCCCATGTCCATGACCACACTGTAAGTGCCATCGGCGTTTCGCTTGAGGCAGCTTTCCGGAAGCCCCAGCGCCTTGCGCCAGTTGTCGGCTTCTTCTCTGGTTGCTCCGTCCATGCCAGGCGCCGGAAACAATACGGATGCCGGGTTTGGATGTGAGTACTTCTGAATAAGCGCCTGCAACGCCGAGCGCATCTGACCCGCATTCAGCTTGACCTCTTTGCCGTCATTCGCGCCCTCGATCCACTCTTTCATCTTTGCAGTGATTTCTTTATTGAAGTCTGAAAAGAAATCCGAGTAAGCCTTAATCAGGTGCTCATAACCGGCCAGATAACCGTTTTTGATCAGGTTGATCAGTTCAAGCAGCTTGTCAAAGAAGTCGTTCGGCGAATTGATAATGGCATCAAATGCATCTGCCACCTCTGCGGGAACGGGATCGGGAATGTTGTGCAGTTCACTCAAGATACGGTTTTGCTCGTGTACCACCTGCTGATGCTGCTGATCTGTCAGCGTGCCGATCACCCCCCTCATCACCGAACAGCAGTCACTAAACTTCTGAGCCCAAAGTTTAGATCGCATGCGCTTGAGCTCAACCTGCTCAACAAACTCTGCAATTGCACTTTCTGCCGTACCGCCACTCAACAGTTCAACCGCTACTTTCATGATGTTCGGCTGACACCTGAGCATGCTTTCAAGGTGGCGTGCGAGCACTGCCAACGATCGATCAAGCGATTGGGCAAGCGTGAATCCCACTGGAACATCAGACGGTAGCTCAACCGGTGCGCCAGCGTTCATTCCGTCGCCGCAGTCGTTGAATGGGCGCCCGGGAGGCTGCAAGTTATCAGGTATTCTCATGCTCAGACTTTCCCTATGACTTCAATGCGGGACTGGAAAAGCTGCATCACCATGTCCATCAACTTTTGCAGCAACGCCGCATCAGCCGAGTCTTTCTGGCCGACCTCATCGCTCAGGCTTTTCTGCGTGTTCTGCGCGCTTTGCTGCAGCACCTCCTCTTCCCTCGCTGCGTGCTCCTTCATGCGGACGATGCTCGACACCACCTGGCTCATGCTCATGGACATCGCATTGAGCGCGCGACCGATTTCGAGTTTCTTTTCAATGCCTTTCGCGCCGATCTGGCTCAGCCAATCCGACGTCTGACCGACCTTCTGGGCCTTGAGGATTTCAGCGTCAAACCAGGCTTGCTCTTTAGGTGTCAGGACAGACCCCTGGGGTTTGAAGTCCACGATTTTTGGCCTGCCGAAATCGTCGAATACCTGAATTTTGTAAGTTGTCTCGGGATTCCACTCATCGATCGCCCGATCGCGCTTCAAGTCTCGCTCGATGGTGTTGGCATCCAGGGAGTTGCGCTTATGCAGGTTGATATCCGCATGTTTGAGATTCTGTCCCTGAAAGGTTTTAACCATGGCAAAGCCGGCGATTGCACCGGACACCACAGCGGCTGTAATGGCGCTGTACAGTGCCGCTTTTCCCGACTCCACAATGGCAGCACCCTGAGACTTGGCGGCATCGGCAGCCATGATGCTGAAGTGCCCGCGCAGCTCGGCGTTGGTCACCCGTGCGATGTTCAGCGCGATGATGGCGGCAACCAATACATTGGCGTGTTTCTCCCAGGCGCCGGGGTCGAACGCCAGGCTGTCGCGCACCTCTTCCTTTTGCATCAGTGTGGCCGCGACGAAGTCTTGCCAATCGGACGCCGAGGGTGGGTAAGCATTGATCGCGCTTTCCAGTTGGGCCGCTGTCGGGGTGACGCCGCGGGTCTCAAGAATCTGGTTCTTCGCGATGACCTCAAGCAACCCCGGGTCACTCAACGCTATGTTTTTGCGATCTTTCGAATGCTGCTCTTGGGCGACCAGCTCGTTGAGACCCGCATCCAGCGGATCAATTTCCCTGGTCTGAGCCGGAGGCTGTGCAGCGCTAATCGAAAACATGACGAACTCCTTCTATCTCTGATTTCAAACGTGACGCACCATTTGCAGATTGACCGAATGGCTACGCTGCATGTCCGCAAAGACCTGTTCGATCTGTCGGGTTCTATCCCGCATCGAAGTGCCATAGTCCTCGACCAGGCGAGTCAGATAGGAGGTGATTTCTTCGCTGATCGCCATGCGCACCCGCACATCTGCCAAATGCTCAGCGGCCTTGGCCTGATGATTGCCGCTGGCGACCTGCAACCCTCCCTGTACAGCCACGCTGCCGAACTCTGTGACCGCCTGGGCGATTTCAAGATTGGCCGCGTAGCGAGCCAGGGCCACAGGGTCAGAACTGATGAAGCTGCGCAGCTGCGTCAGCAACTGGGTCAGTGTATTGCCCAACGACGATGCCACTTGCTTGAGCGCCTGCATCGCCGCAGGCGCAGCCTGAGCAACCACTGACGCCAGTTTCGAAGCGACTGCACCGACGATTGGTCCGATCACCGCAACCCCGACAATAGCCACCAGCACAACGGCCGCCAAGGTTGCGGCGATCCCCTGGATCATGCCGGCAATTTGCGCGATGTCCTTCGCCGTTTCAGGGTCAACACCAAGGCCGATCAAGAGCCTGGTGTAGAGGTCGGTAAACAGCTTGATGGCCTCCTGCATCACGGTGGTCAGGGGTTTCATGGCTTCGGCCATGAACGACACCCCTGTGTTCTCCTTGACCACCGCATCGGCAATCATCAACGCAGCACCGATGACGCCCACCGCGATCAGCATCGGGTTGGCCGTAAGCACACCGGCGACGATGGTCGCAACGGTCAACAAGGCGCCAACAATGGTACCGATGCAGCCCATGGTTTTTTGCAGGGCCTCGGCTTTGCGCACCTCTTCCAGGTACTTATCCGACTCCAGCTTCATGTGTTCCTGAAGCCTGGCTTGCAGCTCAAGGAACAGCTCCTGATTGAGTTCTTCCTTGTTCTGCGCCGACTCACCCAACAGCTCGATGATCTTCAATCGGTTGAGCAATGCCTGCGCGCTGCTGCTCAGCGCCTTTTCCTGCGACTCTTTGATTGCAGGACCACCTAGCCCGGCTTCTTGCACTTTTACCGTCGCGCCCTGCAAGGTTTTTGCCGCAGCGTTAGCGCTCTCGATCAGCTTCACGTGTGCATCGACGGCTTTTTGCAAGGTCTGCGTGTGGCTCGCCAGATCGCCTTTGAGCAGATCGCGAAGCGCCAGTTCTTTTTCATATTCCGGCGACTCTGGATCAAGTTCGGCCAGACGAGCTTCACTGTCATTGAGCAGCCCCTGGAAGTGCTGTACACGCTCACGCAGTTTCTCAAGCTTTTCCTGACTGCCGCCGACGGCATCTTCTGCGGCCGCCAACGCATCGACAGCGGCCCGGTATTCAGCGCTCAGCTTGTCATGACCTTGCTGTTTCGCGCCGGCCATGGCTTGCAACATTGACAGGCGATTTTTCAGTTTGTTGACGTCAACCTCGCTGAACAACTCACTGATCATCGCCATCAACAGCGTGAACAGGTCACCGTTGGTTTCCTGCTTGTTGCCATCCGCTCTCGGAGGTGGCGCATGAAGCTGTGGGCGCCCCGAAACCGTGGCGGAGGAACCATGCTCTCCCGCGTAGTTCACCGACATCAAACCCGCCAGTGCCTCTTGACCGGCCTTCTGGTAATCAACCGTTCTAGCCGCCTGACTGGCAGCTTTCCCGTAGATTTCAAACGCCTCGGCACGTCCGTGTGCACCTGTTGAAAACGGCATGGATGTGCTTCTTATTTCACTCATGTTCAGTGTCCTCCGAACAGTCTTTTTCTATTCGACTCAAGGCATCCAGATAGACCTGGGCCTGTTTTCGCAGATCGTCTTCAGGGGCCTGCTCGAGTACATACTCAAAACACAGCCGAGCTTTGCCGACCCTGCCCAAAGCGAGTTGACACTGGCCGGTATAGAGCATTGGCCGGTACTCATTCTTGCCTTGAGCGAACGCAATGGCGTACAGATCGATTGCTTTCTGATGGTTGTGTTTGAGCTGGTGCACGGCGGCCAGGCCCATCCAGTAATGGCTGTTGTAAAAGTCGTAGATGCACAGGAAGTGAAAGAACTTTTCCGCATCGTCCAGCCGCCCCTGCTCATAGAACTGGTAGGCAAAGGCATACAAGCCATCCATGTGTTCATCACTGATGCCCTGCACGTCCTTCAACGGCGCGCCCGCCAGCACTGCATCGACGATTTGCAGCGCCACTTGTTCATCGTGTTGTTTGTCGCGACTCATCAGCCACACTCCTGAAAAAACGTCAGCGCCGCTGACGCCTGCATTGAGCCAAAGCGCCGGCCTGCACGCTGCCAAATAGCGCTCATGTCGGCGTTCGGGTGGAAGGAAAATGGGTGGGATCAGGCTTGTTCGACCTGTTCAAGCCAGATCAGCAGGCGCAGGACTTCTTCGACTTCCTGCACCTGGAGGAAGCTGTAACGCTGGTGGGTTTTGAAGATCCGTCGTGCCAGAGCGACGTCGTTGATGACGGGTACACCCACCTTCTCGGCATACGCCCGCACGGCGAGCGCGCGCTGGTTGGTTTCCATCAGGGAGATGAAGGGCAGCAGGGTGATTTCAGGACGGAAGTACACGCCGATTGCGATGTGCGTCGGGTTAGCGATGATCATGCGCGAGTTGCGCACATCGGACTTGACCTGTTCCGACAGCAACTCCCTGTGCAAGTCACGTCGGCGACTTTTGATCTGCGGATTGCCGTCCTGCTCCTTGTGTTCGCGCTTGACTGCGTCCTTGTCCATCATCTGGTCTTTCATGAACAACCAGTATTCGCTGAGCGCATCAAGTACCACGATCAGCAGCGCGCACCCCAGAAACGACAGCAGCAGTACCAGCAGTAAACGCCCCCAGATCGCGAACAGATCCGGCGCCTGGGCATACAACTGGGCGAACAGCAGTTGCCGTTGGGTGACCCAGACTATCCACAACGCCAAGGCGAAACTACCGAGGTACAGCAGCGCCTTGACGGTGTCCTTTACCGTGCGCAGGCTGAACAGTTTCTTGAACCCATTGATCGGGTTCAATGCGCCGAGATTGAGCTTCAAGGCTTCACTGGCCAGCGCAAAACCGCTTTGCAGCAACGCGGGTAACGCGCTGGTCAGGACGCACACCAGCAGCAGGGGCAGTAACGCCTTCAGACCCACCAGCACCAGCGTCGCCGAGTACTTTTGCAGGTCGGCATCAAAGTCACTGGCGATGATGCGCCGATAGACCTCCATGACTTCCAGCAGCGAGCTGTTGAACACCATGTAGGTGATGCCACACATCGTCAGGCAGGTGACCACCAGGTCCTTGGCCTTGAAGGTCTGACCCTTGCGCGCGGCATCGCGCAGCTTTTTACTGGTGGGCTTTTCAGTCTTGGAGGCGCTGGACGACATCACGGCCCTCCGCTTCCAGGTAGTGCTCCAACGAGTGGGATTTAACCCCCATGCGCAGGATTTCATCCGGCAGATGCGCGCCGAAATACAGCATCAACACCACGAGCGCCACCAGGCTCTTGACCGTGAGCGATACCGAGAAGGCATTCATTTGCGGCGCATAGCGCGACAGCAATCCCAGCAGCGCCTCGCTGATCAGCAACGTGGCAACCACCGGGGAGCTGATCACCAATGTCTTGCTGACCAGGGCATCGAGCAAACTGATGATCGAGGGTAGGTTCACGACACAGCCATTTACCGGCGCGCAGATGCGGTAACTGTGGCCCACGGTCTCCAGCATCAACAACATGCCTCCGCCTTCGAGGTAGACCGCTGCTGCAAACAGCTGCAGAAAATTCGCCAGCTCCGAAGTATCGACGCCGTTAGCCGGATCTACCGTGCTGCTGAGCATCGCACCGCGCTGGTTGTCGATCAGGTTGCCCATGGCGTGCAGCACCCAGAATGGCCAGCACAACAGGCACCCCAGCAACACACCGATACCGGCCTCGCGCAACACCAGGCCAAAGAACGCCAGTCCATCGAGCGCGGGGAGTGGTACGCCGACGTACGTCCAGAACCCCAGCGCCACCAGCACGATGACCGCCTGACGCGGCGCACCGGTCAGCACGCCACTGTTCAGGAACGGCAACATAAAGAAAATCGGAGCCAGCCGAGCGACCCCCAGCACCGCTGCGGCCATCAGCGCGTACAGATCGAAAAACAGTGTCACCGTCATGGGCCTAACTCAACGCCAGGCGCATGACTTCGCGGCTGAAATCCAGCAGGGTCTCGCCGTACCAGCCGGACAACAGGAACAGACACCCGGCGACCGCCATCAATTTGAAGCCGAAGGGCAGCGTTTGCTCCTGCAATTGACTGACGGTCTGAACCAGACCGACCACCAGCCCGACCACCGTCGCGACGATGATCGGCCAGGCGACCATCAGCAGAATCAGGTACAGGGTTTTGTTGCCGGCATAAACCAGATCGTTCATCGCGCGCGCCTATGTCAGCAGGGTCAGGTATTGCTTGACCAGCCCGGTAGACAGCAGCGCCCAGCCATCCAGCGCCACAAACAAAACCAGTTTGATCGGTACCGAGATGATCACCGGACTCATCATCATCATGCCCAGTGCCAGCAGGATGCTGGAGATCACCAGATCGACGATGACGAAGGGCAGGTACAGATAGAAACCGATCTTGAATGCACTTTTGATTTCACTCAGCGCATAGGCCGGCAACAAGGCGAACAGCGACGGCTCAAGCGCCTCATCGTCAGGCAGGCTTGCTTCGGTTTCATCCTGCGCCATTTGCGCCCGCTCGAAAAACAGCGCCAGTTCCGGATCGGTGTATTTGCGCAGATAGTCCTTGTAGCCACCCAGGCCGTTCTCGGCAAAACTCACCACGGACTCAATGTCGGTGAAAGCCACCTGCTCGTCCTTGTAATAGCCGTAGCCCTGCTTCATGACCGGCGTCATCACGAAAATCGCGAGCATCAGTGCGATCGCATTAAGGGCCATGTTCGACGGCACCTGCTGCAAGCCCAACGCGTTGCGCACGATGACAAACACGATGGAAAACTTGATGTAACAGGTGCCCGCTGCCACCAGGAATGGCAGCAGCGAAGCAAAGGCCAGCAACGCAATCAGTGAGACGTCATTCATCGGTGACAGTCCGATAAACCTCGAGCAATTCGACACCCAGTTGACCGTCCAGCTGGACCAGTTCACCTCGCGCAACCCGCTTGCCATGGCAGCGCACTTCGATGTGCATTTCGGTGCCGGCGGCCAGCGGGATAAGTTGGCCGGCGATAATGTTTTGCAGGGTGCCCAGTTCGATGTCGTGGGTGGCCAGAACGAACTCCAGACGAACCGGTAGCTGCTCCAGCTGGCCGTCGCTGCCAGGTAGTCGGCTTGGATCGTCAACCGTGAATTCCATGTGTAACCCCTCTTTCTTGAACGAGAAAACGCCGATGCTGTGGTTCGCCAGCCGACACTGGTGAGTGAGTTGAGTGATCCGCAGCACGTCACCCTGCGCAAGGCGTGCATGGCTTGCGCGGCTGATGTCACTGCCCCCCAGAATCAGTTGCAGGCGCAGCGGCAAATCCCTCAGCCATGTACGTGATTGCGGTGATTTTTGTCGCAACGGCTCAGGTGGCAGAACCGCCACCCACAGCCGACCCGCAACGGTTTCGATCCAGGGCAACGCCTGCACGGGCAAGACCTGTGGTTCGATTAATTCAATGTCCAAAAGACTGGCGCAGTGCAGTTCGTCCAGCATCTGGGGCAGCGGTCGAGGGACCGCTCGAAACAAAGAGGCGATGCTCGCCAGCGAGGACTCGACCGTCAGCAGTGACGCCAATTGCGGCAGCGAATGATGCAGCCAGTCACGCGCCAGAATCAGGCCCTGCCAGCCTCCCCGCTCGCCTTTGACGCTAAACCGTAGATAACCGGACAGCGCCTGAGGCACATCCAATCCGACGCGGTGGCCCGCGCTCAGCCAGCGGTGCACAGCCTGGGTTCGGGCATGCATCAGTTCATCGACACGGCGTAATGCGAGCGCTCTCACGGAAGGGTTTCCGATGGTTCTTCCTGGTCGTCATCAGGCGATGGGTGTGACCCTTGATGCTGTTGTTGATTCGGGTTGTCGTTCAGCTGCCAATGGGCATTGCGGACCTGTTCAAATGGCTCGCGCAGGTGTTCAAAGACTTGAGCACTGCTGGGGCTGAGCACCAGGTTTTGTACTGACTCACCCGGCAGCCGGGTGATCGTGACTTGACCGTTGGTAGCGCCTTTGTGGAACGGAACCTGGAGAAAATCACGGTTCGGCGGCGGGGCTTTTTCCTGGGCAATGTTGGGCAATGGCAGTGGCAACGGTAGCGATGCAGGGCCTGGGACTGGCGCCGCGCTATGGACCGGGACCGGGACCGGCGCTGTGGCGGGCAAAACCACTGACGGGGTGTTGCTCAGGCCATGAGCGAAAGGCTGTGTTTTCGAAGGGGATTCAATGGGGTGGTCGGGGATTGCCGGCTCGCTTGGCGGCAAGGGTAGATCAGCCGACACGGGCTCATTGAGCGTTGCCCTGACTTCGATCGGTGGCGGTGCAGGCATCGCCACCTCAGGTTTTGGGGCGGGCATCACGTGCCTGTCGACCTGCGAGACCGCCAGGTGCAGACGTTGCAGTGTCAGCAGTTGTTCGAGGGCCACCGGCTGTGTGCGCGGCTCTTGCAACAGACGCTCACCCGCGCCCTGATCTGGCGCACGGCCTTGGAGTGTTTCCCCGCGCAACATTGCGGTCAACGGTCGTTGACGCCAGAGCATTGCTGCGACCAGGTCCGCCACGCCTTGTGGCAATTGCTCCTCCTCAACCGGAACGAGCTTTTCTTCGAGCGTTTCCACGTCCCCCTCAGCACCTGACTCAATGGGTAGGACCGATAACTGCGGCACCACGGACACTTCATTCATCGCTGCACTCCGGCCATGTCTTCCACTTCCCGTTCTTCCCGACGCACACGTTCAAGCTTCTGCGCACACGTCATTTGCTGAACAACCCGTTCATATTTGTCGTGTTTTTGCCGAGCGCAACGCAGTTGTTCGCGTTGCGTTTGCAACGTTTCATCGACCTGCCTGCACTGCTGCTCCACGCGGTCGCGCTCCAGCTGCAGCACATGAATTTGCCGGCGGATGATGGCCTGACGTCGCAACAGCGCCAGCAGTTGCCCGTGATCCAGCGTGCAATCTTCGGCGCGATGGCTGGCCAGAAGGTTGTGCAGCGCGGCGGCCTGCTCGGCGAAATCCGCCAGCTCCTGACGCAGCGGTTGCAACTGCTGCTGCGTGCGCATCAACCCCTGCTCGAAACGTCGCTGGCGCCTCTCGCTGAAACTCAACAATCGGCGTGTATCAGGCAATGAGTTCATTGAGGCTCCGCAGGGTCACTTCCGGTTCGCTGCATTCGTCCGTCGGCTGACGCAGCCACCGGTCCAAGGCCTCGCGGCGCTGCATGGCGTGGTCATTGGCTGCATTGGCGCCCGGGGTGTATTCCCCGAGGTCGAGAAAAATCTGCAACTGCTCAAGGCGCGCCAGAACGTCTCGCGTTGAAGACGCCAGTTGCCGGACCTGCGTATTGGTCACTTGCGTCGCGACACGGCTGACGCTGCGCAGCACATCGATGGCTGGAAAATGCCCTTTGGCGGCCAGATCACGGCTGAGGTAGACGTGCCCATCGAGGATCGAGCGAATTTCTTCGGCCATCGGATCCGGTTCATCGTCACTTTCCAGCAGTACCGTGTAGAAGGCAGTGATGCTGCCTTTGGCGGTCACACCGGGCCGTTCCAGCAAGCGCGGCAAGGCATCGAACACCGACGCGGGGTAGCCGCGTCGAGCCGGCGCTTCGCCAGCGGCCAACGCCAGATCACGGCGAGCCCGGGCGTAGCGGGTCAACGAGTCCAGCAGCAGGACGACGCGTTGTCCCTGGTCACGAAAATACTCGGCGATGGTCGTCGCCTGCAGCGCTGCGTTGCAACGATCCACCGAGGAAAAATCCGAGGTCGCGAACACCACCACGCAGCGTGCGCGCTTGTCGGACTGGCGCAGATGCTCGACAAACTCGGTCACCTCGCGTCCCCGCTCGCCGATCAGGCCAATGACGAAGACGTCTGCTTCGGTGTGGCTGATCAGCATGTTGATCAACGATGTCTTGCCCGATCCAGCGGCCGCAAAAATACCGATGCGCTGACCGACGCCGCAGGTCAGCAAACCATCGATGACGCGGATGCCGGTGGTCAGTGACACGGCGACTGGCCGACGCTGGTGGTACGCAGGCGGCTCGGCGTCCACCGGGTAGTCCTGTTCGTGAACGGCAGAAGTCGGCGCCAGGCGTTCAACGATGTTGCCGTGAGGGTCCACCACGCTGCCGAGCAACGCATCACCGCAGGCAAGGCGCAGCACCGAGCCTGTCGGCACAATCATCGATTCCCGGGAAAGCCCTCGGGCATCCCCCAGCAGACTGAGCACTACCACGCCTGGCTTGAAGCCAATGACTTGGGCTCGTGCCGCGAGTTGCGATGATCGCCAGTGTTGACGCACCTCGCACACTTCGCCGATGACCACGTCGACCAATGCCGCCTCGATCAAGGGCCCGCTCAGGCGCAACGGGTGCGCGGCGCGGCGCTCCAGCCAGGCATTCATAGGCGCAGGATGCCGCACAGTTCTTCCAGCACCGCAACGAAGTGGTCCAGGGCCTGGGCGAAATGCTCGCCGTCGCTCAGGGCCTTTTCATTGCTCAGAAGTCGCAGTTCAAGCTGTCCTTCCACATCGCACAGGTGCAATTGCCCACTGCGGGACCAGGGGCAGCCCTGAAGTAAAATCTGCAGCAAATCGGCGGATGCATGCCTCAGAAGCTGAGGCCCTATCTCCGTCACACTGGCCCATACCCACACCTCTTCATCCACATAACCGACGTTGATAGCGGGCAAATCCTTCATGTGCATTTCGATAGTGCTGTGACTGTCGAAGTGCCCCAACTGCTTATCGGTGCAGCCACTGTGCCGCAGTGCTTCGCGCAACAGTTCGGCAATATCCAGGTGTTTCATAAAGATCGTTTCCTTACAGCGTCTTGATAACGTTGACCGAGATCGTTTCGGAAATTTCGCCGAACGACATCACGTCCAGTTCGCGAAACTTTCCTTCGATCAGCTTCTTGATGTAGCGCCGCACATCGATCGAACACAGCACCACCATGTCCTTTTGTGCAATGTGCAGGCTGTCCAGACCGACGCTCAGGCGGTCCATCAACTCTTCCGCTTCGGCGGGTTCGAGATTGATGAAGCTGCCGCCCGAGGTTTGCCGAATGCCCTTGCGCACCACGTCCTCAAACTCCGGCGACAGCAACAGCACGCGCAGGTCATTGCCGTGGGCGAATTTGTTACTGATGTAGCGCGCCATCGCGCCACGGACGTGCTCGACCAGGGCCAACACATCCTTTTCTCGCGAGGCCCAATGGGCCAGTGACTCGAGAATCAGCTTCATGTTGCGCACGGAAATACGCTCGCCGATCAGCCGTTGCAGGACCTCGGCGATCTTCTGCACGGTGACGTGGCGGTAAACTTCCTTGAGCAGGTCGGGGTAACGGTTTTCCATCTCGTCGAGCAGCTGCTTGGTTTCCTGCACACCGAAAAATTCCTGGATGTTGCGCGCCAGCAACGTCACCAGGCAGCGGTAGCATTCGTCGTAGGCCGGTCGCAGTTGATAGCCCAGCTGCTGCACCCGCTCCCTGTCATCGGCGGTAACCCAGGTCCCCCCTCGCTGATGACCGTCGGCGCCTCGTACCAGTGAAAAACCTAACGGCTCCAGTTCTGGCGAATAGTCGAGTAACCGCCAATGATCGAAATGAATATCGAATTGGTCGGCGCGCACTTCATTGATCAGCACAGCCACCTGATGCGCGGATAAAGCGTCACTGCCGCGTATCTGGGGCTCGGGAATCCGCAGTCCGTAGTCGACGAAAAACTGGCTGCGAAAGCGCACCGCCAAGCGAGCGGTGTCGAGCTCGTGCAGGCGTGAAGTGGGCACCAACAACATCAGCGGGACGGTTTCGGTGGCAATGCTGTCGATGTCTTCCAACAGGCCCAGTTCGGTTGACGCCTCCCCTGGTGTGGCGACAGAGGCGCTGGATTCAACCGGTGGCCCGGTAAGTCTTGAAGCCTTGCGGTGCCGGAAAAACACCACCAGCCCCAACACCACCGCAATCGGTAAAAAAGTGATCAACGGAAAGCCCGGCAACAACCCCACACCCACCGCCAGCACCGCCGTCACCCCCAGTACAAAGGGGTTACCGAGCATCTGGGCGAGCATGTTGCGCCCAAGATTGCTGTCATCACCATTGACCCGGGTGACGATGAAACCGGCGCCGATGGCGATCAGCAATGCAGGAATCTGCGCCACCAGACCATCGCCAATGGTCAGCAAGGTATAGGTCGACAGGGCCGTGGACATGTCCATGCCCATCTGCCCGACACCAATGGCCATGCCGCCGATGAAGTTGACGAAGATGATGATGATGCCGGCGATCGCGTCACCCTTGATGAACTTCATTGCGCCGTCGAAAGAGCCGTACAGCTGGCTTTCGCGCTCCAGTACGCTACGTTTTTCCTTGGCTTCTTCAGCGGTCAGGGCACCGGCCTTGAGATCACCGTCGATGCTCATCTGCTTGCCGGGCATGCCGTCCAGAGAAAAGCGAGCAGCGACTTCGGCGACCCGTTCCGAGCCCTTGGTGATGACGATGAACTGGACGATGGTGACGATTGAGAAGATGACGAAGCCAACCACCAGGCTTTCGCCGATCACGAACTCACCGAACGAGGCAATGATGTCCCCGGCGTCGGCCTGGCTCAGGATCAAACGGCTGGTGCTGATCGACAGTGCCAGGCGAAACAGCGTGGTCAGCAGCAGCAAGGCCGGGAATGTGGAGAAGCTGAGGATGCGTTCGATGTAGAACGAACCCATGAACACCAGCAGCGAAATGACGATGTTGAGGCCGATCAGGAAATCCACCAGCGCGGTCGGCAGCGGGATGATCAGCATGGCGATGATCATCACCATCAACGTCAGGATCAGCAGTTCCGGGCGCGCGCTGACGTTGCGTAGAAATTGATTGAACATGGAGAGTCAGAGTCCTTGAAAACCAGCGGCGAGGCGACGTCGTTCGATGCATTCGTGGGCGAAGGCGATGTCCGCCAATTGACTGAACAACTGCGCCAGACGCTGCGGCGCTTCTCCATCGCAAAACAACTCAAGTGGCAGCTGCAGGCTGAGCCGGCGTATCACTTGCAGCAGCGCCGAGCGCTCACGGTGCTGGCTCAGAACCACGCTTTCGCCCAAAGCACCGAGTAACAGTTCGTCGAGCTCATCGGGGTACGTCAGCAGGCCGAGAAGGAACACCAGCCAGTCACGCTCCTCAGCGTTGTGCTGGCAGATCAGCCGGTCACCCAGCACGCTTGTGATAAACCCGGTTTCCGCCGAGCGCAGGCGCTTGAGAGCCGTCAGCCGGGTCAGCAACTCGCCGAATTCCCTGCGCGAGCAACTGGGGTCCTGAGCACTGATGTCGGTCAGCAAGGCTGCCTCGATAAATGCCAGGACGGTCATGCGCCGGGCCTCGCCATACGTCGCGATCCAGTCCTGATAGCAACTGACCGGACCGTCGTCGGACTCCAGAAAATCCCGGTAGGTTTCACGCAGGAACCCCGCCCGCACGGCAATCGCCTTGCCGAACATTCGCGCCTTCAAGGCAGCGTTGATGCCGGCCTTCATGCGCTTTGGCGAGCCCTGTTCGAGCACCGTTTGCAACAGGGTTTCGAGCCGTTGACGCGTGCCCGCGTCGAGTTTTTTACGACGTAACAGCTCACGCAGCACCAGGGCCAGGTCACTGTCATCAGGGAACAGGCTGCGCGCCATTTGCAGCAACCACGCGACGGGTTTGTCCCCCAGCCGCGCCAGACTGAACAGCTGCCGAGCCTTGCTGACAGTGTCGTCATCCAGCACCCGTTCAAAGCTTTCGGTCATCGACTCGGACTTGAGCTCAAAATGTCGCCGGCCTCGAAATTGCGCCAATGCTGCCGACATTTCATCGCTCATCTGCACAAAGCGCTGGGTAGCGGCGGCCGTGCCGGTCTCGTCTGTTTCCACGTCGGCATTGGGTTGCGGTTGAGGGTGTTCAGCGGCTTTTTCGCTGTTCAGTCGGGCTTGCGCGGCCCGTCCGCCGGCTGATCCAATCGGCAGCATCAGTTCTGTCCTGCGCGCAAATAGGAACGCCGAAGGCGCTCATGCTGCTCGGGAGTCATCAAGCGTGTGGCTGGGTCGAGGCTGTCCGGTTGCAGTTCGCTGGTGATTTCCTTGGGCTGAATCAGGAACACCCGCACGGTATTCGCCGAGCGGTTCTGGCGGTAACTGAACAGCCTTCCGATCCAAGGAATCGAGCCCAATACCGGGATGCGTCCGATCTGCTCGCTGTGGTCGTCGCGGGTAAACCCGCCAACCAGCAGACTCTTGCCATGAGGGACTCGCGCCACCGTACTGATGCGCGTGCGGCCAACCGTCGGCAAGGCATTCGGGCGCTCGCCATCACCGGCGCTTTCGACTTCGTTGCCGTCTTCGATATTGAGCGACATCTCGATCTCGTCGGCCTTGGCGAAACGCGGTAATACGTTGATCAATGTGCCGTAAGTCACGTGCTGCAACTCGACCGTGCGTTCGCCAACCAAGGGCGCATAGAAGGTGCGGTTGTTGTCAAAGATCGCCGGGACGTTTTCCTGGGTGAGGATCACGGGACGCGCAACGACGTTGGCGCGACTAGTACGCTCCAGCGCCATGATTTGAGCGACGAACGACACGCCGTCGAGCGTGGTCGCCGAGCCGGCATTGAGGGACGCGGAAAACTGGCTACCGACTTTCACCGCGCCTTGCCATTCGATGCCCAGCTGATTGAGTTCGTCCTTGTGCAGATCGATGATCCACAGTGACAACTCCACATGCCGTTTCGGTGTGTCCAGCGCAGTCACCAGGTTTTCGATAAAACGCACCTGTTCCGGCAGCCCCTTGACCAGCAGGCTGTTGGTGTCGGGATAGGCCACCACCCGGATATTCCCCGCCGCCATCTCCCGCGCAAGAATGCGCGGTGCTGCAGGGTCATCCGACGACGAAGCAGTGGCCAGGCCTTCCAGGGGAAACGCGGGCATCAGGCCCTGTGACGTCTGCGCAGTGTTTTGCGCCAACTGGGGTTCGACCTCACTCTTCTCGCCCCGCAGCAGTTGCTCGATCACGGTCGCGAGGCCAGGAATCGTGACCTGGTCATCGCGCAATTCGTATTTACGGTCGCCGACAAAGGTGTTTTGCACCTGAATGACGCCGATCTGCTGTTTGCCCAACAGCAAATCCGAACGCTGGTTATCCATCAGCTGCGCGGCCTGCATCACCAGGTCAACGTAGATGGGAGGCCCGGAAATGTGGAACGTGCGCAGGCCGTCATGACGCATCGGGTAGCGGGCATCGTGCAGCCCGGACTGTTTCAGGAAGCCCTGGAGTCGGTTGACGGTCAGGGTTTGCAAAGACGCCATCGAGCTTTTGACTTCCGAGCCGTCATACACGTAAATCGATTGGCCATCGCTGTACCAGATCAGGCCCATTTGAGCGGCGATTCTTTCGAAGGTCTTCTGCGCCGAGCCCAGTTCGAACTCACCGGAAATCCGCTTCGCGGCGGCGGCCTTGCTCACCACAACCGTTTTGCCCAGAGGGCCGGACAACTCTGTAAAGAAGGTCCGAACGCTTTGCTCGCGAGCCACGTAGGCATTGTCCCGAGCTCCCGCATGCATTGGCGCGAGAGTCAGCGCAGCGCTTAATAGCGCCGGTAAAAAAAACACGGGGAAAAAGCGAGAAATCATCGGTTCACTTGCTTGAAAGGTCGGTGATGTCCGCCAGACTGCTGGGTGAGAAACCCACCAGCTCGCGGATTTCCTTGGAGAAATGTGAAGACGAGGCGTAGCCGAATTCCAGCGCCACATCTGTCAGCGAACCGTCTTCAAGACTCATGTTCAATAGCGCCTGGGCCGCTCGCCAGCCGCGTAATGCAGGCTTCGCCGCACTCCCCAGCGCGTGTTGGCACAACCGGCGAAAGTGCGATACCGAGACGCCATAACGCTGCGCCAGTGCAGACAGTTTTTCGCTGTGGGTGCCCTGCTCGACCAGGAATCGAACCAGCCCGTAGCTCTCGTTGTTTCGTAACTGGCGGGCAAAAGCCTGGTATGCGGAACTCCCGGCCAGCGCCTGTTCGATGTACCAGCGCTCAAGCGCCTTGTCGCATCGGGCGGTTTCATCGGCCACCGCCAGCACAGCCCAGGGAAACGGGCGCGAGACCTTGGCGATCAGCGTATCTCCCAGGTCGATAAAGACCTGCAGCTTCACCAGGGTGGCCTCTGCCATCGCGCGCACCTGTACATCGCCGCCGCTCAGCTCTGCCGCGCCGTCCATCACGATCAATCCCTGCCAACCCGCGGGCAGCGAACAGGACAATGGGCTGTTGTGTGATGTCAGGCGCACAGGTTCATCGGCGACACGCAGGTGCAGCACCCGATCATTGAGGCGAACATCGGGCAATGTCATGGGGCAATCGCACTGGATCTGCACACCGGCCTCCTTTGCAACGCAGCGTTGGAATGGGCGGCAGGATGCGAGACGCAGCGCGTTAAATCCTGATGAAATGCTGATGGACCGCTCGCTGGCATATGCCTTGCACCAACACCTTTATCAGCGCTCATGCCAACGTCGGAATGAGTGGAAGGACAATGGCGTCGTCACTCGGCCTTGCTCGCGCAGGAAGCCTGGACGACGCCATTTTTTTGGAAGGTGCACACTCGATGAATGAACCATCAGCTGGCCCGCTGGCCTGGGTCAACGGTAGCGACGCCCCGGAAAAGACCGACATCAACCTCGGTTTCATGGCGCTGAGCGACTGCGCTTCAGTGGTGGTCGCCGCGACACAGGGCTTCGCCCAGCCGTACGGGCTCACCCTGAACCTCAAGCGCCAGGCGTCCTGGGCCAACCTTCGGGACAAACTGGTCAGTGGTGAACTGGATGCCGCGCACAGCCTGTACGGTTTGATTTATGCGGTTCACCTGGGAATTGGTGGCGTGGCGTCGACCGACATGGCCGTGCTGATGGGCCTGAATCAGAATGGTCAGAGCATCAATCTTTCCCATGGCTTGCAGGCCTTGGGCGTGACCAGTCCTGAAGCACTGGATCGCCACGTGCACCAAAGTCGCCCAAAACTCACGTTTGCCCAGACATTTCCAACCGGCACCCACGCGATGTGGCTGTATTACTGGCTGGCGAGTCAGGGCATTCATCCCTTGCAGGACGTCGACAGTGTGGTGGTGCCGCCACCGCAAATGGTTGCGCATCTGCAAGCGGGACGCATCGACGGATTCTGCGTGGGCGAGCCGTGGTCCGCCAGTGCGGTCAAACAGAACCTGGGGTTCACTCTGGCGACGACCCAGACCATCTGGCCCGATCACCCGGAGAAAGTGCTCGGCTGCACCCGCTCATTCGTTGAGCAATACCCCAATACGGCCCGGGCTTTGGTAAAGGCGATTCTGGCGGCCAGCCGTTTCATTGAGGCCAGCACCGACAACCGCCGCAGTACCGCGCAATTGCTCAGTGCCCCGCAGTATCTGGATGCACCGCTGGACTGCATCGAGCCGCGTTTGCTTGGCGACTATGACGACGGGCTCGGTCATCGCTGGCAAGACCCGCATGCCTTGCGTTTCCATGCCGGGGGTGAGGTGAACCTGCCGTATCTGTCCGATGGCATGTGGTTCATGACCCAGTTCCGTCGCTGGGGCTTGTTGCATGACGATCCGGACTACCTGGCGGTGGCGCGTCAGGTACAGCAATTGGACGTGTATCGCGAGGCAGCCCTTGGTATAGGTGTCGCGGTCGGGGACAACGACATGCGCAGCAGCCAGTTGATCGACGGCAAGCACTGGGACGGAACTGACCCGGCGGGTTATGCCCGCAGCTTCAAACTGCACGCCATGAGCAATAGCTCGCACCGATTCGCCAGCCGCTGACAGGAGATTGCGAACATGTTGCGTATCCTGCTGATCAACGACACCGCGAAAAAAGTCGGCCGCCTGAAAGCGGCCCTGACTGAAGCCGGGTTCGAGGTGATCGACGAGTCGGGGCTGACCATTGACTTGCCTTCACGCGTCGAAACGGTGCGCCCGGATGTGATTCTGATCGATACCGAGTCACCGAGCCGCGATGTCATGGAGCAAGTGGTGCTGGTGAGTCGTGACCAGCCGCGGCCGATCGTGATGTTTACCGACGAGCACGATCCCGGCGTGATGCGTCAGGCGATCAAGTCCGGCGTGAGCGCCTACATTGTCGAGGGCATTCACGCACAACGCCTGCAACCCATCCTGGACGTGGCCATGGCGCGTTTTGAGAGCGATCAGGCGCTGCGCGCTCAACTGCATGCCCGAGACCAGCAACTGGCCGAGCGCAAGCGTATAGAGCTGGCCAAAGGGCTGTTGATGAAGATGAAGGACTGTAACGAGGAGGACGCCTACACCCTGATGCGCCGCCAGGCCATGAGCCGGCAGCAGAAGCTGATTCAAGTGGCGGAGCAGATTATTGCGATGAGTGAGTTGTTGGGTTGAGGTTTTGTGGTGACTTTGAGGGCCTCATCGCGGGCAAGCCTTGCTCCCACAGGGATTGGTGTGATCACAAAAGGTGTGGGAGCAAAGCTTGCTCGCGATGGAAACCACCCGGTCTGCGCCTATTGGCACAAATCTCGCTAAGTAATTCTCACAGGTAACCAACGGCGGTTGCCCCACCTACGACAAAGACGTCGCTCACCCTGTTTGCCCATGGCAAATCCGGTAGCGGCGTTTTTTTGTTTTGGCCCCTTGAAAAAGGGGCCGGTGGTGCGGCCGTTTTGCGGCGTGCCATCTGTTAGCTCATGACTCCTTTTAACAGCTGAGGTGCGCGATGAATTCAAGCTTCTGGAAATCTGGCCATACCCCGACACTGTTCGCGGCCTTCCTCTATTTCGATCTGAGCTTCATGGTCTGGTACTTGCTCGGGCCGTTGGCCGTGCAGATCGCCGCAGACCTGCACCTGACCACTCAACAGCGCGGGCTGGTGGTTGCAACACCGATTCTGGCCGGGGCGGTTTTACGCTTTGTGATGGGGCTGCTGGCTGATCGACTGTCACCCAAAACCGCAGGGCTGATCGGTCAGGTGATCGTCATTTGCGCGTTATTCGGCGCCTGGAAACTCGGGATTCACAGCTACGAGCAAGCGCTGATCCTGGGCCTGTTTCTCGGCATGGCCGGCGCGTCTTTCGCCGTGGCCCTGCCGCTGGCCTCGCAGTGGTATCCACCACAACATCAAGGCAAGGCCATGGGCATTGCCGGTGCGGGCAACTCCGGCACGGTGCTCGCGGCACTGATCGCTCCGGTGCTGGCAGCGGCGTTTGGCTGGAGCAACGTATTCGGCTTCGCACTGATCCCGCTGATCCTGACGCTCATCGTCTTCGCGTGGCTGGCGAAGAACGCGCCAGAGCGACCGAAAGCCAAGTCGGTGTCGGACTATTTCAAAGCGCTGGGTGATCGGGACAGCTGGTGGTTCATGTTTTTCTACAGCGTGACGTTCGGCGGCTTCATCGGCCTGGCCAGCGCCCTGCCCGGCTACTTCAACGATCAATACGGCCTCAGCCCGGTCACTGCCGGGTACTACACCGCCGCCTGCGTATTCGGCGGCAGTTTGATGCGTCCGTTGGGCGGGGCTCTGGCGGATCGTTTCGGCGGTATTCGCACCCTGCTGGGGATGTACACGGTGGCCGCAATTTGCATTGCAGCAGTGGGTTTCAACTTGCCGAGCTCCTATGCGGCCCTGGCCCTGTTCGTCTGCACCATGCTCGGTTTGGGTGCGGGCAATGGCGCGGTGTTCCAATTGGTGCCACAGCGTTTTCGCCGGGAAATCGGCGTGATGACCGGTTTGATCGGCATGGCCGGCGGCATTGGCGGCTTTGCACTGGCAGCCGGCATGGGCGCGATCAAGCAAAGCACCGGTAGCTATCAGCTGGCGTTGTGGTTGTTCGCCAGCCTGGGCGTGCTGGCCTGGTTTGGTCTGCACGGGGTGAAACGTCGCTGGAGAACGACCTGGGGTTCGGCCGCAGTGACGGCGGCGCGGGTCTGACGTTTTCATGAGCCTGCAATTGAGTTTCGCCGAAGCCAGCGCCATCGGCCCTCGCGAGGAAAATCAGGACGCCGTGCGCCTGGTCACGCCGGACCCGACACTGGCGGCGAGCAAGGGGTTTCTGTTCGCGATTGCTGACGGGGTCAGCCAGTGCCTCGATGGCGGTCTCGCGGCGCGTTCTACCTTGCAGGCCCTGGCGCTGGATTACTACGCCACCCCCGAAACCTGGGGCGTCGCCGAGTCCCTGGATCGCCTGTTGCTGGCACAGAACCGGTGGCTACAGGCAAATGGTGGGAGCCAACCGCTTCTGACCACTGTCAGTGCGCTGGTGCTGCGCGGCAGGCGGTTTACCTTGGCGCACGTCGGCGACTGCAGAGTCTATCGCTGGCACGCCGGGCAGCTACAGCGGATCAGTGAAGATCATGTCTGGGATCAACCGGGCATGCAGCATGTGCTCAAGCGCGCCATGGGGCTTGATCAGCACCTGGTTGTTGATTTTCTTGACGGTGAACTGCGCCTTGATGAGTGCTTCGTGTTGCTCAGCGATGGTGTCTGGGCCGTACTCGGTGACACCGTGATCGCTGCGGTTCTGCGTGATCAACCGGATTTGCACAGCGCTGCGCAAACCCTGGTCAACGCTGCGCACCTGGCCGGCAGCCAGGACAATGCCAGCGCCCTGGTGGTGCGGGTCGATGCCCTGGGTGAAACCAGCATTGGCGATGCGCTGATTCATTTGCAGCAATGGCCCCTGCCGCCGGCACTCAAGCCGGGGCAGACGTTTGAGGGCTGGCAAGTCGACGGGGTCATTGGCCAGAGCCAGCAGTCGCTGCTCTATCGGGTACGTGATGGGCAACACCAGCCCTGGCTGCTGAAAACCTTGCCGGGGCGACTGCATGATGATCACCAGGCTGGTCAGGCGTTGCTCTCGGAAGAATGGTTTCTGAAGCGCGTCGCCGGACGGCATTTTCCTGAGGTCCATGGGGTCAGCCAGCGTCAGCATTTGTACTACGTGATGCGTGAATATTCCGGTTCGACCCTGGCAAAACTGCACGCTGATGTCGGCCCCCTTCCGCTCGCCCAGTGGGTGGAACTGGCTGAACGGCTGCTGCGAGCGGTCGGCATGCTGCATAGACGGCAAATCCTGCACCGCGACATCAAGCCCGAGAACCTGTTGCTGGGGGACGACGGAGAATTGCGCTTGCTGGATTTCGGCCTCGCCTACTGTTCGGGCTTGTCCGAAGACCTGCCTTCAGCGCTGCCAGGAACGCCAAGCTACATCGCGCCTGAAGCCTTTGGTGGAACACCCCCGACGCCGCAACAGGACCTCTATTCAGTGGGCGTAACGTTGTACTTCCTGCTTACCGGACACTACCCCTACGGTGAAATCGAAGCGTTTCAGCGTCCGCGTTTTGGCGCGCCGGTCAGCGCCAGCCGCTATCGGCCCGATCTGCCCGAGTGGATTGCGCAAAGTCTTGAACGCGCCGTCGCGAAGGCCCCGGAACATCGGTTTGAAACGGCAGAAGAATGGTTGTTGCTGCTGGAACAGGGAGAACGGCACAGCTTGAGCGTGCGGCCCAGGCCGTTGCTGGAGCGCGAGCCGTTGAAGGTCTGGCGCACGTTGGCACTGGTCTCGTTGGCTGTGAATCTGGCGATTTTTTTGTGGACGCTGCATGGCTAACGCCGATGCCTTGTCGCAGCCGATCACTTTCATTTTCTTGAGGATAACCCTATGAACGCAAAAGTCTGGCTGGTGGGTGCGGGCCCGGGCGATCCGGAATTGCTGACGCTCAAGGCCGTAAGGGCATTGAGGGAAGCGGATGTGGTGCTGATCGATGATCTGGTCAATGTCGCTGTGCTGGAGCATTGCGCAGGCGCGCGGATCATCCCCGTGGGCAAGCGCGGTGGCTGTCGCTCCACGCCTCAGGCCTTTATTCATCGTTTGATGCTGCGTTATGCGCGCCAAGGCAAATGCGTGGTGCGGCTGAAGGGCGGTGATCCGTGCATTTTTGGTCGAGGGGGCGAGGAAGCCCAGTGGCTACGTGAACGTGGTCTAGAGGTCGAGTTGGTCAATGGCATCACTGCCGGTCTCGCCGGCGCGACGCAATGCGACATTCCGTTGACCCTGCGCGGAGTGGCTCGAGGCGTGACACTGGTGACTGCCCATACCCAGGACGGCAGCCGATTGAACTGGCAGGCACTGGCACAAGGGGGCACAACGCTGGTGATTTACATGGGGGTGGCGAAGCTGAGCGAGATTCGGGAGCAATTGCTCGCGGGGGGAATGGCGGCGGATACGCCGGTGGCGATGATTGAAAATGCGTCACTGCCAGAGCAGCGGGAATGTCGCAGCGATCTGACAGCAATGGAGGGCGACGCCCTGGCGTTCGAGCTCAGGAGCCCGGCTATCCTGGTCATCGGTGCTGTGGCAGGTTGTGACCAGATCAAGAGATCGCAGCCTCGATACTCACCTCTCCTGCAGAAGGGCTCAACTGCTGTTTAGCAGCTGTCGAAGGTACCCAGCCTGCGTTCTTTTCGCGCCACCCAACCGCCTGATCCCCGCCCGAAAACCCAAATCGCAGACAAAGAAAAGCCCGGCCTAAGCCGGGCTTTTCTCAGAACTGCGAGCTAATTACTTAGCTTGAGCTTCAACCTGCGCTTCTACGCGACGGTTTACAGCGCGACCAGCTTCAGTTTTGTTGTCAGCAACTGGGCGGGATTCGCCGTAGCCAACAGACTGAACGCGGGACGATTCAACACCGTACTGGTTGGTCAGAACTTGCTTAACGGCGTTTGCACGACGCTCAGACAGCTTCTGGTTGTAAGCGTCAGGACCGACGGAGTCAGTGTGACCTTCAACAGTAGTGGTGGTGGATGGGTACTGCTTCATGAAGTCAGCCAGGTTCTTGATGTCGCCGTAGCTGTTGGTTTTAACAACAGATTTGTCGAAATCGAACTTAACGTCCAGCTCTACACGAACAACTTCAGCAACTGCAGGGCAGCCATCAGCGTCAACAGTTACGTTGGCTGGGGTGTCCGGGCACTTGTCAACGTTGTCGCAAACGCCGTCGTTGTCGCTGTCGGAGCAGACTTCAGCTGGCGCTGGAACTGGAGCAGCAGCAGGCTTGGAGCCGCCACCGAAGTTCACACCGATACCGACGCTAGGAGCCCACTCGGTGTCGCCCTGGTCGATGTTGTATTGAGCTTCAACGCCAGCACGGGCGTAGAAGTTCTCGGTGAAGTACAGCTTGGCACCGCCGCCAACGTTGGCGAAGGTGGAACGGTTACGACCGTTCGAGCCGTTCTGATCGATGCTCTGATCGGAGAAACCAGCCGAGACGTATGGACGGACCATGTCGCCTGGGTTGTTGAAGTGGTACAGAGCGTCCAGAGCGGTGTTGGCGCCCTTGATGTTCTGGCCGCTATCGGAACGAACGTTGTGCACTTCGTCGTAGCCCAGACGCAGTTCAACGTCGTCGGTCAGGAAGTAACCTACGGAACCGCCGAAGAGGTTGCCGTTGTTCTTGAAGTTACGAGCGCTGTCGAATTGTTCTTTCTTAGCGAAGCCTTCGATTTCAACTGCGCCTTGGCCTTGTGCCAGAGCGCCGAACGAAGTGGCAGCAATAAGAGAACCAATGGCCAAGCCCAAGGTGTTTTTCAGTTTCATCCGTTAAATCCCCATCTGGTGATTGTGAAGCAGTCCCGCAAACCGGGGGACAACTCGGCGGCAAGTCTATCAGAACTTGCCTACACGTAAGAGATATTTGCGCTGAACTAAGTTTCAGCAACGCCTGCAAATTTCTCACGCAATTTGTCTAGAGCACGTTTGTAACGCATTTTTGTCGCACTCAAACCCATGTGCATGATGTCTGCGATCTCCTGAAACTCCAGCTCTGCGACAAATCGTAGCACCAGAATTTCGCGGTCGATCGGGTTCACATACACCAGCCAGCGATCAAGTCCACCCTTTTCCTCAGGGTTCGGCGCCTTTTCTTCAGACGCCTCCTCGAGGGGGTCCAGACTCAAAGCGTCCATCAAGCGACGCTTTCGCCGTTCCTTCCGATACTGTGTGATGCATTCGTTGTACGTGATGCTATATAGCCATGTCTTGAACTTCGATTTCCCCTCGAAGTTCTTCAGTCCATACAACACCTTCAACATCACTTCCTGACAGACATCGTCTGCGTCGCGATCGTTCCCAAGATATCGTGCACAGACGTTAAATAATGTTCGTTGGTAACGCCGCATCAATTCTTCATAGGCGCGCGTTACGTGAAACAGCTCGGTATGCGAGCGCGCGACCAACTCCTCATCAGAGAGCTCGCGGGGGTCGTAGCGCGTGGAGAGCGATTGAGCTTTATTCAAAACAAGTCGGGCCGACAGTCAGGTCAATGTCCGCCGCAGCCTTTTCAGGACAATTCGCGGCGGCATACATTAGCAGGGTTTGCCGGATTAGCGGCTACTCACATGCTGCTCCAGGAGAATCCGATTGGAGAGAGAGACTAGCTCACCCTCGTCGGTCAGCAATGTGGTTTTAACCGTGCCGATCTCTTCGATCTGACCTTCGACCTCGCCAACACGCACTTCTTGCCCAACCTGATACAACTCACGCACATAGATTCCCGCAAGAATCTGACCGGCAATTTCCCGGCTTCCCAATCCCATGGCCAGCGCTACAGCCAGACCAACGGTAATCAATACAATCACAATCACATGGTTGAGCAGGTCAGTCTTGACCTCCAACTGGCTGATCGCGACCGAAATACTGATGATGATGACCAGGCCCTGAGCGATTCGCCCCAGGCCCGACGCATAATCCAGCCCTACACCTTCAGCCGCGCCACGCACCAGGCCATTGGCCAGTTGCGCCAGCAAAACCCCTACCAGCAACACCAGCGCGGCGCCGAATACTTTCGGCAAATACAGCGCAAGCATATCTAGCGTAGCTGAGACTCGCTCAAGTCCAAGAGATTCCGCAGCAGAAACAAGAAAAATCAGCAGAACGAACCAATAGACGATCTTGCCGATCAGTGTCGAGATCGGTACCTGAAGACCGGCGCGGGAGAGCAGCTTGGTCAGCCCGGTGCCTCCCATCAGGCGATCAAGGCCCAGTTTGGCCAACAATTTGGAGAGCAAAGTGTCCAGCAACTTGGCCACCACGAAGCCCAACAGCAGCACAACCAGTGCGCCGAACAGGTTCGGGATGAAGTTCGCAATCTTGGTCCACAACGCAGTCATTGCAGTGACGAGGCTCTGAGTCCAGAGATCAAGTTCCATATTCAATCAGCCTTATCAGCAGTGCGAACAGTAGGTTTGCGGTGACGGGAAACCGGCGAAATGTGGGCCGATCCGTTATTCAGGGCGATCATCAGCGCGGGCAACCAGCGGCCCAGCAGGCTGAACAGATCACCGGCACCGACCTGGCGGTTGGCGGTTTTCAGTACACGGCCAAGGCACGCATCGTCGTCCCGGGTGGACGGTGATGCCTTGAGCATGTCGCGCAAAGACTGTTCAAACGGATCGTGCATACGCACCTCTCGTGATGTCTGTGAAAGACGCGATCAAATTTGGCCGGGTCACATGACGCATCGTCAGACCCAACGCAAACGTCGGAATAACCACCATTGCCCGAGCGCCACCAAGACCATCATCAGGCACGCAATCAGGAAGCCATAAGGGCTCGCGGAGAATGGAATTCCGCCAACGTTGATGCCCAACAGACCGGCCAGAAAACTCATCGGCAAAAAGATCCCGGTAATGATCCCGAAGCGATACATCGTGCGGTTCATGCGCACGCTCAAACGCCGGTCTTCAGCCTCCAGGACCAGCCCCACCCGCTCCCGCGTCAATTCCAGCTCTTCCAGATAACGGGTCAGGCTGTTGTTCAGCTCGTTCCAGTAATCACCGTCGTCGTCGACAAACCAAGGCAGTTTCATACGCGTCAGCTGACCGAAAATATCGCGCTGCGGAGCAAGGAATCGCTTCAACGCTGCAGCCCTGCGACGGATCTGCAAAATGGCGCCGTGTTCGGGAGTGTACCGTTCGTCGGCATCCAGTTTTTCTTCTTCCTCATCGACCACTTCCGAGAGGCAACTGACCAGATCCTGCACCTTGTTGGTGAGGTACTGCGCCATATAAAGGATGAGTTCAGAGGCGGTTTTCGGGCCTTTGCCTTCCGTAAGCTGTACCAGCAACTCGTCAGTGGCTCGCAAAGGACGCAGACGCAGGGAAATGACCCGTTGCGCCGATCCGAAAATCCGTACCGAGACCATGTCTTCCGGCTCGGCACCCGGGTTGAGGTTGACCCCGCGCAAAAACAGCAGCAACTCGAAATCCGGCAACGGCAACAGCCGCGGCCGGGTATTTTCTTCAAGCAGCAGGTCACAGCTGAATTCACTTAGACCACTGTCTTTACGCAGCCAGGTCTGGGTTTGCGGGTGACTGCGATCCCAGTGCAACCACAGGCTTTCATGGGCCTGCAGCTGCAACTCGTCGAGTTCAGTCCGGGCTATCGAACGCGCACCGCCTTTTCCATCCAGCACCAGAGCATGCACCAGCCCCCACTGCGCGTTTTCTTCCTCGAACATCCTCACCCCATTCTCGAAACCAGAACCAACGGTGCCTATTCAGGCATTTTCAGCGGGCTCGGCGAGATGATCACGCCGTTGTTGTCCGCATAGATGTAGTGGCCCGGATGGAAGGTGACGCCAGCGAACGTCACCGCAACGTTCAAGTCGCCGAGGCCGCGCCGGTCGGACCTTCTCGGGTGGCTGGCGAGCGCCTGAACGCCCAGATCGGTTTGCGCGATGATATCGACATCACGGATGCAACCGTAGATCACCAGCCCTTCCCAACCGTTCTTGGCGGCCTTTTCAGCCAGCATGTCGCCCAGCAGCGCATGACGCAGTGAACCGCCACCGTCGACAACCAACACCTTGCCATCGCCTTTGAGTTCGACCTGTTCCTTCACTCGCGAGTTGTCTTCGAAGCACTTGACGGTAACGATCTCACCGCCGAAGGAATCACGGCCTCCGAAATTGCTGAACATCGGTTCCAGCACCTGTACCAGCTCTGGATAGGCGTCGCACAAGTCAGGCGTGATGTAATGGTTCATCGAGAAACTCCTGTAAAGAGGAAGACAATCGAGGATGTCGCAAAGTGACCGGAACAGCTTGATGCGTCATATCTTAGCCGCAAGCCGATCAGAGCGAAATGCCCTTGTTAGAGCATTGGCGTCAGCTTGCCGTGGCCAGATCCGGGTTCTGACCCGTTAAAGGTGCCTGCTGATCCGCCAGCCATCGCGCCACCAGCGGCCAGACCTCGGCCTGGGCCGCTTTGCTGACCAGCATCTCGACATGACCGAAATTGTCGCCGAAGCCTTGTTCACGGCCCAGGTTGATAAATTGCTTGTTCTCGGAGCCGATCTGATCGAATAACTTGCGGCAAGCCCACGTCGGGTCCTGATGATCGCCCGCGGCACTGACGGTCAGCACCGGTACGTGAACGTCGGCCAGCCCTGCCCACCAGTCCTTGTCCGCGTCGCCAAAACGCCCGAACAGGCCGTACCAGCGCATGCTTTCCAGGGCCAGACCGATGGGCTCGTCTTCAGGACCGCGCTTGAGGCGAGAACCGGACAGTTGGGCAAAACGCTTGAGAATGAAGCGTCCGCTCCACTCCACTGGCGGAATTTTCAGCGGCCAGTAGGTGCGGCTGACCTGAGTACCAAAAAACGCTGCAGAAGCTACGACAGACTCGTCAATGTACTGCCCACCCAGCGCCGCCGCGAGGGTGATGCCGCCCAGCGAATGGCCGATCCAGTGCGGCGCCTGACCACTCTGCTCGTGCACGAACGCACCGATGGCAGGCAGATCGTAACGGGCGTAGTCGGCAACACGGTTCTTGCGATAGTTCTGGTTGCGCTGAGACAGGCCGTGACCGCGCATCTCCGGAATCCATACGTCGAAACCGAGGCGTGTCAGATACGCACCCAGACCCAGCCCTTTTGGGGAAAACCAGAACCGACGATTGGAAAAGCTGCCATGGAGCAAAATGACCGGCACGCCGCGCACGGACGACTCGTCCGCCATGCCGAGCCGCGTCACCGCCAGCTCGACGGTGCCGTCAGGGCTGTTGGCGGGTTTCAAACGATAGACGTCTTCGCTCAGATCACCGCGCCGCTCGGCGCTGATCAGGGCGACAGGAAATAGGTTGCTGCTGCTTTGCATAATGCTCTTGCACAAAAAAGGGCGGCATCCAGAGGAGCCCGCCCTACTTGAATCTCAAAACAGCCCGCCCCCCTGTAGGAGCGAGCCTGCTCGCGATGGACGTCAACGATAACGCGTTTATCCTGGATAAACGTGGCGTCCTGAAGTTCTTCGCGAGCAAGCTCGCTCCTACAGAGTGAGCGGCCCGTTCACACTATCAAGCCTGCGCTTGACCTTCAGCCAGGAAGAACCAGGTTTCCAGTACGGAATCAGGGTTCAGCGAAACACTTTCAATGCCCTGCTCCATCAGCCACTTGGCGAGGTCCGGATGGTCCGAAGGACCCTGACCGCAAATGCCGATGTACTTGCCAGCCTTGTTGCACGCAGCAATGGCGTTGGCCAGCAGCTTCTTGACCGCCGGATTACGTTCATCGAACAGGTGCGCGATGATGCCGGAGTCACGGTCCAGGCCCAAGGTCAGTTGGGTCAGGTCGTTGGAGCCAATGGAGAAACCGTCGAAGAACTCGAGGAATTCTTCAGCCAGGATGGCGTTGGACGGCAGTTCGCACATCATGATGATGCGCAGGCCGTTTTCGCCACGCTTCAGACCGTTTTCCGCCAACAGATCGATGACCTGGCTCGCTTCGCCCAGAGTGCGGACGAACGGCACCATGATTTCGACGTTGGTCAGGCCCATCTCGTTGCGCACGCGCTTGAGGGCGCGGCATTCGAGTTCGAAGCAGTCACGGAACGATTCGCTGATGTAACGCGAAGCGCCACGGAAGCCCAGCATCGGGTTTTCTTCTTCCGGCTCGTAGAGCTTGCCGCCGATCAGGTTCGCGTATTCGTTGGACTTGAAGTCCGACAGACGCACGATGACTTTTTTCGGTGTGAACGCAGCAGCCAGGGTGCTGATGCCTTCAACCAGCTTCTCGACGTAGAAACCGACCGGATCGTCGTAGCCTGCAATGCGCTTGTCGACGCTGTCCTTGATGTCCTGCGGCAGCCCGGCGTAATTCAGCAGCGCCTTGGGGTGTACGCCGATCATGCGGTTGATGATGAACTCCAGACGGGCCAGGCCCACACCTGCGTTCGGCAGTTGCGCGAAGTCGAAGGCGCGGTCCGGGTTGCCGACGTTCATCATGATCTTGAACGGCAGATCAGGCATGGCATCGACGGAGTTTTTCTTGATGTCGAAACCCAGTTCGCCTTCGAAGATGTAGCCGGTATCGCCTTCAGCGCAGGAAACGGTGACGCCCTGGCCATCTTTCAACAGCTGGGTGGCGTTGCCGCAACCGACCACGGCCGGGATGCCCAGCTCGCGAGCGATGATCGCCGCGTGGCAGGTACGGCCGCCACGGTTGGTGACGATGGCGCTGGCGCGCTTCATGACCGGTTCCCAGTCCGGGTCGGTCATGTCGGAAACCAGTACGTCGCCTGGCTGGACCTTGTCCATCTCGGACACGTCCTTGATGATGCGGACCTTACCGGCGCCGATGCGCTGGCCGATGGCGCGACCTTCAACCAGCACGGTGCCGGTTTCTTTCAACAGGTAACGTTCCATGACGTTGGCCTGGGTGCGGCTCTTCACGGTTTCAGGACGGGCCTGAACGATGTAGAGCTTGCCGTCGTCGCCGTCTTTGGCCCACTCGATGTCCATCGGGCACTGGTAGTGCTTCTCGATGATCATCGCTTGCTTGGCCAGTTCGCTGACTTCGGCGTCGCTCAGGCAGAACCGTGCGCGATCAGCCTTGTCGACGTCGATGGTCTTGACCGATTTGCCGGCCGTGGCGACTTCGCCGTAGATCATCTTGATGGCCTTGCTGCCCAGGTTGCGACGCAGGATGGCCGGGCGACCGGCTGCCAGCGTGCCTTTGTGGACATAGAACTCATCCGGGTTCACCGCGCCTTGAACAACGGTCTCACCCAGGCCGTAAGCGCCGGTGATGAACACCACGTCACGGAAGCCCGACTCGGTGTCGAGGGTGAACATCACGCCGGCGGTGCCGGTTTCGGAACGAACCATGCGCTGCACACCGGCCGACAGGGCCACCAGCTTGTGATCGAAGCCCTGGTGCACACGATAGGAAATGGCGCGATCGTTGAACAGCGACGCGAACACTTCTTTGGCAGCGCGAATGACGTTTTCGACGCCACGGATGTTCAGGAAGGTTTCCTGCTGACCGGCAAAGGAGGCGTCCGGCAAGTCTTCGGCGGTAGCGGAAGAACGCACGGCCACGGCCATGTCAGGGTTGCCGGCCGACAGCGTGGCGAACGCGGTGCGAATCTCGGCGTTGAGCTTCTCGGGGAACTCGGCTTCCATGATCCATTGACGGATCTGGGCACCGGTCTTGGCGAGGGCGTTGACATCGTCGACGTCCAGGGCGTCGAGGGCGGCGTGGATCTGATCGTTAAGGCCGCTCAGTTCCAGAAAATCACGATAAGCCTGAGCTGTCGTGGCGAAGCCACCGGGCACCGATACACCGGCACCTGCAAGGTTACTGATCATCTCGCCCAGGGATGCGTTCTTGCCCCCCACGTGCTCAACGTCGTCTTTGCCGAGCTTGTCGAGGGAAACTACGTACTCTACCAAGGTGATCTCTCCACTAACTGTGTTGGAAAAGCTCAGAAGCCGGCTGCTCAAAAGGAGCGTTTGCGGGCTATATGGCCTGGACCTGGAAAATAAGTGAGAATGCGGGCCACTGGCGGCCAGCAAATCGCGCCTATCATATCCAAGATTCGTCACTAGCTTAAGGCCCAAGGTGCAAATGAAACGATCTGCTTTCTTTATTTCCGACGGCACCGGCATCACAGCCGAAACCCTCGGCCAAAGCCTTCTGGCGCAGTTCGAAAACATTACCTTCAGCAAATTCACGCGACCGTACATCGACAACGTGGATAAAGCGCGGGCCATGGTACAACAAATCAACAAAGCCGCCGAAACCGACGGCTTCCGGCCCATCATTTTCGACACCATCGTCAATCAGGACATCCGTGAGATCCTCGCAACCTCTAATGGTTTCATGATCGACATTTTCTCGACGTTCCTGGCGCCGCTCGAGCAGGAACTGACCGAGCATTCTTCCTATACCGTCGGCAAATCCCATTCGATCGGCACCAACTCCAATTACATGGAGCGCATCGAGGCGGTGAACTTTGCCCTGGACAACGACGACGGTGCCCGCACGCACTACTACGACAAGGCCGACCTGATTCTGGTCGGCGTGTCGCGTTGCGGCAAGACACCGACCTGCCTGTACATGGCCATGCAATTCGGTATTCGCGCGGCCAACTATCCGCTGACCGAAGACGACATGGAACGCCTGCAACTTCCGGCGGCCCTGCGCGCCCACCAGCACAAGCTGTTCGGCCTGACCATCGACCCCGACCGCCTCACCGCGATTCGCAATGAGCGCAAGCCCAACAGCCGTTACTCGAGCTACGCCCAGTGCGAATTCGAAGTGCGCGAAGTGGAGAACCTGTTCCGCCGCGAGAACATTCCGCACATCAACTCCACGCATTTTTCGGTGGAGGAGATCTCGGCGAAAATTCTGGTGGAGAAAGGCGTGGAGCGGCGCTTCAAATAATTCTGTTTTGCCTGCCAGGCCGCCATCGTCGGAACGCCGCCCCGGGCGGCGTTCCGACGATGAACGATCACACAGTCTCGTTGAGTGCCGCTGCCAACGCCTGAAATCCACCGACCAGCAACCGATCATCCCCTGCCGAATTGCACACACTCGCCCGAATACATTGCGGCACCGCCGCATGCCCCACCGCAAACGCCTCCGCTGTCGCCACCAAATAGTTTTTTTCCTTGAGCTCAGCGGCGATTTGCGAAGCCCGCCAAGGCTCGGGCACCTCGATCCAGAAGTGCGGACTGTGGGCATCGGACGTATAGACCAGCCCCTCCAGCGCGCCACTGACCAGCTCTTTGCGCCGGGAAATTTCCGCAATCTGCTGACCCAACAGCTGCTCGGCGGTCCCGTCTTCTATCCATCGGCTGGCCACCTCCATTGCCAATGGATTCGCCATCCAGCTTGTCCCACGAACCGCCGCGTGCAAACGCCCGATCAACGGTTGTGGCGCATGTAAAAAACCGATCCGTAAACCCGCCGAAACCGCCTTGCTCAGGCTGCCGATCAACACCGAGCGCTCCGGGGCGAAATCACTTAGCGGCAACGGGCGTTGTCGTGCCAAAACGGCGTGAGCCTCATCTTCGAAAATCAACAAATTGTACTGCCGGCATACTTCGGCAATCGCCGCCCTTCGTGGGACGGACATCACTGCAGCGGTTGGATTCTGGAGAGTCGGCGTGCAGTACAACGCAGACACCCGATGCTGACGGCAAATGTCCTCCAGCGCCGAGGGCAGCAATCCTTCGCCGTCCATCTCGGCGCCAATCAGCTTGATCCCCAGTTGGCGAGCGACGCCAATCAATCCTGGGTAAGTCAGATGCTCAGTCACCAGGGTGTCGCCAGACTTGAGCAAGCCCATTAGCGCGCATAACAGGCCGTGCTGGCCGCCGTTGACGCACACGACTTGTTCGGCGCTCGGGACAAATGCCTGATGACTCAGCCACCGCGCACCGGCCTCCCGATGCCTCAGTAGACCACTCTCAGCGGTATACCCGGTCAACTGCTGCAAGGTGCGTGGATCATTGGCCAGCGCTTGCAGGCTTTGGCTCAGGAAGCCAGCTTCCTGCCCCGGGATTGGTTGGTTTCGACTCATATCGAGGAAGACTTGCGGTTCATCGCTGACATTACGAAACCCGCTGTCTCTCGGCCGTTCCATCCCACGTTGACGGACGTAAGTGCCGTCTCCTACACGAGCGACGACCAATCCCACTCGCTCCAATTCGCCATAGGCTCGGCTGATCGTGCCGATGGTGACACCCAGGCTATCGGCCAGCAGCCGATGGGGCGGTAGCTTGCTACCCGCATCGATCAACCCTTCTTCGATTCCTTTCTGAACAGCGTCGGCCAGGCGTTTGTATTTCACGCCCACGCCATTGGCGAGGCCGTCGCGCAGGATTGACACCATGGCAATACTTACTTTGACAGTCATTGCAGCCCCGAATAGCGTGCTTGAAACAGGTTCAATCAGGGATAGACCTATTCCGCCATCAGGTCAATTCCAGCTTTCAGGGAGCTACATCATGTCCATTGCCATACCTGCCACTTCAAGCACTGCGAAACAACGGATGGCCGCATGGGTGACCAGTGCACTGTTCCTGATTGTTTGCCTGAGCTGGGGCACAACCTGGTTGGGGATCAAGATTGCGGTCGAAAGTGTGCCGCCACTGACGGCTGCGGGCCTGCGCTTCCTGATTGCCTTTCCGTTGTTCTTGAGTTTTGCGCTGATGCGTCGTGAGCCGCTGCTGTTTCCGAAGAAAAGTCGCTGGTTTTTCGTGTTCGTCACGCTGTCGTATTTCAGCCTGCCCTACTACTTGCTGAACTACGGCGAGATGCATGTTTCGTCCGGCCTGACAGCGTTGTTGTTCAGTTGCATGCCCGTGTTCATCCTGATTTTTTCCGCACTGTTTCTGCGGGAGAAAATCTATCCGTCACAAGTGTTGGGGATCGCCATCGGCTTTGGCAGCCTGTTCATGATCATTCGCGGCCAGGGCCTGCATCTGGATCACGCGGAGCTGTTGGGTGTGCTGGCGATTCTAGGCGCGGCGGTGATGCATGCGCTGTGCTACGTGGTGACCAAAAAACACGGCAGCGCCATCAGCGTGATCACCTACAACACATTGCCCATCGGCATTGCCGGGCTGATGCTATTTGTGGCGGGCCTGCAATTTGAAACCCCCGTATTTGCCGACATAAGCCTGCGCTCATGGAGCGCCCTGCTCTACCTGGGACTGGTGGCGTCGGTGGGTGGATTCATTGTTTATTTCCTGCTGCTCAAACGACTGAGTCCGATCATTTTGTCGTTTGTATTCATCATTTTCCCGGTGTTCGCCGTGATCATCGGCGCCTGGTACGAAGGGCACAGTATTTCGCGGGAATTGATGCTGTATTCAGCGATCCTGCTGGCGGGATTCGCCATCACCAAAATGCCTGTGGAAAAGTGGCTGAAAGCCTGAACACGCTTCCCAAAGAGCTGCCGCAGGCTGCGATCTTTTGATCTTGGTTTTAAGATCAAAAGATCGCAGCCTCGTTTCACTCGACAGCTCCTACAGGGGAATTGGCGTCAGATCACGAACAGGTCCACGAAGCGGTTCACGGGGGTTTTCTCCAGCGCAGCCTGATCCTTGCACAAGGCAAAGATCTCGGCACTGCGCTGAGCAGTAAACCGCGTCGCCAGGTTGGCCTTGAACTTGTCTTCCAGCAGCGGGATACCATCGGCGCGTCGACGGCGGTGGCCAATCGGGTATTCCACCAGCACATTTTCCGTACTCGAGCCGTCCTTGAAAAACACCTGGATCGCATTGGCGATCGAGCGTTTATCGGGTTCCAGGTACTCGCGGGTGTACTGCGGATTTTCGACGATGACCATCTTGTCGCGCAGCACATCGATGATCGGGTGCGCCGCGTGGAAATCATCTTCGTAGTGTTCGGCCACCAGATTGCCGAACGCCAACGGCACCGCGGTCATGTACTGAATGCAATGGTCGCGGTCAGCCGCGTTGGCCAGCGGGCCGACCTTGGAAATGATGCGAATCGCCGACTCATGGGTGGTGATGACGATCCTGTCGATTTCATGCAGGCGATTTCGCACGTGCGGATGCAAGGTCACGGCCGCTTCACAGGCCGTCTGCGCGTGGAACTCTGCGGGAAAACTGATCTTGAACAGCACGTTTTCCATGACGTAGCTGCCATACGGACGCGAGAAACTGAAGGCACGTTTGTCTTGCGGTTTAAGCGCCAGATCATTGTTGGTGTGGCTGAACAGCACGTCGTAAAAGCCCCACTGCCGGGCGGTCAGGACACCGGGAATCCCCATCTCGCCGCGCATGGCGATATCGGCCAGGCGCACACCCCGACTGGTGGCATCGCCGGCTGCCCAGGATTTTCGCGAACCGGCGTTCGGCGCGTGCCGATAAGTGCGCAGGGCCTGGCCATCGGCGAACGCGTGGGACAACGCCGACAACAGTTGCTCGCGATTTGCGCCCATGAGTTTGGCGGTGACGGCGGTTGATGCCACTTTCACCAGAATGACGTGATCAAGACCCACGCGATTGAAGGAGTTTTCCAATGCGATCACGCCCTGAATTTCGTGAGCCATGATCATGGCTTCGAGCACGGCACGGACGGTGAGCGGTGCGTCGCCATTGGCCAGGCGCTTTTGCGAGAGGTGATCGGCGACCGCGAGAATGCCACCGAGGTTATCGGACGGATGGCCCCATTCGGCAGCGAGCCAGGTGTCGTTGTAATCGAGCCAGCGCACGATACAGCCGATGTCCCATGCGGCTTTCACCGGGTCGAGGCGGTAGCTGGTGCCGGGCACCCGAGCGCCAAAAGGCACGACGGTGCCTTCGACGATGGGGCCTAGGTGTTTGGTGCATTCGGGGAAACGCAGGGCAAGAAGGCCGCAACCGAGGGTGTCGATCAGGCAGTTCCGGGCAGTGTCCAGCGCTTCTCTGGACTCGATCTTGAAGTTCAGGACGTAGTCGGCAATGTCCTGCAGGACAGTGTCGTAGTCGGGGCGGTTGTTCTGGTCGACGTTGGCGCTCATGTTCGATTCACTCGTGAAGTGGTTCGTTGATGGGACCTCGGTTCAGGGGCAGTTCCGGTTGTTTACCAATTTTTTGTTTTGAAGTGCATTCAACTGTAGGAGCGAGCCTGCTCGCGATGGCGTCAACACATCGAACATCGATGTCGGCTGACACTCCGCAATCGCGAGCAGGCTCGCTCCTACATTGGCTTGGTGTGGGGTTTAGAAAGAATCACCCGGCACACGGACGTAACCTTCCATCAACACCCGCGCACTGCGGCTCATGATGGCTTTTTTCACGGTCCATTCGCCGTTGACCTGACTGGCTTCGGCGCCGACGCGCAAGGTGCCCGACGGATGACCGAAACGCACGGCATTGCGCTCGGTGCCGCCCGCTGCAAGGTTCACCAACGTGCCGGAAATCGCAGCGGCCGTGCCGATGGCGACTGCTGCAGTTCCCATCATTGCGTGGTGCAACTTACCCATCGACAACGCGCGCACCAGCAGGTCCACATCACCGGCCTTGATCACTTTGCCACTGGAAGAAACGTATTCGGCGGGTTTGGCAACGAACGCGACTTTCGGCGTGTGCTGACGCTTGGCCGCTTCGTCCAGGTCCTTGATCAGCCCCATGCGCAACGCGCCATAGGCCCGAATGGTCTCGAACATCGCCAGGGCTTTCGGGTCACCGTTGATGGCGCCCTGCAATTCGGTGCCGGTGTAACCGATGTCTTCGGCATTGACGAAAATCGTCGGAATGCCCGCGTTGATCAGGGTCGCCTTGAAGGTCCCGACACCGGGTACTTCCAGGTCATCCACGAGGTTGCCGGTCGGGAACATCGAACCGCCGCCGCCCTCTTCTTCCGCCGCCGGGTCCATGAATTCGACCTGCACTTCGGCTGCCGGAAAGGTCACGCCGTCGAGCTCGAAATCGCCGGTTTCCTGCACCTCACCGTTGGTGATCGGCACATGGGCGATGATGGTCTTGCCGATGTTGGCCTGCCACACGCGAACCACGGCCACGCCGTTATGCGGGATTCGGCTGGCGTCCACCAGACCGTTGCTGATGGCGAACGAACCGACTGCCGCCGACAGGTTGCCGCAGTTGCCGCTCCAGTCCACGAAAGGTTTGTCGATGGACACCTGACCAAACAGATAGTCGACGTCGTGGTCGGCCTTCATGCTTTTCGACAGGATCACGGTTTTGCTGGTGCTGGACGTTGCGCCACCCATGCCGTCGATTTGCTTGTCGTACGGGTCCGGGCTGCCAATCACGCGCAATAACAATGCGTCGCGGGCCGGGCCCGGAACCTGTGCCGCTTCCGGCAAGTCTTGCAGGCTGAAGAACACGCCTTTACTGGTGCCGCCACGCATGTAGGTGGCAGGTATCTTGATCTGCTGTGCGTGAGCCATGGTGCTCGTTACTCCTGACCTTGAAAGAAGACACGGGACTCAAGGTCCCGTGTCTGTGCTGCGTGTGTCAGACGGCGACCGCCGACTCTTCGAGGAAGTCCTGGGCGAAGCGTTGCAACACGCCGCCCGCTTCATAGATCGACACTTCTTCGGCGGTGTCGAGGCGGCACATCACCGGCACTTCGACGCGTTCGCCGTTCTTGCGATTGATCACCAGCGTCAGTTCGGCGCGCGGCGTGCGTTCGCCGATCACGTCGTAGGTTTCGCTGCCATCGATGGCCAGGGTGTGACGGTTGGTGCCCGGCTTGAACTCCAGCGGCAACACGCCCATGCCCACCAGGTTGGTGCGGTGAATGCGCTCGAAGCCTTCGGCGGCAATCGCTTCCACACCCGCCAGACGAACGCCTTTGGCGGCCCAGTCGCGGGACGAGCCCTGACCGTAGTCAGCGCCGGCAATAATGATCAGCGGCTGCTTGCGGTCCATGTAGGTTTCAATGGCTTCCCACATCCGCATGACCTGGCCTTCCGGCTCGACGCGAGCGAGCGAGCCCTGCTTGACCTTGCCGTTTTCCACGACCATTTCGTTGAACAGTTTCGGGTTGGCGAAGGTCGCGCGCTGCGCGGTCAGGTGGTCACCCCGGTGAGTCGCGTAAGAGTTGAAGTCCTCTTCCGGCAAGCCCATTTTCGCCAGGTATTCACCGGCGGCGCTGTCGAGCATGATCGCGTTCGACGGCGACAGGTGATCGGTGGTGATGTTGTCCGGCAGTACCGCCAGCGGACGCATACCCTTGAGCGGACGTGCACCGGCCAATGCGCCTTCCCAGTAAGGCGGACGACGGATGTAGGTGCTCATCTCGCGCCAGTCGTACAGCGGCGTCACTTTCGGGCCGGTGTCTTCGTGGATGGCGAACATCGGGATGTAGACCTGGCGGAACTGCTCCGGCTTGACCGATGCCTTGACCACCGCATCGATCTCTTCGTCGCTCGGCCAGATGTCTTTCAGACGGATTTCCCGACCTTCGGCATCCAGACCCAGCACGTCTTTTTCGATATCGAAACGGATGGTCCCGGCGATGGCGTAAGCCACCACCAACGGTGGCGAAGCGAGGAACGCATTCTTGGCGTACGGGTGAATCCGGCCATCGAAGTTGCGGTTACCAGACAGTACGGCGGTGGCGTACAGGTCGCGGTCGATAATCTCTTGCTGAATCACCGGATCCAGTGCGCCGGACATGCCGTTGCAGGTGGTGCACGCGAACGCCACCACGCCGAATCCGAGCTGCTCGAGTTCGTCGGTCAGGCCGGCTTCATCGAGGTACAGCGCGACGGTTTTCGAACCCGGCGCCAGGGACGACTTCACCCATGGCTTACGGGTCAGGCCGAGCTTGTTGGCGTTGCGCGCCAGCAGGCCGGCGGCGATCACGTTGCGCGGGTTACTGGTGTTGGTGCAGCTGGTGATGGCGGCGATGATCACCGCGCCATCCGGCATCTGGCCCGGCACGTCATCCCACTGTCCGGAGATACCCTGGGCCGCGAGATCGGACGTCGCGACGCGGGCATGCGGGTTGCTCGGGCCTGCCATGTTGCGCACCACCGAGGACAGGTTGAAGGTCAACCCTCGCTCGTATTGCGCACCTTTCAGGCTGTCAGCCCACAGACCTGTGGTCTTGGCATAGTGCTCTACAAGCTGCACCTGCTCGTCTTCACGGCCAGTGAGTTTGAGGTAGTCGATGGTCTGCTGGTCGATGTAGAACATCGCGGCAGTGGCGCCGTATTCCGGGGCCATGTTGGAAATGGTTGCGCGGTCGCCCAAGGTCAGCGCAGAAGCGCCTTCACCGAAGAATTCCAGCCATGCGCCGACCACTTTTTGCTTACGCAGGAACTCGGTCAGTGCCAGCACCATGTCGGTGGCGGTGATGCCCGGTTGCAGCTTGCCGGTCAGCTCAACGCCGACGCTTTCTGGCAGACGCATCCACGATGCACGACCGAGCATGACGCTCTCGGCTTCCAGACCACCGACGCCGATGGCGATCACGCCCAGCGCATCGACGTGCGGGGTGTGGCTGTCGGTGCCGACGCAGGTATCAGGGAACGCTACGCCGTCACGCACCTGGATCACCGGAGACATTTTCTCCAGGTTGATCTGGTGCATGATGCCGTTGCCCGGCGGGATCACGTCGACGTTCTTGAACGCCTTCTTGGTCCAGTTGATGAAGTGGAAACGGTCTTCGTTGCGACGGTCTTCGATGGCGCGGTTTTTCTCGAACGCCTCTGGATCGAAGCCACCGCGCTCAACGGCCAGGGAGTGGTCGACGATCAGTTGAGTGGGCACTACCGGGTTCACTTGCGCCGGATCACCGCCTTGCAAGGCGATGGCATCACGCAGGCCGGCGAGGTCGACCAGAGCGGTCTGGCCGAGGATGTCGTGGCACACCACGCGAGCAGGAAACCAGGGGAAATCGAGGTCGCGCTTGCGCTCGATGAATTGCTTGAGGGATTCGGTGAGCGTGGCCGGGTCACAGCGACGCACCAGGTTTTCCGCCAGCACGCGGGAGGTATACGGCAGGGTGTCGTAGGCGCCAGGTTGAATGGCTTCGACAGCCGCACGGACGTCGAAGTAATCCAGATGGCTGCCAGGCAGTGGTTTGCGGAATTCAGTGTTCATCGTCAGGACTCGGTCACGGTGGTTACAAAAGGTGGGGCCTGGCAGTTGAAGTGAGACCGGTCCCCTGTAGGAGCCGAGCTTGCTCGCGATAGCGGTGTATCCGTCGACATCAATGTTGAATGTCAGTCCGTCATCGCGAGCAAGCTCGGCTCCTACAGGTTCCCGGTTCAGCCGACCCTCACCATTCAGCGTTGTTCGATTGGCACGAACTTGCGCTGTTCGACGCCGGTGTATTCGGCGCTCGGACGGATGATGCGGTTGTTGGCGCGTTGTTCGTACACGTGCGCTGCCCAGCCGGTCAGGCGCGAGCAAACGAAAATCGGTGTGAACAACTTGGTCGGAATGCCCATGAAGTGATACGCCGAGGCATGGTAGAAGTCGGCGTTCGGGAACAGTTTTTTCTGCTCCCACATGGTCTTGTCGATGGCTTCGGAAACCGGGAACAACACGGTGTCGCCCACTTCGTCAGCGAGTTTTTTCGACCAGCCCTTGATCACCTCGTTGCGCGGATCGTTGTCTTTATAGATCGCGTGACCGAAGCCCATGATCTTGTCCTTGCGCTCGAGCATGCCGAGGGTGCCTTTGACGGCGTCTTCCGGCGAGCTGAAGCGTTCGATCATTTCCATCGCAGCTTCGTTGGCGCCGCCGTGCAGTGGACCACGCAGGGAGCCGATGGCAGCGGTGATGCAGGAATACAGATCGGACAAGGTCGACGCGCAAACACGTGCGGTGAAGGTCGAAGCGTTGAACTCGTGCTCTGCGTACAGAATCAGCGAAACGTTCATCACCTTGACGTGCAACTCGCTCGGCTTCTTGCCGTGCAGCAGGTGCAGGAAGTGACCGCCAATGGACTGCTCGTCGCTCACGCAATCGATGCGCTTGCCTTCGTGGCTGAAGCGATACCAGTAGGTCATGATCGCCGGGAACGCGGCCAGCAGACGGTCGGTCTTGTCGTGTTGCTCGGAGAAGTCTTTCTCAGGCTCCAGGTTGCCGAGGAAAGAGCAACCGGTGCGCATCACGTCCATCGGGTGGGCGTCAGCGGGGATGCGCTCCAGCACTTCTTTCAGTGCTTGCGGCAGGTCGCGCAGTTTGCTCAGCTTGGCGATGTATTCGTTCAGTTGCGCCTTGGTCGGCAGCTCGCCGTAGAGCAGCAGGTAAGCGACTTCTTCAAACTGCGCGTCTGCCGCCAGTTCGCGAACGTCGTAACCGCGATAGGTCAGACCTGCACCCGACTGGCCCACGGTGGACAGTGCGGTTTGCCCGGCAACCTGGCCACGGAGCCCGGCGCCACTGAGTACTTTTGCTTCGGCCATTTCTGCCTCCAATCTTGAATTTATTAGGGAATCGGCACGTTTTTATTCATCAGGTTCACAGTGCATCTCTGTAGCAGCTGGCGAAGCCTGCGTCCGGCTGCATTCGTAAAACCTGCAAGCGCGTTTGCCCGGTTTGGCAAGTCCTTCGGCCTCGGACGCAGCCTCGCAGGCTCGGCAGCTGCTACAAAAGTGCGGTGTTGATTACTTCTTCGCAGCAAACAACGCATCGAGCTTCTGCTCGAAGGTGTGGTAGTCGATGCGATCGTAAAGCTCCATGCGAGTCTGCATGGTGTCGATGACGTTCTGTTGCGTGCCGTCGCGGCGAATCGCGGTGTAGACGTTTTCCGCGGCCTTGTTCATCGCGCGGAAGGCCGACAGCGGGTACAGCACCAGGGAAACATCGGCGCCAGCCAGTTGTTCGGTGGTGTACAGCGGCGTTGCGCCGAACTCGGTGATGTTGGCCAGGATCGGCGCTTTCACGCGGTTGGCGAACAGCTTGTACATGTCCAGTTCAGTGATGGCTTCCGGGAAAATCATGTCGGCGCCCGCCTCGATGCACGCCGCAGCGCGATCCAGTGCCGATTCCAGGCCTTCCACCGCCAGGGCGTCGGTGCGCGCCATGATCACGAAGCTGTCATCGGTGCGCGCATCGACGGCCGCTTTGATGCGGTCGACCATTTCCTGCAGGGACACGATTTCTTTATTTGGACGATGGCCACAGCGCTTGGCGCCGACCTGGTCTTCGATGTGGATCGCTGCGGCGCCGAACTTGATCATCGACTTCACGGTGCGCGCCACGTTGAACGCTGAGGAACCGAAACCGGTGTCCACATCCACCAGCAGCGGCAGATCGCAAACGTCGGTGATACGGCGCACGTCGGTCAGCACATCATCCAGGCCCGTAATGCCCAGGTCAGGCACGCCCAGGGAGCCGGCAGCTACCCCGCCACCCGACAGGTAAATCGCCTTGAAACCGGCGCGCTTGGCCAGCAATGCGTGGTTGGCGTTGATCGCGCCAACGACTTGCAGCGGATGCTCGCTGGCGACCGCATCGCGGAAACGCTGGCCTGGAGTGCTCTTGTTGGAACTCATGACTCACCTCGTTCTGTGGCTGTCGGGTTAGCGCCGTCCTGGTAGTGACGGGCGATATTGCGTTTGGAGGCGCCGATGTGACGGCGCATCAACAACTCGGCCAGTTCACCGTCACGGTCGGCGATGGCATCGAGAATTCTGTGGTGTTCGGCGAACGCCTGCCGCGGACGGTTGGGCGTGGTGGAGAACTGGATGCGGTACATGCGCACCAACTGATAGAGCTCGCCGCACAGCATCTGGGTCAGGGTGCGGTTACCGCTGCCCTGGATGATTCGGTAGTGAAAGTCGAAATCGCCTTCCTGCTGGTAATAGCCGACACCGGCCTGAAACGCTGCATCGCGCTCATGGGTTTCCAGCACCCGGCGCAGTTCGTCGATTTCTTCGACGCTCATGCGCTCGGCGGCCAGCCGGCACGCCATGCCTTCCAGGGATTCGCGGATTTCGTAGAGCTCCACCAGCTCGGCGTGGTTGAGCGACACCACTCTTGCCCCGACATGCGGTATGCGCACCAGCAGACGCTGGCCTTCCAGGCGGTGGATGGCCTCGCGCAGCGGGCCGCGGCTGATGCCGTAGGTGCGCGCCAGCTCTGGCTCGGAGATTTTGCTACCGGGGGCAATTTCGCCCTTGACGATGGCCGCCTGAATGCGTCGGAAGACGTTCTCGGAGAGCGTCTCCGAATCGTCTTGAGCCATGACCGGGGGATCGAGTTGATCCAGCATATTGTCGACACCTTGAAAGCGGATGCCGCAAAAACTAGCGAAAACACGACTAACAGTCAAAGGAAAAATACAGATTGTCGACAATCGTCTAATAAACGTCTCTAGCATGCCAAACCGGCACAAGGAAGGTTATAGCCCCCTGCCAGCGGTGGCGCCATAAAACCACCGTGCTAGAATGCCGCCCGCATTTGTTTGTGACATCTGCACTGCCTGTCATCATTGGCTGACAGGCATACGAGGGAGCTTGCGCAGCGATGCCAGGGCCTTGAATCGAAACACGGACCGCTGCGCACCAGGATTTATGAGACTCAAGCCCTTCCCGACATTCCTTTATCTTCTTTGCCTGCCCGGTTTCGCTGTGGCAGGGGAAAAGACTGTGTACGGCCTTAATGAATACGCGTCTCTGGAGGGTATCAACCTGGAAGTCGCCGCCAAACTCGACACCGGCGCGAAAACCGCCTCATTAAGTGCCCGCGACATCAAGCGCTTCAAACGCAATGGCGAGTCCTGGGTGCGCTTCTATCTGGCCATCGATGCCGCGCATTCGCACCCGATCGAGCGACCGCTGGCACGCGTCAGCAAGATCAAGCGGCGCGCCGGCGACTACGACCCCGAAGAGGGCAAGAAGTACACCGCTCGTCCGGTGATCGAGCTGGATATCTGCATGGGCTCGGCTTTACGCAGCATCGAAGTGAACCTAACCGACCGCAGCGCCTTCCAATACCCGCTCTTGATCGGCTCCGAAGCCTTGAAGCGCTTCGATGCGCTGGTCGATCCCAGTCTTAAATACGCTGCTGGCAAACCCGCCTGCGCCACCGACGCACATACCGCAGAGTAATTCCAATGCGCTCTCTTACCCTCCATCTGAAAATGTTGATCGCCATCCTGGTGGTGCTGGGCATTTCAGTTACGGCCTATCAGATTTTCGTGCTCGGCATTCCCGTGACCGAAGACGCCACCGACGACTTGTGGAACATCGACGCCAAGGTCGAGTTCGTCGCCAGTGCCAAAGACCCGGTCAAGATCCAGATGTTCGTGCCGCCGCTGAGCCGCGATTACGTCAGCCTCAACGAGAGCTTTATCTCCAATAACTACGGCGTGGCCGTGAACCGTGTCGACGGTAACCGCAAGGTCACCTGGTCGGCACGCCGGGCCAAGGGCAACCAGACGCTGTATTACCGCCTGGTGCTGACCAAGCGTTACACCGGTGAGAAAGCCAAGATCAAAGGCCCGACGTTCCGCGACAGCATCGTGGTGGAAGGTCCGGAAAAAATCGCCGCCGAGGCCCTGCTCGCGCCGATTCGCCAGCACTCGGCCGACGTCGAAACCTTCATCGGCGAAGCGATCAAGCGGGTCAACAACGTTAATGACGACAACGTGAAACTGCTGCTGGGCGGCGATCCGTCCACCGTGCACAAGGCGCGCATCGTCGAATTGCTGCTGTCCATCGCCCATGTGCCGATAGAAAAAGTCCATACCATTCGCTTGGTGGCTGACCAACCGCAAACCCCTGAGCTGTGGCTGCGCAGCTTCAACGGCACCGATTGGCTTTACTTCAACCCGGAAACCGGCGAACAGGGCCTGCCGACTGACCGCCTGCTGTGGTGGACCGGTGACGAAAACCTGATCACCGTCGATGGCGGCAAAAAAGCCAACGTGACGTTCAGCCTGAACAACAGTGAAATGAACGCCATTCGCCTGGCCAAGCTGACGGACGAAAACACCGACGCCAACTTCCTCGAGTACTCGCTGTACGGCCTGCCGCTGCAGACCCAGCAAACGTTCATGATCATGGTGATGATCCCGATCGGTGTGCTGGTGATCCTGATCCTGCGCAACCTGATCGGCCTGCAGACCCTGGGGACCTTTACCCCGGTGCTGATTGCCCTCGCCTTCCGGGAGACGCAGCTCGGCTTCGGGATCGTGCTGTTCACCATCATCACGGCGCTGGGGCTGTCGCTGCGTTCCTACCTTGAGCACCTGAAGCTGCAGATGTTGCCGAGGCTGTCCGTGGTCCTGACGTTCGTGGTGGTGCTGATCGCGGCGATCAGTCTGTTCAGCCACAAGCTCGGACTCGAACGCGGGCTGTCGGTGGCGTTGTTCCCGATGGTGATCCTGACCATGACCATTGAGCGCCTGTCGATCACCTGGGAAGAACGTGGCGGCGGTCATGCCATGAAAGTGGCGATCGGCACGCTGTTCGCCGCTTCCCTGGCGCACCTGATCATGAGCGTGCCGGAACTGGTGTACTTCGTGTTCACCTTCCCGGCGATCCTGCTGATCCTGGTGGGCTTCATGCTGGCGATGGGTCGCTATCGCGGCTACCGCCTGACTGAACTGGTGCGTTTCAAGGCGTTCCTGAAGAAGGCTGACGCCTGATGTTCGGTTTCTGGAAGACCTGGAAAGCCCTGGAAGCCCGGGGCATCATGGGGATCAATCGGCGCAACGCGGACTATGTGCTCAAGTACAACAAGCGCAGCCTGTACCCGATTGTCGATGACAAGATCATCACCAAGGAACGCGCCACCGCTGCCGGCATTCATGTGCCGGAACTGTATGGCGTGATTTCCACCGAGAAAGAAATCGACAAGCTCGACGAGATCATCGGCGGACGCAGCGACTTCGTGATCAAACCGGCCCAAGGCGCAGGCGGAGACGGCATCATTGTGATTGCCGACCGCTTCGAGGGCCGCTATCGCACGGTGTCCGGCAAGATCATCAGTCATGAGGAAATCGAGCACCATGTCTCCAGCATCCTCACCGGCCTGTACTCCTTGGGTGGCCACCGTGACCGTGCGCTGATCGAATACCGGGTGATCCCGGACCAGATCTTCAAGAGCATCAGCTACGAAGGCGTGCCGGATATCCGCATCATCGTGCTGATGGGCTATCCGGTCATGGCCATGCTGCGCCTGCCAACGCGCCAGTCCGGCGGCAAGGCCAACCTGCACCAGGGCGCCATCGGCGTGGGTGTCGACCTCGCCACCGGCCTGACCTTGCGCGGTACCTGGCTGAACAACATCATCACCAAACACCCCGACACCACCAACGCGGTGGACGGCGTGCAACTGCCCTACTGGGACGGTTTCATGAAGCTCGCGGCCGGTTGCTATGAGCTGTGCGGGCTGGGTTACATCGGTGTGGACATGGTGCTCGACCAGGAAAAGGGCCCGCTGATTCTTGAGCTGAATGCCCGGCCTGGGTTGAACATTCAGATTGCCAACGATTGCGGCCTGACGCTGCGCACCCATGCGGTCGAGGCGCGGCTGGAGGACCTGAAGGCCCGCGGCGTGACTGAAACCGTCGAAGAGCGGGTTGCGTTCGTTCAGGAGATGTTTGGGCATATTCCTGGCGTTGAGGGCTGATCCGAAAGCTGTGTGGCGAGGGGATTTATCCCCGTTGGCCAGCGTAGCAGGCCCATTTTTTTTGGGGCCGCTTCGCAGCCCAACGGGGATAAATCCCCTCGCCACAGGTGTCGTTAGCCGCTCCTGAGGTGTCTTTTCCCGACATCCCCTCTAGGAGCAATTCCTCGAGGGGACTACAATCGCCACCCCGCCTCGCTGGCTGATCTGCCCCTCCCATGTTGACCTGTTCCGTACACCCGCTGCCCTATTGCGCCAACCCCGCCGAGTACTTCGCGGTGATTCGTCACGCCCCCGGTGCCGTGCTGCTCGACAGTGGCCGGCCCATCGCTGATCGCGGTCGCTATGACCTGCTCAGCGCCTGGCCGCTGGAAGAATTGGCGGTGCGGCCTGACGAAAGCGGCAGCGATTTCCTGCAACGCCTGCGCGACCAGCTGGCACAACTCGGTGAAGCGACTGTCCCTCTGGACCTGCCCTTCGCCGGGGGCCTGATCGGTTACCTCAGTTACGACTTCGGCCGGCACCTGGAAAACCTTCCAAGCCAGGCGCAGGACGACCTGAACCTGCCCGACGCGCGTTTTGGTATGTACGCATGGGCGCTGATCAGTGACCACGATTGCGCGACCAGTCAGCTGGTGTTTCACCCGAAACTGGACGAGACCGAGCGCCAACGGCTGATCACACTGTTCAGCCAGCCTGCGGCTCATGCCGTCGAGCCATTCAAGCTAAACGGCCCGATGAGCGCCGACCTGAGTGCTGATGAATATCGCCAGGCGCTGGCGCGCATCCAGCACTACATCCAGGCCGGTGACTGCTACCAGGTCAACTTCGCCCAGCGGTTCCGTGCACAGTGCTCAGGTGATCCATGGGCGGCGTACTGCGCGTTACGCGCGGCCTGTCCGACGCCTTTTTCCGGGTTCCAGAGCCTGCCCGACGGCGGTGCGGTCCTCAGTCTGTCCCCAGAACGCTTCGTTAAAGTCAGTGAACGCCAGGTTGAAACCCGCCCGATCAAAGGCACCCGACCACGGGGCCTGACTGCCGCTGAAGACGCGGCGAATGCCGCCGAGCTACTGGCCAGCCCCAAGGACCGGGCAGAGAACCTGATGATCGTCGACCTGCTACGCAACGACCTCGGACGGACCTGTCGCATCGGTTCGGTGCGGGTGCCGGAGTTGTTCAGCCTGGAAAGCTACCCGAACGTGCACCACCTGGTGAGCAGCGTCACCGGTGATCTGGCGGACGATCGGGATGCGCTGGACTTGATTGCCGGCAGCTTTCCCGGCGGCTCGATCACCGGCGCGCCGAAAATTCGCGCGATGCAGATCATCGACGAGCTGGAGCCCACCCGGCGCGGGTTGTACTGCGGTTCTTTGTTGTACCTGGACGTGCGTGGCGAGATGGACAGCTCCATCGCGATTCGCAGTTTGTTGGTCAAGGATGGACAGGTATGTTGCTGGGGCGGTGGCGGGATCGTCGCGGATTCGCAGTGGGAAGCGGAGTATCAGGAGTCGATTACCAAGGTGAAGGTACTGCTCGACACCCTGCAAAACCTCTAGCTTTCCTGATCACTCCCACGCTCCACGTGGGAACGATCAGCGGCCGTAATTACAGGCTGAGCGCCCGGTTGGAAGCCTTGATGAATTCCTGCTTCAGCTCATCAAAGGTATGCACCGCCGGGAACTGCGGAAACTCGCGAATCACATTATCCGGCGCATGGAACAGTATCCCCGCATCCGCTTCACCCAACATGGTGGTGTCGTTGTACGAATCCCCCGCCGCGATCACGCGATAGTAGAGACTCTTGAAGGCCAGGACCGACTGGCGCTTGGGGTCTCGCTGACGCAACTGGTAGCTCGTCACCCGACCGGTATCGTCGGTAATCAAACGATGACAGAGCAAGGTCGGGAAGCCCAATTGACGCATCAGCGGCTGGGAGAACTCGTAAAACGTATCCGACAGAATCACCACCTGAAAGCGTTCACGCAGCCAGTTGACGAACTCGACGGCGCCGTCCAGCGGCTTGAGCGTGGCGATCACTTCCTGGATATCGGAAAGCTTGAGGCCGTGCTCGTCGAGAATCCGCAAGCGCTGCTTCATCAGCACGTCGTAGTCGGGAATGTCCCGGGTAGTGGCCTTGAGGGATTCAATCCCGGTTTTTTCGGCGAAGGCGATCCAGATTTCCGGGACCAATACACCTTCAAGATCCAGACAGGCAATTTCCACAAGACACTCCCATTTGTATTGTTTATTGAGTCGAGCGAGTAAAAAGACTGCCGAACTCTAGCGACTCGCACGGGCCGGCGCAACGCAGAGGGCGCGCCAGCGACTGCAGGATTTTGTTACCATCTGGCCCATATAGAGCGCCCAGCGCCACCGACCTGTAGGAAGCCGCCCTGATGAGCCCATCGTTCGATGTCGTGGAACTCGCCACGACCTATGCCAATAAATCTGCACAGGACATCCTGAAACTCGCGTTCGCCGAGTTTGGCGATGACCTGTGGATATCTTTCAGCGGTGCCGAAGACGTGGTGCTGGTGGACATGGCCTGGAAGCTGAACAAGAACGTCAAAGTGTTCAGCCTCGACACCGGCCGCTTGCACCCCGAGACCTACCGTTTTATCGATCAGGTGCGCGAGCACTACAAGATCGACATCGAGCTGGTCTCGCCGGACTACACGAAACTTGAACCGTTCGTGAAGGAAAAAGGCCTGTTCAGCTTCTACAAGGATGGCCATGGCGAATGCTGCGGCATCCGCAAGATCGAGCCGCTGCGGCGCAAACTGTCTGGCGTGACCGCCTGGGCGACCGGCCAGCGTCGCGATCAGAGCCCTGGCACCCGCAGCGCTGTCGCCGTGATGGAAATCGATACCGCGTTCTCCACCCCGGAACGCACCCTGTACAAATTCAACCCGCTGGCGCAAATGACCAGCGAGGAGATCTGGGGCTACATCCGCATGCTTGAGCTGCCATACAACAGCCTGCATGAACGCGGCTTCATCAGCATCGGCTGCGAACCCTGCACCCGCCCGGTCCTGCCGAACCAGCACGAGCGAGAAGGTCGCTGGTGGTGGGAAGAAGCGACGCAGAAAGAATGCGGATTGCATGCCGGTAACATCATCAGCAAATCGAAAGCGTAAAAGATCGCATCCCGTAGGAGCTGGCGAAGCCTGCGATCTTTTGATCTTTAAAACGTGTACACACGAATGTCACCATCGGTGCCATTTATGTGTGCACTTTTTGTTCTAGCGCCCTGAAAAGTTACATCCCTCCTGGCTAACCTCCTCCACAACCTTTTCTCTTCCCCCGCACCGCAAAAATAAATACCTGTTCAATCGGTCAATTTATTTCTCTTTAATTTCCTGCATTTATCGAAAACAGATAACAAAACGAAATTACAACTACGTTTGATAGATCGTTAACTGGCATAGATCTGGCTTGAGTGCATACATGTTTTGTATACAACACAAATCAAAACATACACACACTTTAGATCCGCACGCCTGAAGCGCCCTATCCCGTACAGGCTGCAGATGCCCCGTAACCAATGATGCTTATCGCCCGCGACGAAGATTTGTCGAGCCAACGCTCAAGCACAGTCATCGCGACGCCAAGCTTCAGGAGCCTGCCGGAATGCGTACTAGCCTCTTAAACAAGAACATCGCGCTGGATCTACCCTCCTCTCACCCCACTACCGTTCCCCACGATCAGACGTTTCAGGACCCGGTCGTGCTAAGCCCGCGCTTGCACAACAAGGACCTCGCCCCGACCAAGGCCGAAGGTCGACGCTGGGGTCGCTACAGTATTTTCGCCCTGTGGACCAATGACGTGCACAACATTGCCAACTATTCCTTCGCCATCGGGCTGTATGCATTGGGGCTGGGCGGCTGGCAGATTTTGTTGTCCCTGGGTATCGGCGCGGCGCTTGTGTACAGCTTCATGAACCTCTCCGGCTACATGGGCCAGAAAACCGGTGTGCCGTTTCCGGTGATCAGCCGCATCAGTTTCGGCATTCACGGGGCGCAGATTCCTGCATTGATCCGCGCCGTTATCGCCATCGCCTGGTTCGGAATTCAGACGTACCTGGCGTCGGTGGTCTTGCGTGTGTTGCTGACCGCCGTACACCCTGGCTTCGCCGACTACGATCACAACCTGTTCCTCGGCCTCTCGAGTCTGGGCTGGGTGTGCTTCGTCGCGATCTGGTTGGTGCAACTGGGCATTCTGGCTTACGGCATGGAGATGGTTCGACGCTACGAGGCGTTCGCCGGGCCAGTGATTCTGCTGACGGTCGCAGCGCTGGCGGCGTGGATGTACACCCAGGCCGACGCGACCATTGCCTGGTCCATCCGCGAGCCTCTGACCGGCAGCGAGATGTGGCGCAACATCTTCGCCGGCGGTGCACTGTGGCTGGCCATCTACGGCACGCTGATCCTCAACTTCTGCGACTTCGCCCGCTCCTCGCCCTGCCGCAAGACCATCAAGGTAGGAAACTTCTGGGGATTGCCGGTGAATATTCTGGTGTTCGCGGCCATCACCGTCCTGCTCTGCGGCGCGCAATTCCAAATCAATGGCCGGATCATCGAAAGCCCGACCGAGATCATCGCCTCAATTCCCAACACCTTCTTCCTGGTGCTCGGCTGCCTGGCGTTCCTGATCGTGACCGTGGCGGTCAACATCATGGCCAACTTCGTGGCCCCGGCGTTCGTGCTGAGCAACCTGGCACCTAAATACCTGACCTTTCGCCGTGCCGGATTGATCAGCGCGACCATCGCCGTGCTGATCCTGCCGTGGAACCTCTATAACAGCCCGCTGGTGATCGTGTACTTCCTCTCTGGCCTGGGCGCCCTACTCGGCCCGCTGTACGGGGTGATCATGGTCGACTACTGGCTTGTACGAAAAGGTCAGGTCAACGTGCCGCAGTTGTACAGCGAAGACCCCAACGGCGCTTATTACTACAGCCGCGGCGTCAATTTACGCGCGGTCGCGGCGTTTATTCCTGCGGCACTGATCGCCATCGTGCTGGCGCTGGTGCCGGGATTCCACAGCGTGTCGCCCTTCTCCTGGCTGATCGGTGCCGGGATCGCCGGAATGCTCTACCTGATCATCGCCAAACGTCAGCCTCATTACGCCGACGTCAGTGGTGAATCCATCGCAGTCGACAACGCCAGCCACTAAATCCCCGGCGGCCCGACAGCCTCGGGCCGCAGAACTGCCCCGCTTTAAGGACTTCTCATGCGAATTCTCGTGGTCAACGTCAACACTACCGAATCCATCACCCAGGCCATTGCGCGCTCGGCGCAGTCCGTGGCCGCGCCGGGTACTGAAATCATTGGCCTGACCCCGTTTTTCGGTGCCGACTCGGTCGAGGGCAATTTCGAGAGTTACCTCGCAGCCATCGCGGTCATGGATCGGGTGATGTCCTACGACGAACCCTTCGATGCAGTGATCCAGGCCGGTTACGGCGAGCACGGTCGCGAAGGGTTGCAGGAATTGCTCAACGTACCGGTGGTGGACATCACCGACGCGGCGGCGAGTACTGCGATGTTCCTCGGCCATGCCTATTCGGTGGTCACCACCCTCGACCGCACCGTGCCGCTGATCGAGGATCGGTTGAAACTGTCGGGGCTCTGGGACCGCTGCGCGTCCGTGCGGGCCAGTGGTTTGGCGGTCCTGGAGCTGGAGCACGAACCGCAACGGGCGCTGGAAGCTATCGTGCATCAGGCCGAATTGGCGGTCACTCATGACAAGGCAGAAGTGATCTGCCTGGGCTGCGGCGGCATGGCCGGGCTGGATGAGCAGATTCGCCGACGCACCGGCGTGCCCGTGATTGATGGCGTAACGGCGGCGGTGACCATTGCCGAATCTTTGGTGCGATTGGGGTTGTCGACGTCGAAGGTGCGGACTTATGCCACGCCGCGGCCGAAAACCATCATAGGCTGGCCGGGGCGGTTTGCTCGGTAGACCGCGTTATCGTTCATCGCTAGCAGGCTAGCTCCCACACTGGATCTGCGGCGTCCACAAATCCCCTGTGGGAACTACCGCACTGGATCTGCGGCGTCCACAAATCCCCTGTGGGAACTACCGCACTGGATCTGCGGCGTCCACAAATCCCCTGTGGGAACTACCGCACTGGATCTGCGGCGTCCACAAATCCCCTGTGGGAGCTACCGCACTGGATCTGCGGCGTTCACAAATCCCCTGTGGGAGCTAGCCTGCTGGCGATGGCGGCGCCTCGGTCCCAAGAATTGCTCAAACCGCGCTAAACCGTTGCCCCAACCCCTGCTCAGCAAATTGCTCGATCACAAAATCGACAAACGCCCGGGTCTTGCCCGGTAGCAGTTTGTGCTCCGCGTAATAGATAGAGATATTGCCATCATCGACGTACCAATCCGGCAACACCCGCCGCAAGATGCCTGCCTCCAGGTACCCGATGGCAAACGGCATGCTCACCAGGGCGATGCCCAGTCCCTGGGTCGCCGTGGCGCATGCGGCCTCCGAATCGCTCATCGTCATTCGCGCCTTGAGCGTCAGCGGGCTGTGTTGCTGGGTGCGACTGGTCAACTGCCATGAGCGCACGCGACCTGTTTGCGGTGAACGAATCAGGATGCCGTCGTGATGTTTGAGATCATCAGGCTCGCCAATCGATTCATGCGCGTCCAGGTAGTCGGCTGAGGCCACCAGCACCCGATGGGCCGGTGTCAGCTTGCGCGCCACCACCCCCTGCGGCAGCTCAAAGCCGCCACCTATTGCCGCATCGAATCCCTGACCGATCAGATCGACCTGACGGTTATCGAAATGCCAGTCCGGATTAATCGCCGGAAAGCGTCGCAAAAACTCTCCCAGCATCGGCACGATGTACAGCCGACCGAACACGGTGCCCATGCTGACTTTCAGCGTGCCGGCCGGGCGTCCTTCGGCACTGGCAAGATTGGCCACGGCGTTCTGGATGGTGTGCAAACTGGCGCTGACTTCGCCGAGAAACAGATGACCGGCCTCGGTCAATGTCAGGCTTCGGGTGCTGCGCTGAAACAACCGCACACCCAGCCGCGCTTCAAGCTTGGCGACACTTTTGCCCACTGCCGCCGGGGTCAGGCTCAAGCGTCTAGCGGCTTCGGCAAAGCTGCCGACCTCGGCGCTGCGCACGAAGCATTCGATACTGCTGAAGGTTTCCATAAGCACCACTATAAACTTCTGGTTTACACAGACTATCGCAATTACCGTCTACTCAGACTGTAATCAAGAATCGATACTAGGCTCCATCAACCGAGGCATCTCGCCTCGGGACTTTGGAGATCGACATGACTACTCAGAACCTCAGCGGCAAAGTGGCGTTGATTCAAGGCGGGTCTCGCGGCATCGGCGCAGCCATCGTCAAACGCCTGGCCGCTGAAGGCGCGACCGTTGCCTTCACTTACGTAAGCTCCACCGCAAAAGCCGAAGAACTGCAAAACAGCCTCACGGCCAACGGCGGCAAGGCCCTGGCCATCAAAGCCGACAGCGCCGATGCCGACGCCATTCGCAGCGCTGTCGACCAGACCGTCAAAGCCTTTGGCCGCCTGGACATTCTGGTCAACAACGCCGGCGTGCTGGCAGTTGCGCCACTGGAAGATTTCAAACTTGAAGACTTCGACCAAACCCTGGCCATCAATGTGCGCAGCGTGTTCATTGCCACCCAGGCCGCCGCCAAACACATGACCGAAGGCGGTCGCATCATCAACATCGGCAGCACTAACGCCGACCGCATGCCCTTCGCCGGTGGCGGTCCCTATGCGATGAGCAAATCGGCACTGGTCGGACTGACCAAAGGCCTGGCGCGCGACCTCGGTCCACGGGGCATCACCATCAATAACGTGCAACCAGGCCCTGTGGACACCGACATGAATCCAGCCAGCGGCGACTTCGCTGAAAGCCTGATCCCGTTGATGGCGGTGGGCCGTTACGGCAAAGCGGATGAAATCGCCAGTTTCGTCGCTTACTTGGTGGGACCTGAAGCGGGCTACATCACCGGTGCCAGCCTGACCATCGACGGTGGTTTCGGCGCCTGATACGGGTCGGTCAAAGGCAAATCAAATGTGGGAGCCTGCTCGCGATGAGGGAGTATCAGCCGACGTCAATCTCGCCTGATACACCGCTTTCGCGAGCAATCTTTGCTCCCACAATTGATTGGACATCAAGCCCACTCAAGCGCCGGCAAACCACAGTCAGCGGGTCTGAAAGCCTTCAACGTACGAAGAATCCCGTCGGCGTGTGCGTATTTTTCATCGGCCATCGCCGCATCCGGAATCGCAATGGCGCTCATCCCCGCCGCTTTCGCCGCGGTGACACCGAAGGGCGAATCCTCGAACACCAGGCAATCCTCCGGTGCGACCCCCAAGCGGCGCGCCGCGGTCAGGAAAATGTCCGGCGCCGGTTTGGCTGCGCCGACTTCCGGGTCATCGGCCGTCACGATGAAATCGAACAGTTCAAACCAGTCACGGTGCAGGGTGGTTTTCTGGCCAAACGACTGACGCGAAGAGCTGGTGCCCACCGCGATAGGAATGTTGTTGGCCTTCAAATGCCGAACCAGTTCCTGTGCACCCGGCATCGCCAGCGCGGTCGGAAAACGCTCGCGCATCAGCGGCTCGCGAATCTTTAGAAACTCTTCGGCGGTAATCGGCAGATCGAGCGCCTCGACCACATAACGCGCCAGATCACCCGCGCCACGGCCAATGATGTTCTGTTTGACGCTCCAATCGAAAGTACGGCCAAAACGCTGGGCGATGATGGACGTGACTTCGGTGTAAATACCCTCGGTGTCCAGCAGCAAGCCGTCCATATCGAAAATCACGGCCTTGATCGGGCCAATGTCGTTCAGCGGTGCATTCATCGCATCTGATCCGTTTTCAATGACATCCCAATGCGGCAAACGTACGGCCGGATCCGGATTTGATTAAAGGGTTCAGCAGCATATCGAGCGCGGGCGGCATAGGGCAACGAACAATGACAGACGGGTGAAAATTCACTCACCACGTTGACGACGTCATTTGGCGATTTCCCCTACAGCACCCGTCTCTTTCCCCGACTTCTTTCCTCCCGCATCCCACGCAAAGTCTCGCGAAATTTAATCAGTAGGCGCGAGAGGCTGCGAATGTTCGATCCTGACAAGGTTTTGGCCTTGAACAACGCCATCGGGCTGCTGGTCGTTGCCGCCATGAACCCTGCGCAACCCGACGTCGAAGCGCTGATCGCTGACTTTCGACTTTGCCTCAACAACTACGAGTCCTGGGCGGAAAGTTACTGGACAGGCTCTGCGCTAGAGGTCGAGCAAGTCTTCACGGTGGGTGAAGAGCACCAGCTCAGCGCACCGACTCATTCGACGGTCAGTTCTACCGTCGCCACCTGCCCCGCAAGCGGTCCTTTGACGCTGGTGCACCGGTTCGAAACCGCGCGCTTCGTCCCGATCGGCAATACGCCGTTGACGCTCGAACTGATAACCCAGGGGCGAGAAGGTGAGATCCGCCATGGCGCGCCGACTCACCACACCATCGGCCCCAGCGGCATCCTCGAAATACCTGAATGCTCGCGCGGCGAGCGTTACCGCATCACTTTTTTCCCGAACGTTTCCGCGCAACACGTCAAAGCACTTTATGCCTCCTATCAAAACGTCATCAGCGATCTGGAAGGTTGGCTGCGCAACGAATGGACAGCCGAGTTCGCGCCTTTGTGGGCTGGGTTTTCCGAAGCGGGTTTCAGCCAGCGTTACGGCATGCTGCAACAGGCCGACTGGCGCGGTTTCGAGCAGTCGCTGTTCGGTTTATGGGATGGCGTGAAGCAGGTTTATGGCTTGATCGCCGACCTGCAAACCAACAGTGAGAAGCTGCTCAAATACCTGACCGAGGGCGAGCTCGACACCTTGCTCAACGCCTCTGCAGACGCCATCGCCAGCCTGTTGATGATGCTGAGTGACGAGCCGTTGATGTTCATTCATCTCGCCGCGTTCACCAGTTGGCTGAGGATGCTGCCGCCGCAATACATCGCCGAAGTCGTCGCGCAAATTCGCACCGAACTATTGATTGGCTTCCTGCTGACCTGTTTAACAGGCCCGGCAGGTTTAAACGTCGGCATCAGCAGCAAAGTGCTGGGCAAGGTCGAGTCGCCACGCGCCAGGCAATGGCTGGCAGCGGCCAGTCTGCGACTGGCGGAGCTCACTAATCGGTCCGACCTGAGTGCTCACGCAGGCGCACTCAAACCCTTGATGGTAACTGCGCGAAATGTCCCATTGAAGCCCGCTGCTTCGGTGCCGCTAACGATTCGCGCCGTCGACTCAAAGGTTGTTCGGGTGGACAATCCGTTAGTCATCGCCCGCCACCCCTCCGTCGCAAAAACCCGATTAAGCAAACAAGAACGCCAGGACGACGCGCCCGACCAAGCGAAGAATCCCAATGGTGACAGCGCTGATTGCGGGCCGCTGACGTGCACCAACGGCTGCCCCGTGTCGATGGTCACGGGCGAAGAGTTGCTCACGCTGATCGATGGTTCGCTGGACGGGATTTTGCCGTTCGACTTCACCCGGCTCTATCGCACCAGCGCAGCAGACATCGATTGCGGGCTCGGCTTCGGCTGGAGTCATTCCCTGTCCCATTCGCTGCACATCGATGCCGATCAGGTCATCTGGACCGACCACGAAAACCGGCGCACAACGTTTCCCCTGCCAACTGCCGAACGTCCGGCTATTCACAACAGCCTGTCCCGTGCCGCCATTTACAAAGGGGACGATTCGCAGGAACTGATCCTCGCCCTGGCCGGTGAGACCGCACGTTTTTTCCACTTCCGTGCAGGGCAATTGGCGACGATCAGCGATGCCTATGGCAACCGTCTGACGGTGCAGCGCGATTTCGCGAACAGAATCGAACGCCTGGACAATGGTGCCGGCCGCTCACTGCGGTTGCGCTGGGATCGTCGACACCTGGTCGCCGTCGACTATCAGAGTTTTCATCCGGCCCCCACGCTGCAAGACGCGTGGCGCACCGAGCAAGTCCTTGCGACCTACCGCTACGACGCCTGTCATCGCCTGGTAGCGGCAAACAACGCGGCCGACGAAAGCGAGCGGTACGACTACGACGACCAGAACGTCATTCTTCAACGGCAATTGGCCGGTGGGGCAAGTTCCTTTTGGGAGTGGGAAAGATCCGGAAAGGCGGCGCGATGCATTAGACATTGGGCGAGCTTTTCGCAGATGGACACACGTTACCTCTGGGACGACCACGGCGAGGTGGTGGTTAAGAACGCCGATGGTAGCGAAGAGGCTTACCGGCATGACGAACAGGCTCGTCTGATACGCCGCGTTGAAGCCGATGGCGGCGAGCATCTGAACACCTATGACAGCAAAGGACGGCTGACGGCTGAACAGACGCCACTCGGCGCGATAACCGAATACCGCTATGACGAAGCCGGACGGCTGATTGCTCATATTCCCCCTGAGGACGAACCCACTTCCTACGAATACCGGAACGGCTTCCTGCACGCACGCCATCGCGCCAACGCGGTCTGGACGTATCAGCGCAATGCTCAGGGTGATGTGACCCGGGCGACCGACCCCGAGGGCCATTCCACCTATTACCACTACGACACAAAGGGACAGTTGTTATTGATCCGCTACCCGGACAGCAGCGGCCATACCTTTGTACGAAATGCCTTGGGGCAACTGGTTGAAGAGACCTTGCCAACGGGAGGCCAACGACGCTTTTCCTACGACTGCCTGGGGCGTCGGATTACCCATCAGGACGAACACGGTGGCGTCACCCGGTATGAATGGGACGCAGTAGGACGTCTGCTGCAAACCACCTTCCCCTCGGGTGCCAGCCGCGCTTTCACCTACAACGCGTACGGCAAGATCACCGGGGAACGTTGCGAGCTGGGCCGCGTCACGCGTTTTGAGTACGCCGCGGACTTGCATCTGGTCAGTCGCCGGATCAATCCCGACGGATCGCAGCTGAAGTACCGCTACGACAATGCGCGACTGCTGCTGACCGAGATCGAAAACGAATCCGGCGAAAAGTATCAGCTGGACTACTGGCCTGGCGGATTGATCCGACAGGAAACCGGGTTCGATGGTCGACGTACCGCTTATGCCTATGACTTGAGTGGGCACTTGCTGCAGAAAACCGAGTTCGGCGATGACGACTCGCGATTAGTGACCGGCTACCACCGCAATTCCGCTGGCCGGCTACTGGTCAAGACGTTGCCGGACGGGAAAAAAGTCGAGTACCACTACGATGCGCTCGGCCGCCTGACCCGTGTCGACGACAACAACGATCACCCGCTGGAATTCGAGTACGACGAACAGGATCGCCTGGTCACCGAGCATCAGGGCTGGGGCACGTTGCGTTACCGCTACAACGCCTGCGGCCAGCTCGATCACATGCGCCTGCCGGACCACAGCAAACTCGACTTTCATCTTGCCCAGGGTGGCGCACTTGCAGCCATCGATCTCAATGGATCACGGTTGTCGTCCCACGCATTTATTGCCGGGCGTGAACGGCAGCGCCAGCAAGGTTTGCTCAGCAGCGATTACGCGTACGACGACCAAGGTCGGTTGACCGCTCACGCTATCGGCCAGCCGTTACGCCCTCTTTACCGCCGAGATTATGCCTACAGCGCAAACGGCAATCTCGACAGCATTGCTGACACCCGAAACGGCAAGCGCAGCTATCAACACGACTTCCTTGACCGCCTGATCCGCGTCCACCACTCCCGCGAGCACCAACCGGAAAGCTTCGTTCACGACCCGGCAGGCAACCTGCTGATGCTGGATCGTCCAGGACCGATCACCGTCAAAAACCACCGACTGCTCAAACAAGGTAATCGCCAATACACCTACGACGCCTTCGGGAATTTGATCCGCAAGCGCCGAGGAACTGCGCCGACACTGGTGACCGAGTACCGCTACGACTGCCAGCATCGACTGATCGGCATCACCCTGCCCAATGGCACGCAGGCCACCTATCGATACGATGCCTTTGGCCGCCGGATCAGCAAGACCGTCGATGGCAACACCACCGAATTCTTCTGGCAAGGCGACAACCTCGTCGCCGAAAGCAGCGCCGAGCACTACCGCAGCTACGTCTACGAACCCGGCACCTTCCGGCCATTGGCGATGCTCGACGGCAAAGGCCCGCGCAAAGCCTGCCCTTATTACTACCAACTCGACCACCTCGGCACCCCCCAGGAACTGACCGACTACAGCGGCGAAATCGTCTGGGCAGCCCAATACACCGCCTACGGCCGCCTGACCCGACTGAACCGCGATACGCATCAGGTACTCGACCAACCGCTGAGGTTTCAGGGCCAGTACTTCGACGCCGAAACCGGCCTGCACTACAACCGGCATCGCTACTACAATCCGGACGTCGGCCGATACCTGACACCGGACCCGAAACGGTTGGCGGGTGGGCTTAACGGGTATCAGTACACAAGGAATCCGACGGGTTGGGTTGATCCGCTGGGGTTGAATGAGTGTCCCGGGCGGGATGGGTGTAAGAAGCCTTCGTTTGGGGATGAGGATCCGGCTGGGAAGGTTGGGGTTGATGAGGGGGCGGTTAAGGTTCCGTCACCTAAGGAAGAAGGCGATTATCTTTATCGGGGGGATCAACGAGAACCATATGAAATATTTGAGAACGGATTCAAAAGTAAAGGTAAAAGTAACGACCTGCTTCTTCACTCTATAGACAGTGATTTCCCTCCTAGCAACTTCATTAGCACCTCGCCGTCCCGCCAAGTCGGGAAGAATTTCGCGACCAGTTTCAATACGGATATCGGATATCTTTACACGCTCCAAAAAATCCCTGGCTATGATCTTAAGAAAGAACTTGGCGCACTGTATGATTTCGGAGCAGAAAATGAAATAGCTATAAAAGGCAAAATAAATAAAGAGGACGTGCTGGGCGCCACGCTGATTCTTGATAATGGTAAAGAGTTTGGTTACTCGATCCCTAACCCTAATCGGAAGATAAGAAATTGATTTCTGAAACTGAAATAATTATTAGCATAGACGGAAAAAGAGAGACCGCCAAAATAACATGCGACAAAAAAACAGTCACGTTAAGTCTCATCATGAAAAACGGAAAAATTGAAACGTGCCAGGATGTTAATTTTTATAAATGCTTTGGCGGTTTAAGACAAAGGAACTCACACATTCAGTTTCTATGCAAAGGAGCAAAGGTCAATGTGCACCCTTCAAGCATGGGCTCACAAATGTCTCTTGGACTGAAAGCATATGAGTTGCAGATGGGAAAAGCGCCCAGCCTCGATGATTTAGTCTTTATATTTGACTTTGAAGACGAAAACTTAACGAACGATCCAGACGAGCAGCGGGGTTATTACTTACAATGGATAAGCTCAAAAAAAAACATAGATGCTTTTAAATAATATCCATACTAACCCGCGTACCACTCACCCACTGTGGTATTAACCATGCCGCCAAGTACTGCAGAGCTCTGCAATGAAAACTATAAATATAGCTTTATTAGTCAATGAAAAATTAGAAACCGCGTCACTGATATGCGATTCAAAAAAACGCACAATCGCTTTTTCACTGCCGAACGCCTTAGGCAAAATATACAGCGCTGAGGACCTCTATGCGTGCCTTGGCCTATTACGAGCCGATTTCCCCAATATAAAATTCCTCTGCAAAGGCGCCAAACTCAACGTTCATCCATCCCGCATGTCGTCACAAATGTCTGCGGGAAATTTAGCTTATGAAATGACTATCGGGAGATCCGCTGGCAATGAAGACATAGTAAACATTTTTGATTACGAAGATACTGACATCACAAACAACATTGAAGATCAACGAACATTCTACAGACAATGGATTGAATCGCTATCCAAATAACACCAAAATCGACACTTGGCATTCTATAAAAAAGTGCCAGCCTGTCACATTACTTTGCGACTAATGAACATCTCAGTTGCGCGTAACACTTAGCACCAAGACAATTCATGGACATCCCATTTCAGCGAATAAACTCAGAAAAGTAACAAAATGATTGACTTGAAATTTATCCGTGGAAATATCGCACATGACGATCTTTCCTCACTAGAGAAAAAAGACGTTAAATATCAAATCGACTCTTTGAAGGAAGACCTGCTTCAAGTTGAGTATCCCGCCTCGCTACTGCTAGACGCCGGCTGGTACCCGTCCTGTAGTGCAGCAGGCTTTTTTCAAATAAGAGTGATCGAAAACTACAATTGGGACGCACCATTGTATTCCTCCACATCGAAAACTATACCATCCCTAATCACAGAACTTTCGCTTGCACAGAATTTTATTGAGAACCATCAAAAAGCCTATTAACCGGCGTAAGTCACCTAATGATTTTCTCTACAATCCAAATACGCCGAGACAGCACAACCAAATGCATACAATCAGAAAAATATTTCTGAAAGGTGATCAAAAGCGACTCTCAAGACAAAAAGATAGGCCGCACAATGGATAATTCAATCTCAGCAAAGCTACTAAAAATCAATGAAGACGACGAAAATCATGCGACGCTACTCATCAATGGGCTTTCTATTGAATGCTTCGTAAATTCATGCCCATATGCAACTGAAATTGGAAAAACATATCCGATTGAGCTAACACTCTACCTTTCTGATACCTACATGCTCAGCAGAGCAAAAAACACAGACCCTATAGTAGAAAAATCCTCCAAGGGCTAAGCCTACTTTCTGTGCGGAACGCTAAAAAATAGTGTACTTGAGTCTTTTACTAATTTTGACGATCAAGACACACTATGACCACCCAAATTTAAATGACCAATACGTAAAACTAGAAGTCGATCGAATAGATGTGAACTTTTTATAATCCTTACAGCCCATTCTAACCATCAATTCCGTTAACTAATTAGCCCAGCAAAGGCTGGGCTATTGTAGTCATTAAACTGAGCTTCATCCTATCCACCCGCCCCACCACCACTACTTGCACCACCCGAACTACTACCACTCGCTCCAGAACCACTCGAATCCTCAGAGCCACTCCCGGATCCGCTCCCCATCGAACTCCCACCACTCATCGACCCACTTCCCGTCCCAGGACTTGTACTACTCCCATTAGCATCACCCGCATTCCCACTATCAATACTGCCAGGCGGCAAGGCATTTCCGCTCGCTGAACCCGCATTCATTTCAGTGGAAGGCGGCATGCCGCCTTTATCGACCGGCGCATCGTTGCCGGAAGATTGACCAAACGCCACAAATGAACTGACCGACAACACGCCGGCCATTGTCATGACTGTCAACGTTGACCTGTTCATGATGCATCTCCTTAAAAAGACACTGTCCTGATGTCTGGCAGCGTTCGATTTTTAAAGGTGCCACTCAATCGACGAGCGGCAATAAGAACATGCGCGTTTCAGCTGGGTTCACCGGAGGCATCATCACCGGCTATATCGGGATCATCGGGGCTGGCTTCCACGTCGCCACGCTTGACATCGTCGTTCGGGAGTTGCTCAACGGCGGTGTCATCGTCCGGTGGACGTTGATCACGGCTTAATGAGTCAGTGGGTGATGGCAGTGGGTATTCGGGAGTTTCGTCAACGTCGGAAACATCAGGATCGGAGTTCATGGAGCACCTCTCAAGGGGCCTGAAAGAACAGGCCCTGAAGGTTCGAGAAGATTGCGCAGCGCGGGGTTCGATCAGGCGGACGATCGGTCTGCAACTATTGCTCGTCTTCGTCTACATCCTCTTCTTCATACTCTGTATTTCCTACATCGCCCGCATCATCGGAATCGTTAAGCGGTACGGTGGCATCATCCATGAGTGATCCCGGATCTTCGTTACCAGGGTCATTGAGATCCTGCCCTTTATTTGGATCGTTGATGTAGGGAACACCGCTCGGTCCTTTTTCTTCATTACCTTCGGTTTCAGGCGTCATGGCATACCTCGCACGGATCGGCGTGAATTAGCGATGCTTGTTCTTGTGTTTATGTTTATTTTTATGGCCGCCGCCGGAATGGGAGCTGCCGTTGTCACTGCCCAGGTTATTACCGACTGCGCCACCTGCCGCGCCGCCGAGGCCCGCGCCAATGGTGGAACCGGTGGAGCCGCCCAGACTGTTACCGATCACTGAACCGCCCGCCGAGCCCAAGCCACCGCCAACGGCCGCTTCAGTGCGGCTACCTTTGGGGGCGCCGACAGCACTGC
>NZ_WFGV02000025.1 GCF_010095445.2 Pseudomonas sp. TNT3
CGGCGACCGCTGCGCCGCCGGTGTCCCGCCGCGCCTGCTGTTGATCGATGATCTGGCCACTGACGAAACCGTGCTTGAACAGTTCCTGGGAACGCTTGAGCTCTTGTTGCGCGAGCAGTTGTTCGCTCTGGCGCAATTGCACGTTGGCCTGGGCGGCGGCGAGATTCTCCCGGGCGCGCAATACTTCGGCTTCGGCCTGATTGCGTTGGGCTTCAAGGGTGCGGGTGTCCATGCGGGCCAGCAGCTGGCCTTTGCTGACCTTGTCGCCTTCATCGACGAGTACTTCGGCCAGTCGCCCGGGTGTTTTACTGGCGATCTGTACTTCGGTGGCTTCGAGGCGGCCATTGCCGACGTACAAACCTTCGGGCAATCGGTCATGCGTCGACTTCCAGTAGCCAAAGCCCCCGGCACCCAGCAGCAGTATCACTAAAGCAGTGACAAACAATATTGAAGAGCGACTGTGCGTAGACATGCGGGCATCCTGCGGCTGTTGCGTCCTAGTCTGGTTGATCTAACGCCGGGGCGAGTTGATACCAGTCAACTGAGGGGCAGCCTAACTCTATTGAGCGCAGAAAAGAGGATGACCGGGTGGTTCTGCCTATTTAACGTAAATCGAGTACCGCTGCCCATTGCTCGTCCGTCACCGGCATCACCGACAATCTCGACCCCTTCTGCACCAGCGGCATCTCGGCCAGCGCGGTCTGTTGCTTCAGATAATCCAGCTTAAGCAACCTGGGAAACGTCTCGACATGCGCGACATCGATCGCGCTCCAGGCGTTTTTCTCAGGCGTGGCCTTCGGATCGTAATAATGACTCTCTGGCTCCAGCGCCGTCGGGTCCGGATACGCCGCTTCGACAATCTTTCCGATCCCGGCAATACCGGGCTCAGGGCAACTGGAGTGATAAAAGAAAAACTCGTCACCCACCGCCATGGCTCGCAGGAAATTGCGCGCCTGGTAGTTGCGAACACCGTCCCAGCGCGCGCTGCCAAGCTTCTCCAGATCTTTGATCGAGAGCTCGTCGGGCTCGGATTTCATCAGCCAATAGGCCATGGTTTTGCTCCTTGCGGGTTGAGTGGGCAAGTTGTCAGGCAATTTTATGACAAACCGACAGTCGGTTGACGCCAGCGTTTGCGTGTAGGGTCACGTTGTCGCAAAATGCCGGCCTTCTTAGCTTGACGCTGCTGCACGGCCTACAACGGAAACCGCTGCTGTCATCGTGTTGATGTGCCTTTGGGGGGCAATCGATGAAACGCAAACCGGATTTACTATGGATATTGGTTATTTTGTTCGGTCTCGGCGTCGTGACCACCGGCTATGCCCAAAGCCTGTGGAACAACAACCCCGATGCGCCGATTGAAATCGCTCAGCAACAACAGCCGTCGGCTTACAAGCGCTAGACCTGTCTTTCGACGCCGCACCTGTAGGAGCAAAGCTTGCTCGCGATGACGGCGTCACATTCAACATCGATGCGCCTGAAAACCCCCTGCCGCGAGCAAGCTTTTCCTTTGCAGGGCTAACCTGCGAAATACCACGCCTTGTCTGTCACCGTTCCTTGCAACGGCACATCCCAGCTCGCCTGAGCCAGCCGCTCGACCTTCTGACATTCATGGGCCAGTCCCAACAGCGTCGGCTTGCGCCAGTTTTTGCGTCGGGCCATGTACGCCAGGCTTCGATCGTAGAAGCCGCCACCCATCCCCAGTCGTCCACCGACATCGTCAAACCCCACCAAGGGCAACAGCACAAGGTCCAGCGTCCAGACTTTTCGTTGGCGGGCAACGTTGTGCCGGGGTTCAAGGATGTGGAAGCGGTTGGGTATGAGCTTTTCGCCCGGGCGGATCCGCTGGAACACCATTTTGGTTCGCGGCCAGGCACTGAGCACCGGCAGGTACGTCGCTTTGCCCCGACGTTGAGCGGCACGCAGCAGCAGGCGCGGGTCTATTTCACCGTCGGTGGGCAAATAAAGGGAGAGGTGTCTGGCGCGGCGAAACAGCGGGTGCTGGGCCAATTGCTTATACAGCCCGCGAGCGGCCTGGCGTTGCTGACTGGGTGTGAGTGCGCGGCGGGCCTTGCGCAGCATGCGTCGAAGTTGCGGGCGGGGAAGCAGCGCAGGTTCGGTCATGAATTCGGGCTCGGGAGGGCGGGTACTCAAATCGTACCCGTAAAAAAGCCGATGCCGGTATTTAAACCGGCATCGGACTGGAATCAGGCTCCCCGGATGAACCGCTGCTGACTTAGCCCTTGAACCCGAAAGTTCAAGGTGGAAGATGCAGTAGGCTTTAAGGCTTTCCGTCTAGCGGACATGCACACCAGCCCAACGTGCAACCTCCAGGGTAGTGCGAATCGGCTCAGGGACGTGGTCAACTGGCAAGCACCCCAGGGAGTGATGCGAGTATACCTCAAGCTGTTTCGCGTTTCAGCCCTTGGTGACGTCCGGATCGGTCGCGAGCACCAGATCGACACGATCCAGAAGGTCGCGAACCTGCTCTCGCGTCGAGCCGCTGGCCTGCACATCCGGGCGTTCTTCCTTGTGCAGAAGATCGTGGGTGATGTTCAGCGCAGCCATCACGGCGATGCGGTCGGCGCCGATGACTTTGCCGCTGCTGCGGATTTCGCGCATCTTGCCGTCCAGGTAACGGGCGGCGCTCACCAGATTGCTGCGCTCTTCCTGGGGGCAGATGATCGAATATTCTTTATCGAGGATCTGCACGGTAACGCTATTGCTTGAACTCATGAGTCTTGCTCCAGGGCCTTGAGGCGCGAAATCATCGATTCGACCTTACGCCGGGCGATTTCGTTTTTTTCAATGAGGTGCGCGCGTTCCTCGCGCCAGGTCTTTTCCTGAGCTAATAGGAGTCCGTTTTGGCTCTTTAGTTGCTCGACTCGGTCAATTAGCAACTCGAGTCTCGCCATCAGCGCTTGCAGGTCTGTGTCTTCCATTGTGTCCACTGAGATTGTGTCTAGTGTGTGGTAGCTGGCGGACAGCCTTTAATAGTCTTGGCGAGTCTGTCGATGTAGGATACAAGGCCTTCATTCTAGACATAGCGCCGTCTGGCGCCTAGCTGCCCATGCCCATTCAGAATTCCCCGTACCAAGCCTTCACCACCCTGCTGACTTCCAGCGGTCATAACGTCTCGCCTGCCGAACTGCATGGCCTGTTGCTCGGTCGCAGTTGCGCCGGTGCCGGCTTCGATGCCGAAGGCTGGCTGGTCGATGCCGCCGAGCTGCTCGAAAGCGAGCCGCAGGATAACGTCCGCAATGCCTTGATCGGCTTGCAGGAGATGGTCAAGGGCGAGCTTACCGGTGACGACGTGACCGTCGTACTGTTGCTGCCCACCGATGACGAGCCTCTGGCTGACCGTGCCGCTGCACTGGGCCAATGGTGCCAGGGCTTCCTCAGCGGTTTCGGCCTGAACTGCCGTGACAGCAGCATGCTGAGCCCTGAAGCCACGGAAGTGCTGCAGGATTTGGCGGCCATTTCCCAGGTGCAAGACGCCCTGGAAGAGTCCGACGACGGTGAAAGCGACTACATGGAAGTGATGGAGTACCTGCGCGTTGCACCGCTACTGCTGTTCAGCGAAACCAAAAAGCCGGATGCGCCTGCTGCTGCCAAGCCGTCACTGCATTAATCGACTGCCAGGGAACGCCATCTGCCCATGATTCATATCCCGAAATCGGAATACAGCCGTCGCCGCAAGGCCTTGATGGCGCAGATGGAACCCAACAGCATCGCCATTCTGCCCGCCGCCGCGGTTGCTATCCGCAATCGCGACGTCGAGCACGTCTACCGTCAGGACAGCGATTTTCAGTACCTGAGCGGTTTTCCCGAGCCCCAGGCTGTTCTCGTGTTGATGCCCGGACGCCTGCATGGCGAATACATCCTGTTCTGCCGTGAGCGCAATGCCGAACGCGAGTTGTGGGACGGTCTGCGTGCCGGTCAGGAAGGCGCCATTCGCGACTTCGGTGCTGACGATGCCTTTCCCATCACCGACATCGACGACATCCTGCCGGGCCTGATCGAAGGCCGCGACCGGGTCTATTCGGCCATGGGCAGTAACCCTGAGTTTGATCGGCACCTGATGGACTGGATCAACGTGATCCGCTCCAAAGCGCACCTTGGCGCCCAGCCGCCGAACGAATACGTTGCCCTGGATCATCTGCTGCACGACATGCGCCTGTATAAATCGGCGGCAGAAGTGAAGGTGATGCGCGAGGCCGCGCGGATTTCCGCCCAGGCGCACATCCGCGCGATGCAGGCCAGCCGGGCAGGGTTGTATGAGTTCAGTCTCGAAGCCGAGCTTGACTACGAGTTCCGCAAAGGCGGGGCCAAGATGCCGGCCTATGGTTCGATTGTCGCGGCGGGGCGCAATAGCTGCATCCTGCATTACCAGCAAAACGACGCGGTGCTCAAGGATGGTGACCTGGTGCTGATCGATGCAGGTTGTGAAATCGATTGCTACGCCAGCGATATCACCCGCACCTGGCCGGTCAACGGCAAGTATTCAGCGGAACAGAAGGCAATTTACGAGTTGGTGTTGGCCTCACAAGAAGCCGCATTTGCCGAAATTGCCCCGAACAAGCACTGGAACCAGGCCCATGAAGCAACGGTCCGGGTGATTACTTCGGGCCTGGTTGAACTGGGTCTGTTGCAGGGTGACGTAGACGAGCTGATCGCCAGCGAGGCGTACAAGGCGTTCTACATGCACCGCGCCGGTCACTGGCTGGGCATGGATGTGCATGACGTGGGCGAGTACCGGGTCGGCGGTGAATGGCGGGTGCTTGAGGTCGGCATGGCGTTGACGGTGGAGCCGGGTATCTACATCGCTCCGAACAACCAGAACGTAGCGAAAAAATGGCGTGGCATTGGCGTGCGCATCGAGGACGACGTAGTGGTGACCAAAACCGGTTGTGAAATCCTGACCCAAGGCGTACCGAAAACAGTCGCCGAGATCGAGGCCCTGATGGCCGCAGCAAGGACACAGGCGGCATGAGTCGGGTCAATCTGGCAATCATCGGGGGCGGTCTGGTCGGCGCCAGTCTGGCGTTGGCATTGCAGGCCGGGGCCAAGGCGCGAGGCTGGAAGATCGTGCTGATCGAGCCATTCGCTCCGGGTGATACCTACCAGCCGAGCTATGACGCCCGTTCTTCGGCGCTGTCCTTCGGCGCCCGACAAATTTATCAACGGCTGGGCGTGTGGCAGGAAATCTCCCGCCGCGCCGAGCCGATCAAGCAGATTCATGTTTCCGATCGCGGGCGTTTTTCCACCGCGCGGCTGTCGGCGATGGAAGAGGGCGTTCCGGCGCTCGGGTATGTGGTGGAAAACGCCTGGCTCGGTCAATGCCTCTGGCAAGGCCTGGACAAGGACGTGATCAGTTGGCGTTGCCCAGCGGAAGTCACCCGGATGGAACCGCTGACTGACGGCTACCGCCTGACCCTCAACGATGAAACCACCCTGGAATGTGACCTTGCGGTGCTGGCCGATGGCGGTCGTTCCGGGCTGCGCGAGCAACTGGGCATCGGCATCAAGAAGCGTCCGTACAACCAGAGTGCGCTGATCGCCAACATCACCCCGAGCGAATCCCACAACGGCGTGGCCTTCGAACGTTTTACCGACGATGGCCCGATGGCGTTGCTGCCGCTGCCGGACAATCGCTGCGCCCTGGTCTGGACCCGTCTGGGCATGGATGCGCAACGGCTGGCGGCGCTGGACGATCGTGACTTCCTCAGCGAGTTGCAGGGTGTGTTCGGTTATCGTCTCGGCACCCTGAAACAAGTCGGCGCGCGGCATTTGTACCCGCTGGCGTTGATCGAAGCCGAAGAACAGGTGCGCCCGCATCTGGCGATTCTCGGCAACGCCGCTCACAGCCTGCACCCGATTGCCGGACAAGGCTTCAACCTGTCGCTGCGTGATGCGCAGGCGCTGGCCGATGCGTTGCTGGCGAGCGAGACAGCGCCTGGCGACTTCGCCACGTTGCAGGCATACCGCGAGCGCCAGCGTCTGGATCAAAATCTGACCGTAGGCTTCTCCGATCAAGTGACCCGTCTTTTCGGCAGCACCCAGCCGCTGGTTTCCCTGGGCCGTAACCTCGGCCTGCTCGGTCTCGATCTGTTGCCGCCAGCCAAGCGCTGGTTTGCCCGGCAGGCCATGGGTTTGGGTACCCGTCCCGATGCTTAAGTGGCTCACCAGCAGGTTCGCAAAAGCGCGGTTGATGCGTTGGGCCATGACTTTCTACCCGCCGTATCTCGGCGCCGGTGTGCGGGTGCAGCACATCAGCGAAGATTTTCGCGATGTCCGGGTGTCCATGGGTCTGAGCTGGTACAACCGCAATTACGTTGGCACCCAGTTCGGCGGCAGCCTGTACTCGATGGTCGACCCGTTTTTCATGCTGATGCTGATGGAAAACCTGGGCCACCGTTACATCGTTTGGGACAAGGCCGCCGACATCGATTTCATTTCGCCGGGCAAAGGTCCGGTGTTCGCCCGCTTCACCATCGACGACACCTTGCTCGATGAGATCCGCCGGCAGACCGCCGATGGCGAAAAATACCTGCCGCAGTTGCAGGTCGATATTCACGACGGCGCGGGTCACTTGGTGGCGCGCGTCGGGAAAACCCTTTACGTGCGGCTCAAGCCGCAAGCGAGACAGGCTTAAAGCATGGACATGCGCGCAGATCTGCTGATTGTCGGGGCCGGAATGGTCGGCAGCGCCCTGGCGCTCGCGTTGCAGGACAGCGGGCTGCAAGTGCTGCTGCTGGACGGCAGCCCCATGAGCGTCAAACCGTTCGATAGCGAAGCACCGTTCGAGCCGCGAGTGAGTGCCTTGTCGACGGCCAGCCAGCGGATTCTGCAGCGTTTGGGTGTCTGGGAAGGCATCGAAAACCGACGCAGCAGTCCTTACTCCGACATGCATGTCTGGGACGGCAGCGGGACCGGGCAAATTCACTTCTCGGCCGCCAGTGTGCATGCCGAAGTACTCGGGCACATTGTCGAGAACCGCGTGGTTCAGGACGCTTTGCTTGACCGCTTGCATGACTGCGACTTGGGCATGCTGGCCCATGCTCGCCTGGAGCAGATGCGTCGCTCCGGGGATGACTGGTTGCTGACCCTTGCTGATGGCCGCACGTTGCGGGCTCCGCTGGTAATCGCTGCCGATGGTGCCAACTCGGCCGTGCGGCGCCTGACCGGCATGGCGACGCGGGAATGGGATTATATGCACCACGCCATCGTCACCAGCGTACGCAGTACCCAGCCTCATCAGATGACCGCCTGGCAGCGCTTCACCGATAACGGGCCGCTGGCGTTTCTGCCGCTGGAGCGCGATGGACAGCAGGACTGGTGCTCGATCGTCTGGTCGACCACCCCAAGTGAAGCCGAACGCTTGATGGCGCTGGATGAAGAAGTCTTTTGCCGGGAGCTCGAGCGGGCCTTTGAAGGCCGGCTTGGCAAGGTGATAAGCGCTGATCCGCGTCTGTGCGTTCCGCTGCGCCAGCGCCATGCCAAGCGTTATGTCCAGCAAGGCCTGGCGCTGATCGGCGATGCGGCCCACACCATTCACCCGCTGGCGGGGCAGGGCGTGAACCTTGGGTTCCTTGATGCCGCCGTGCTGGCCGAAGTACTGCTGCAAGCGGCCGCTCGCGGCGAACAACTGGCGGATGTCAAAGTGCTGAGCCGATACGAGCGTCGACGCATGCCTCATAACCTGGCGCTGATGGCGGCGATGGAAGGTTTCGAGCGATTGTTCCAGGCCGACCCGTTGCCGATGCGCTGGCTGCGCAACGCCGGTTTAAAGCTGGTTGATCAAATGCCCGAGGCCAAGGCGCTTTTTGTGCGTGAAGCGCTGGGCTTGACCGGGGACCTTCCGGCCTTAGCCAAACCCTAAGATCTACACAACCTTGGGGCGATTTCCGTCTGTGCAACATCTGGTAACGCCTCCGCGAACTGATCGATTGAGATGGTAAATGTGAGTCCTTATCATTTGCCCTCACTTTTCTATCGAGGGATCGCTCCCATGTTGGCACCGAAGCGTCTACTGACCGCAATCGCCCTGACCCTGATTGGCAGCACTGCCGCCCAGGCCGCCGACGAAGTGGTGGTTTACTCCTCCCGGATCGACGAGCTGATCAAGCCGGTCTTCGATGCCTACACCGCCAAAACCGGGGTGAAAATCAAATTCATCACCGACAAGGAAGCGCCGCTGATGCAGCGCATCAAGGCCGAAGGCGAGAACGCAACCGCCGACCTGCTGCTCACCGTCGATGCCGGGAACCTCTGGCAGGCCGAGCAGATGGGCATCCTCCAACCGTTCACCTCCAAGGTGATCGACGCCAATATTCCGCTGCAATACCGCTCTTCCGCCCATGCCTGGACCGGCCTGAGCCTGCGCGCCCGGACCATCGCCTATTCCACCGACCGCGTGAAACCGGGCGAGTTGACGACGTACGAGGGCCTGGCCGACAAAAACTGGGAAGGTCGCTTGTGCTTGCGTACGGCGAAGAAGGTCTACAACCAGTCCCTGACTGCCACCATGATCGAAGTCCACGGCGCCGACAAAACCGAGAAAATTCTCAAAGGCTGGGTGAATAACCTGTCCACCGACGTGTTCTCCGACGACATCGCGGTGCTGGAAGCGATCAACGCTGGCCAATGCGACGTCGGCATCGTCAACACTTACTACTACGGCCGCCTGCACAAGCAGAAGCCGGATCTGGCGGTGAAGCTGTTCTGGCCAAACCAGGGTGACCGTGGTGTGCACGTCAACTTGTCGGGCATCGGCCTGACCAAGCATGCGCCGCATCCAGAAGCAGCCAAGGCGTTGGTTGAGTGGATGACCACACCTGAAGCGCAGAAGATCTTTGCCGACGTAAACCAGGAATTCCCGGCCAACCCGGCTGTTCAGCCCTCCGCTGAAGTGGCGAGTTGGGGCAAGTTTGTCGCGGACACCTTGCCGGTGGAAATCGCGGGCAAGCGTCAGGCTGAAGCAATTCGCATGATGGATCGCGCTGGCTGGAACTGAGTCGCAACGTTCGAAGATCAAAAGATCGTCCGAACGCGGCCCGAGCCTTCGGCAGCTCCTACAGGGTGATCAATTTCAATGTAGGAGCTGCCGCAGGCTGCGATCTTTTTGGGTTTCACGTACATTTCGTTGATTTATCCCAGAGAGCTTTTCCTTGGCCCACCCCGCCCAACGCCGCTGGTATCCCCTGGTCTTCGCCATCGCTGCGCTGGTCCTGCTGCCACTAAGCGTCCTGTTTCTCTCCTGGCAAACCCTCGACACTCAAATCTGGTCCCACCTCTGGGAAACCCAGATGCCACGGCTGCTGGCCAACACATTAACCCTGGTGGTCGGTGTGGGTGTCGGCGTGACCTTGCTCGGTGTCAGCCTCGCCTGGCTCACCAGTCTTTGCGAATTCCCCGGTCGGCGCTGGCTGGATTGGGCATTGATGCTGCCGTTCGCGATTCCCGCGTATGTTCTGGCATTTGTCTTTGTTGGCTTGCTGGATTTCGCAGGCCCTGTGCAAACCTTGCTGCGCGAATGGTTCGGCACGGGGCTGCGGTTGCCTCGAGTTCGTTCGACCGGTGGCGTGATTCTGGTGCTGGTGCTGGTTTTCTATCCTTACGTTTACCTGTTGGCGCGCACGGCGTTCCTCGCCCAAGGTAAAGGCCTGATGGAAGCGGCCCGTGTCCTCGGACAATCGCCGTGGCAGGCGTTCTGGCGAGTCGCGTTGCCGATGGCGCGACCTGCCATCGGTGCAGGCGTGGCGTTGGCGTTGATGGAAACCCTGGCGGATTTTGGTGCGGTGTCGGTGTTTAACTTCGATACGTTTACCACCGCCATCTACAAAACCTGGTACGGGTTCTTCAGCCTTTCCACGGCGGCGCAACTCGCCAGTCTGTTGCTGCTGGTGGTGATGGTCGTGCTGTACGGCGAGCGTCGTGCACGCGGGGCCAACAGGGCGAGCAACGAACGACCACGCGTCAAAGCGCTGTACCACCTGCGCGGATTCAAAGCCGTGGCGGCCATGAGCTGGTGCGGTCTGGTGTTCGCGTGCGCCTTTGTCATTCCTATGCTGCAACTGGTCGTGTGGTTCTGGCAGCGCGGACGCTTTGACCTGGATGAGCGATATGCCGGGCTGATCCTTCATACCCTCTACCTGGGCGGCATCGCTGCATTGATCACCGTCAGCGTGGCCCTGGTGTTGGCATTTGCCCGTCGACTGGCACCCACGCAGGCGATCCGTTCCGGTGTCAGCCTGGCCAACCTCGGCTATGCGCTGCCAGGTTCGGTATTGGCCGTCTCGATCATGCTGGCATTCAGTTACCTGGATCGTGAACTGGTGATTCCGTTGTCAGGCTGGTTGGGAGGCGCTGGCAAGCCATTGCTGCTGGGCAGCCTGTCGGCACTGTTGCTGGCCTATCTGGTGCGGTTCATCGCGGTGGCCTACGGACCGCTTGAAAGCAGCCTGGCGCGAATACGGCCATCTTTGCCCGAAGCGGCACGTAGCCTGGGCGTCAGTGGACCTCGACTGTTTTTCAAAGTGTATCTGCCGTTGCTGCTGCCCGGAACGTTGAGTGCTGCGTTGCTGGTGTTCGTCGATGTGCTCAAGGAAATGCCCGCAACCCTGCTGATGCGCCCGTTTGGCTGGGATACGCTGGCGGTTCGCATCTTTGAAATGACCAGCGAGGGTGAGTGGGCGCGTGCGTCGTTGCCGGCACTGACCCTGGTTTTGGTCGGGTTGTTACCGGTCATCGGATTGATCCGACGTTCAGCGCATCGAAACGCCTAGGTGTCAGTCCTACACCTTGCAGCTACAATGCGCGGCATTCGGTGCGGCACGTCCTACAGACCAGGTCGCTGAAATCGGCTGAAAGCCCTCTATTTCAAGGCTTTCACTCCGTGCAGTACTTGCCCGCACCTTCGCCACGCCCGGAAGGAGAAACCCATGGGACAGCGTACGCCTCTGTATGACCTTCATCTCGCCCTCGGCGCGAAGATGGTCGATTTTGGCGGTTGGGATATGCCTCTGCATTACGGCTCGCAGGTCGAGGAACACCATCAGGTGCGCCGCGATTGCGGGGTTTTCGATGTATCCCACATGACCGTGATCGATATCGGCGGCCCCCAGGCCAAAGCCTGGCTCCAGCATTTGCTGAGCAATGACGTCGGACGACTGCACAGCCCGGGACGTGCGCTGTACAGCACTATGCTCAATGAGCATGGCGGTATCGTCGACGATATGATCGTCTACCGTCTTGAAGACGGTTATCGTCTGGTGGTCAATGCGTCCACTCGCGATCAGGACCTGGCCTGGATGCAGTCACATCTCGGCAGCTTCGATGTCACGCTCAATGAGCGCGCGGAGCTGGCGATGCTGGCCATTCAGGGACCCCAGGCCCGACACAAGATCTCCGAACTCGTCACCCAGTCTCGCGGCAACCTGATCCAGATGCTCAAGCCATTCGAAGGTTTGCCGGACGGTGACTGGTTCATCGCGCGCACCGGCTACACCGGCGAAGACGGTCTGGAAATCATCCTGCCAGCGCATCAGGCCCCCGGATTCTTCAACGATCTGGTTGGCGCGGGGATTTCGCCGATCGGCCTTGGCGCGCGGGATACCCTGCGGGTCGAAGCCGGGATGAACCTGTATGGCCAGGACATTCACCAGGACGTTTCGCCGCTGGCGTCCAATATGGCCTGGAGCATTGCCTGGGAGCCGGCCACGCGCCAGTTCATCGGCCGTACTGCTTTGGAAGCCGAGCGAGCGGGTGGTATTCAGCACAAATTGGTCGGTCTGGTGCTTGAAGAACGCGGGGTATTGCGCGCTCATCAGGTGGTTCGGATCGCAGATGTTGGCGAAGGAGAGATCACCAGTGGTAGTTTCTCTCCTACGCTAAGCAAGTCTATTGCACTGGCGCGCGTGCCGATGGCGACAGCCGACCGCGCAGAAGTGGAAATCCGTGGCAAGTGGTACCCGGTCCGAGTGGTCAAACCGACCTTCGTACGCCACGGCAAAACCTTGATTTAACCTTTTCCGGCGGGCATGACCGCTGACCATTTTTTGAGGACACAGAACATGAGCGATATTCCTGCCGACCTGCGTTTTGCCGAAAGTCACGAATGGGCCCGTCTTGAAGCCGATGGCACTGTCACCGTGGGCATCAGCGATCACGCGCAGGAAGCGCTGGGCGATGTGGTGTTTGTAGAGCTGACCGAAGTCGGAACCGTCTTCGCTGCGGGTGATCAATCCGGTGTCGTTGAGTCGGTAAAAGCCGCCTCCGACATTTACTCCCCGGTGGCCGGTGAAGTGGTCGCAGTCAACGAAGAGCTGAGCGCCAACCCGGAGCTGCTGAACTCCGACCCGTACGGCGCCTGGATCTTCAAGCTCAAGCCAAGCAACGCTGCCGACCTGGACAAGCTGCTCGACGCGGCTGGCTACAAGGCTGCCATCGGCGAGTAAGCGTTTAGCGTCACCCCCAAAGCCCCGACCTGTCGGGGCTTTTTTGTGGGCGCTGAATAAGCCCGCTCGCGCAGGGTTCGCTGTTGGCACTGACTGCTATGCTGGTTTGACCGTGTTGCATCGACGCAGAGCGCCAGTCAAGAGAGAGCCCGTCATGTCCCAGTTGCCGTCCTTGAGCCAGTTACGCGACCCCAACGCCTTTCTTCGCCGCCACCTCGGGCCCGATGCCGCCGAGCAGCAGGCGATGCTCGACAGTCTGGGCGTGGGCAGTCGGATTGAGCTCATCGAACAGACGGTGCCACCGGGAATTCGCCTGAACCGTGAGCTCGATCTGCCGCCTGCCCTCGACGAAGAGGCCGCCCTGGCCAAGCTTCGGGGTTACGCCGAACAGAACCAGATCTGGACCAGCCTGATCGGCATGGGCTACCACGGCACCCTCACGCCGGCCGTGATTTTGCGAAACGTGCTGGAAAATCCTGGCTGGTACACCGCCTACACGCCGTACCAGCCAGAGATTGCCCAAGGACGTCTGGAGGCGCTGCTGAATTTCCAGCAATTGATCATCGACCTCACGGGCCTGGAGCTGGCCAACGCTTCACTACTGGATGAAGCAACCGCCGCAGCAGAAGCCATGGCGCTGGCCAAACGGGTTGCCAAGTCCAAAAGCAATCTGTTCTTCGTCGACGAAAACTGCCATCCGCAGACCATTTCTGTGGTGCAGACCCGTGCAGAAGGCTTCGGTTTCGAGCTGATCATCGACGCGGTGGACAACTTGAAGCAGCACCAGGTGTTTGGCGCGCTGCTGCAGTATCCCGACACCCATGGCGAAATTCGCGATCTGCGGCCGGTGATCGACCAGTTGCATGCCCAGCAAGCGCTGGCTTGCGTCGCAACCGACCTGCTAAGCCTGCTGCTGCTGACGCCACCAGGGGAATTGGGTGCAGACGTGGTCTTCGGCTCCTCCCAGCGATTCGGCGTGCCCATGGGGTACGGCGGACCACACGCGGCGTTCTTCGCCAGTCGTGATGAATACAAGCGCGCAATTCCGGGGCGGATCATCGGTGTCTCCAAAGACGCTCGCGGCAACGTCGCGTTGCGCATGGCCCTGCAAACCCGCGAACAACATATCCGACGAGAAAAAGCCAACTCGAACATTTGCACAGCCCAAGTGTTACTCGCCAATATCGCCAGCTTTTACGCGGTCTACCACGGTCCGGAAGGCCTTAAACGAATTGCCCAGCGGGTTCATCGCCTGACCTGCCTCCTGGCGACGGGGCTTGAGAGACATGGCGTCACGAGAATCAATCAACACTTCTTCGACACCCTGACGCTGGAGGTCGGTGGCACTCAAACCGCGATCATTGAAAGTGCCAACGCCGCCCGGATCAATTTGCGCATTCTGGGGCGCGGGAAACTGGGCCTGAGCCTGGACGAAACTTGCGACGAATCCACCGTCGCCAAGTTGTTTGATGTGTTTCTAGGTGCCGATCATGGGCTCAGGGTCGACGAACTGGATGCTGAAACGCTCTCGGTCGGCATTCCGGACGCATTGCTGCGCACTTCGCCTTATCTGCGCCACCCGGTGTTCAGCGCCCACCACAGCGAAACCGAGATGCTGCGCTATCTCAAACAGCTGGAAAACAAGGACCTGGCGCTCAACCAGTCGATGATTCCGCTGGGTTCCTGCACCATGAAACTCAATGCCACCAGCGAGATGATCCCGATCACCTGGCCGCAGTTTGCCAACCTGCACCCCTTTGCGCCGAAAGAGCAGGCTGTCGGTTACTCGCTGATGATCGAGGAGCTGGAGCGCTGGCTCTGCGCAATTACCGGTTTCGATGCGATCTGCATGCAGCCCAACTCCGGCGCCCAAGGCGAGTACGCAGGCTTGCTGGCGATTCGCAAATACCACGAGAGCCGCCATGAGGGCGCGCGGGATATTTGCCTGATTCCGTCCTCGGCACACGGCACCAACCCCGCGTCGGCACAAATGGCCGGCATGCGCGTGGTGATCGTCGAGTGTGACCAGGCGGGCAACGTCGATCTGGATGACCTGAAGGACAAAGCAGCGACCGCCGGCGATAAACTCGCCTGCCTGATGGCGACTTATCCGTCGACCCACGGCGTGTATGAAGAGGGCATCAACGAGATCTGCGAGGTTGTCCACAGCCAGGGTGGCCAGGTGTACATGGATGGCGCCAACCTGAACGCTCAGGTCGGGCTGGCGCGGCCGGCGGACATTGGCGCTGATGTTTCTCACATGAATTTGCACAAAACCTTTTGCATCCCACACGGCGGTGGCGGCCCGGGCATGGGGCCGATTGGTGTGCGGGCGCATTTGGCGCCGTTCGTGGCCAACCATCCGGTGATACCAATTGACGGTCCTCTGCCGCAGAACGGCGCGGTAAGTGCCGCGCCGTGGGGCAGCGCAAGCATTCTGCCCATCAGCTGGATGTACATCGCCATGATGGGGCCGCAACTGGCGGATGCCAGCGAGGTAGCGATTCTCGCGGCCAATTACCTGGCTCGGCATCTGTCCGGTGCCTTTCCAGTGCTTTACACCGGACGCAATGAGCGTGTGGCTCACGAATGCATCCTCGATTTACGACCACTCAAGGCGCTGACCGGGATCACCGAAGAGGACGTCGCCAAGCGGCTGATGGACTATGGCTTCCATGCGCCGACCATGTCGTTTCCGGTCCCGGGGACCTTGATGGTCGAACCGACCGAAAGCGAGTCGAAAGCCGAGCTGGACCGGTTTATCGGCGCGATGTTGAGCATTCGCGCGGAAATCACCGAAGTGCAGAACGGCAACTGGCCGGCCGAAGACAACCCACTCAAAGGTGCGCCGCATACGCTGGCGGATGTCACAGGGGTGTGGGAACGGCCCTATACCATCGAACAGGCAGTAACGCCGGATGCACACACCAAGGCTCACAAGTACTGGCCGGCAGTGAACCGGGTGGACAACGTCTATGGCGATCGAAACCTGTTCTGCGCCTGCGTTCCGGTGGATGAATACCGCTAATTTTTCAGGCCGCAGGGTGTTTTGTATCAGGCAAAAAGCGCGACACTACACCCGTGGCGAGGGAGTTAACTCCCGCTGGGCTGCGCAGCAGCCCCCTGCTTATCAGGTAACAGAGTGGGGCCGCTGCGCGACCCAGCGGGAGTAAACTCCCTCGCCACAGGTTTCATTCAGCTAACGATTTTTGAGTAAAAAAATGCCGCTCATATGAGCGGCATTTTTTATTGGGACATTTACTTATTCTGAAGCTACGGCATTTTTTGCCAGGATCGCATTGGCCAGTTCCATGTCCGTGGCCTGGAGGCCAGGGTTGTCGGCCCGGACTTTTTGCATGGCGGCTTCCAGGTACGGGCCGCGGATGCCGCCGTCGCTGGCGACGAAGCTGCCAGCATCGTCCTGGGCTGCAATGATCAGCTTGTGATCCTTGAACGTCAGGTAGGTCGAGCCGGTGGTGGCACCGGACGAGAGAACGTTACGCCAAAAGCTGTCAGCCATCGCTGAACCGACTGGAAGGGACAACAACGCGATGGTAGCGACAGCAAGTTTGAGACGCATGATGGGTGACTCCACAGGATTAACTACGGCGTTGGATTGCCATTTAGGCAATCGAGTTCCATAGCGGCCTATTACTCCGGTTCGACCAGCAAAATGGCGCCTTGCTGGCCGATCACCCGAACACGGCTGCCGAGAGCGGCGTCTGCCCCGCTGGCCATCCACACGCCATCGGCGACCTTGATCTTGCCGCGTCCGTCGACAATCGCCTCATGCACCACAAAGGTTTTACCGATCAGTTCCTGACCCCGCAGATTCAGATTTGGCTGATCACTCTGGCGCACTGCGCTGCGCTGGCGGTGCCACCAATACAGTGCCGTGGCGATCGAGAGCAGCCCAAACAGCAAAAACTGCATTTCCCAGGTCATCCCCGGCAATAGAAAGGTCAGTACACCGACTGCGGCTGCGGCCATGCCGATCCACAGCAGGTAGCCACCCGCGCCGAACACTTCAAGAATCAGCAGCAACGTGCCTAATGCCAGCCAGTCCCAGAACGATAGATGTTGCAGGAATGCCCACATAGCGCGCCTCAGGCTTTCTTGTTGTCGAACGTGGCCTTGACGATTTCGCCGATGCCGCCGACTGCGCCGATCATCGAGCTGGCCTCGAGTGGCATCAGGATCACTTTGCTGTTGTTGGCCGAGGCCAGTTTACCCAGCGCATCGATGTACTTCTGAGCGACGAAATAGTTGACCGCTTGCACGTTCCCACCGGCGATGGCTTCCGAAACGACTTTAGTGGCCTGGGCTTCGGCTTCGGCTTGACGTTCGCGGGCTTCGGCTTCGAGGAATGCGGCCTGACGACCCCCTTCGGCTTCCAGGATCTGCGCCTGCTTCTTGCCTTCTGCAGTCAGGATCGCCGCGGCGCGCAGGCCTTCGGCTTCAAGAATCTGCGCACGCTTGATTCGTTCAGCTTTCATCTGCCCCGACATTGCCGCCATCAGGTCCGCAGGTGGACTGATGTCCTTGATCTCGATCCGGGTGATCTTGATGCCCCACGGCGCAGTGGCTTCATCGACGGTGCGCAGCAGCTTTTCATTAATGCCATCACGTTGGCTGAGCATCGCGTCCAGTTCCATGGAACCCAGCACGGTACGGATGTTGGTTTGCAGCAGGTTGCGAATCGCGTGTTCGAGGTTGTTCACCTCGTAGGCGGCTTGGGCGGTGTTGACCACCTGAAAGAAGCACACCGCATCGATTTGCACCGTGGCATTGTCGGCGGTGATGACTTCCTGGGGCGGGATATCCAGCACGCTTTCCATCACGTTGATCTTGCGACCGATGCGGTCCATGACCGGGATGATGATGTTCAGGCCGGGTTTGAGGGTGTTGGTGTAACGGCCGAAACGCTCGACCGTCCATTGATAACCCTGGGGCACGACCTTGAAACCCATGAACAGAATGGCGACCACCAGGCCGACAAAAAGTAAAAGCACGCTACCGATCTGCATAACGATTCCCTGTTGAGTGAAGCAACGAAATTACGATCGCAGAAGTGTAGCGGTGCCGGGTCGGGATAAGTACCGTAAGTCGGCCGTTGCATCATCAAGCGACAAAGGATTTATTTTTGCTCGCTCTGCGGGGTGACTCGAAGCACTTCCTCGATGGTCGTCAAGCCTGCTGCCACCTTCTGCGCGCCCGACAGTCGCAAGCTGCGCATCCCTTCCTTGAAGGCCTGGCGCCGAATGGCCAGCAAATCTGTGTCGGGGTTGATGAGGGCTTTGACGCCGTCGGTCAATTGCATGATTTCATACACCCCGGCACGCCCGCGGTAACCGGTGTCGCGACATTCGAGGCAGCCGATGGCGCGCTGCGCATTCCCCGGTAACGGCGCCTGCCAGGGTTTGGTCAAGGTCTGCCAGTCTTCTTCACTGAGGGTCAGCGGTGCCTTGCAGTGCGAGCACAGGGTTCGTACCAGGCGCTGGGCCATGACGCCAAGCACCGTGGCTTTGATCAGGTAGTGCGGCACACCGAGTTCAAGCAGGCGGCTGATGGCGCTGGGTGCATCGTTGGTGTGCAGCGTCGACAGCACCAGGTGGCCGGTGAGGGCGGCCTGGATCGCCATTTCTGCGGTTTCGAGGTCGCGGATCTCGCCGATCATGATGATGTCCGGGTCTTGCCGCATCAGCGCACGAACACCGGCGGCGAAGGTCAGGTCGATATTGTGTTGGACCTGCATCTGGTTGAACGCCGGCTCGACCATTTCAATCGGGTCCTCGATGGTGCAGAGGTTGACCTCGGGCGTCGCCAGTTTCTTGAGGGTGGTGTAGAGCGTCGTGGTCTTGCCGGAACCGGTCGGACCGGTCACGAGGATGATGCCGTTGGGCTGGCGGGTCATGTCCTGCCAGCGGCGCAAGTCCTCGGCGGAAAACCCCAGCTGGTCGAAATCCTTGAGCAGCACTTCGGGGTCGAAGATCCGCATGACCATCTTTTCGCCGAACGCCGTCGGCAACGTCGACAAGCGCAGTTCGACTTCGCCGCCGTCCGGCGTCTTCGTCTTCACTCGCCCGTCCTGGGGTTTGCGTTTTTCCGCAACGTTCATCCGCCCGAGGCTTTTCAGCCGGCTGACGATCGCCATGGTCACCTGCGGCGGGAATTGATAGACGTTGTGCAGTACGCCGTCGATGCGGAAACGTACCGTGCCTTGCTCGCGCCGGGGTTCGATGTGGATATCGCTGGCGCGCTGCTGGAAAGCGTACTGGAACAGCCAGTCGACGATGTTGACGATGTGCGCGTCATTGGCATCCGGTTCTTGATCGCTGGCACCGAGATTGAGCAACTGTTCGAAGTTGCCCAGGGTGTTTGACTGTGCATCGCCTGTGCTCGCGCCGCTGACTGATTTGGCCAGGCGGAAAAACTCCACGCTGAAGCGCTGGATGTCGACCGGGTTGGCGACAACACGCTTGATCGGCAGCTTCAGCACGTGAGTCAGATCGGCTTCCCAACCATTGACGTACGGCTGGGCGCTGGCCACGGTCACGGCGTCGCGGTCGATGGAAACCGCAAGGATCTTGTGGCGTTGGGCGAAGGCATAGGACATCAGCGGTGTAATGGCCGCGACATTGATTTTCAGCGGGTCGATGCGCAGGTAAGGCTGGCCGGCCTGCTGCGACAACCAAAGTGTCAGGCCTTCCAGATCGAGGTGCTTGCCGGGACGGCTGAGATCGTCGAGGTGTTGGCTGGCGATGAATTCCAATGGATGCAGTTGACCATTGGCAGCATGGCGACGTCGGGCATTGAGCGCGTGCTCGGCCGAGTCCTGGCTGATAAAGCCTTGGGCGACCAGTTCGCGCAGCAAATCATTGAGATCCAGCCAGCGGTCCTGAATGGCGAGTTGAACGGACATGCGGGCTCCTCATGAACAACAGTGCGCAAAGGATAGTCGCGCTGCCGCCGACCGTTGGGCCACTACCCGACGAAGCCGTATCGAGTTCTTTCAACCTGTCGCTTGAGCCGGCGCTTCCCAGACTGAATCAGCCCTTTGCAGATCGACCGAACACACACTGATCAGGTTGCGTAATTTTTCCGCAATTACCTGGGCGCGATGCCAGCTGAGACCTTCCATGACGATGTCGATGGACAGCAGATCGTCGGTCCGCTGCACATTGACCTGTTCAGGCGTCAGAAACTGCAAGGCGAACAGATTCAGCGCGCGACACAGCAAATCCGGTTCGGCCTCGGCCAGCATTTGGTAGTGGACGCGGCAATGAGCGTTGCCGACGTTCCAGACATCGGCTCGAGCGCAAGGGGTGTTGACGGCTTCCAGATGCGGCATGTTATTTCTCCAAAATCACTGGGGAAATTTTTACATTCGAAGCGGGGCATTTCTTATCTATGATGGGGCTTATTTGAGAATGATTGAATCGAACAATTCAAGAACATAGTGAGATCAGGTTTTTTTATGCACAGCGATCTGGATGGGTACGACCGCAAGATTCTCGCGTTGCTGCAAGAAGACGCCTCCCTGTCGAGTGCGCAGATCGCCGAGCAGGTGGGGCTGTCGCAATCGCCGTGCTGGCGGCGGATACAGCGGATGAAGGAGGAGGGGATCATTCGGGGGCAGGTGACGCTGCTTGATCGAAAGAAGATCGGGCTGAACACGCAGATTTTTGCCGAGATCAAACTCAACGCCCATGGGCGTTCGAACTTCACTGAGTTCACTGAAGCGATTCGGGGCTTTCCCGAGGTGCTGGAATGTTATGTGCTAATGGGGTCGGTGGATTTTTTGCTGAGGATCGTCACGGCGGACATTGAAGCGTACGAGCGTTTCTTCTTCGAAAAACTATCGATGGTGCCGGGGATACAGGAGGTGAACTCGATTGTGGCGTTGTCGGAGATCAAGTCGACTACCAGCCTTCCAGTTTAAGACTGGCAGAGCACTTGTGTGGCGAGGGAGCTTGCTCCCGCTGGGCTGCGCAGCAGCCCCAAAATGATGGGAGCGCTGCGCACTCCAGCGGGAGCAAGCTCCCTCGCCACAAAGTATTACACCCGCAACAGCATTTTCCAGGCACGGTTCTGATACACCGCAATCGCCTGCTGCTTGCGCGCATCCAGCGATTCATCGGTAATCGGCTCGTTAGCCAGTTGCGCGAGTTTGTTCAGTTCACCGTACAGACGATCCATTTCCGGGATCTCCAGCACACCGCGGGCATGGTGCATCCAGGCCTGGATACGCTCGATGCGCGGGAGCTGTTCGGCCAGGTCTTCCGGTTGTTGCTGGTAGCGCTGCAACTGGAGGGAGGTTGCCTCTTCACCTAACAAGCGCGGCAGCCAGCTACCCAGTTGCGCAGCGCCCTGGCGATTGCCGCGAACATTGCGATCAGTCGTCCAGGTACGCGCAAGCAACCATCGCGACGTGTTCAGCGAGAACAAGCCCCAACGCGGATCTTCCAGTTCTTCGAGGAACTGCTCCGGAGCCGCTTTGCGCACGTCTTCGTCATCCTGACCGGCTTGTACCAGCGGACGCCAGTCTTCCAGCAAGGCATCCAGGGCCACGCGCAGATCGTGAGTCGACTGACGCGGAGCGGCTTGGCCCAGGCTGCTGAGCAACGCGCGCATTTCAGCGAGGTTCTCGACCCAGTCCTGCAGCAGTCGCCAATGACCATTGAAGCGATACTGCTCAGCCAGGCGCTGGCTGCTGCTCAGCAAATGCCAGCTCAGGGCGGCAAACGCGTCATCCAGCGGAGTTTCGGCAGTGATCTGCGGTGCTGGCAGGCTCAGCGAATAGCTGTTGGCATCGTACAAACGATAACCACGCTCGGCCTTGCTGATGTCACACGGCATCAGTGCCAGGGTGGCGGCCAGCTCGGCGGCCAGTTCCAGCAGGGCAGCCGGTTCGCCTTCGCGCAATTCAAGTTCCAGCTCGCAGATTTCTTCTTTCTGCTTGCCGACAACCACATGGCCCAGGTCCAGTGCGGCTTCGATGACCACTTTGGTCTTGCCACGGCCCCACGCAATCTCGGCGCGCTCGCGGACGAAATCGGTGGTGAAAATCGGCTTCAGGGTTTTCTTGTCCAGCTCGGCCAGTTCCTCGGGCCAGCATTCGCCGTCGAGTTTCTTCACGTCGAGCTTGGCTTTGGGCAGGTTCCAGTCGTACTCGTTGCGCTCGGACAGGCCGGCAACGCTTTGGCCGCGGGTCTTGAGCGTCTGAATCACTTCTTCGCCATCGCGGCGCAGGCGCAGGGCAACCTTGGCACGGGCCAGGTCGCGCTCAGGCGTGTCGAAGTACTGGTTCATCAGTTCACGGCGTTCCCAGCCACTTTTGTTGCGTTTTTTCAGTAGCGGGTGCTCGCGCAGAGCAGCGAGGGTTTCGCGGCTGACGCGGAGTTTGATTTCGGTTTCTTTCTGCATGGCCGGAAAATCCAGGATCGGGAGCGCAGCCGGGGGAATGTGTGGCTGCCAAGGCCGTGCAGTGTACAGGAGTGAGAGTTGGTACGTGCCGCGACGGTTTATTCCTGTCGCCGGATGGTTCTATGATGGATATCAATTCGGGAGTTGGAGTCAGCGATGCCTTTGCCGTCCATGAAAGATCAATTCGCCGCGTTGATCGCTGCACCGTCTGTCAGCTGCACCCAGCCCAGGCTCGATCAAACCAACCGCCCGGTGATCGATTTGCTCGCGACATGGCTGGGCGACCTGGGTTTCGCCTGCGACATTCAACAGGTCAGCCCCGGTAAATTCAATTTGCTCGCCAGTTTTGGCTCCGGCCCCGGTGGGTTGGTATTGGCCGGGCACAGTGACACCGTGCCGTACGACGAGGCGCTGTGGCAGACCGATCCGTTGAAGCTGACCGAAGTCGATGGCCGCTGGGTCGGACTTGGCAGTTGCGACATGAAAGGGTTTTTCGCTTTGGCCATCGAGGCGGTCCTGCCGTTGCTCGACCAGCCATTCAAGCAACCGCTGCTGATTCTTGCCACGTGTGATGAAGAAAGCTCGATGTCTGGCGCTCGCGCCCTGGCAGCAGCCGGACGCCCATTGGGTCGTGCCGCGGTTATTGGCGAGCCGACCGGGCTGAAGCCGATCCGGATGCACAAAGGCATCATGATGGAGCGCATCGATATCCTCGGCCAGAGCGGCCACTCCTCGGACCCGCGTCTGGGTCACAGTGCCCTTGAAGCCATGCACGATGCGATTGGCGAACTGCGTGGCCTGCGCCTGCTGTGGCAGCGTGAGTTCCGTAATCCGCAGTTTGGCGTGCCGACCCCGACGATGAATTTCGGCTGCATTCATGGCGGCGACAACCCGAACCGTATTTGCGGCCAATGTTCGCTGGAATTTGATCTGCGACCGCTGCCGGGCATGGACCCCAAAGCCCTGCGTGCTGAAATCCTGGCGAGGCTCAAACCGGTCGCCGAACGCCATCAGGTGAAGATCGACTACGCCCCGCTGTTCCCTGAAGTGCCGCCTTTTGAGCAGGACGAGGACGCCGAGTTGGTCCGGATTGCACAAAAGCTCACCGGTCATCAGGCCGAAGCAGTAGCGTTCGGCACCGAAGCGCCTTATCTTCAGCGCCTTGGCTGCGAAACATTGGTGCTGGGCCCAGGTGATATCGCCTGCGCACACCAGCCGGGGGAATACCTCGAAATGTCACGTTTGCAGCCTACGGTGCATCTATTACGTCAACTGATTGAACATTACTGCCTGACACCGGCCAAAACCACGGTGCCTGTGGCTTGAAATGCGAATCCATGTAGGAGCTGCCGCAGGCTGCGATCTTTTGATCTTGTTTTTAAGATCAGGATCAAAAGATCGCAGCCTGCGGCAGCTCCTACAGGGTTCGCCTTATAAATTGCCGGTCATCAAACCCGTATTCATGAGGAGAGCACGCGTGTCGCCAAGCCTGTTCCGACGATAACCACCAGCCCGCTGTGCGTTTTCAGTTTCGCCCATTTTTTGGCTGCTATTTATTACAGGCCCAGGTTCATGCCCGAATACGTTAATTGGCTCCGTCACGCTTCGCCTTACATCAATGCCCACCGCGATTGCACCTTTGTCGTCATGCTGCCCGGCGATGGCGTTGAACACCCCAACTTCGGCAACATCGTCCACGACCTGGTGCTGTTACACAGCCTGGGCGTGCGATTGGTGCTGGTCCACGGTTCCCGCCCACAGATCGAAACCCGCCTTGCCGCGCGTGGCCTGACGCCGCACTACCACCATGGGATGCGCATCACCGATGCCGCGACCCTTGAGTGTGTGATCGATGCCGTTGGTCAATTGCGCATCGCCATCGAGGCGCGGTTGTCCATGGACATGGCCTCATCGCCGATGCAGGGTTCACGTCTGCGGGTCGCCAGCGGGAATCTCGTCACGGCACGGCCGATCGGTGTACTGGAAGGCGTGGACTACCACCACACCGGCGAAGTGCGCCGGGTCGACCGCAAAGGCATCAATCGTCTGCTGGACGAGCGCTCCATCGTGCTGCTGTCGCCGCTGGGCTACTCGCCGACTGGCGAGATTTTCAACCTCGCTTGCGAAGACGTCGCGACGCGCGCGGCTATTGAGCTGGCCGCAGACAAGCTGCTGCTGTTCGGCGCCGATCTGGGCTTGATCGATGAAAACGGTCGTCTGGTGCGTGAATTGCGTCCACAACAAGTGCCGGCGCATCTGCAGCGTCTGGGCAGCAACTATCAGGCTGAGTTGCTCGATGCCGCCGCCGAGGCTTGCCGTGGCGGCGTGGCGCGCAGTCATATCGTCAGCTACGCCGAAGACGGTGCGCTGCTGACCGAACTGTTTACCCGGGACGGCGGCGGTACGCTGGTGGCCCAGGAGCAATTCGAGATCGTGCGCGAAGCGGCGATTGAAGACGTTGGCGGTTTGCTGGACCTGATCAGTCCGCTGGAAGAGCAGGGGATTCTGGTGCGTCGTTCCCGCGAGGTGCTGGAGCGCGAGATCGAGCAATTCAGCGTGGTCGAGCGCGAAGGCATGATCATCGCGTGCGCGGCGCTGTATCAGATTGCCGATTCGGATGCGGGAGAGTTGGCGTGTCTGGCGGTGAACCCGGAGTACCGTCATGGCGGTCGCGGTGATGAACTGCTGGAGCGCATCGAAACCCGTGCCCGGGACCAGGGACTGAAAACCTTGTTCGTTCTCACGACCCGGACCGCTCACTGGTTCCGTGAACGGGGCTTTGTGCCGAGCAGCGTAGAGCGCCTGCCATCGGCGCGGGCGTCGCTGTACAACTATCAGCGTAATTCGAAGATCTTCGAAAAAACCCTCTGACGATGACGCCCCCGTTGGAGCTGCCGCAGGCTGCGATCTCTTGATTTGTCTTTAAAGATCAAAAGATCGCAGCCTGCGGCAGCTCCTACAGGGGATTGCGTTTACTCCTGGACGTATTTCGAGCTGACATACGCTGAATAGTCCGGCAGTACCGTTTCAACCTTTCCTTGTTCCTTCAAAAACTTCGCCGTCTCGCCAATTGCCTTGGCTGTGCCGCCATCCAGCAGCGCAGTGGTTTGTTGAGCCTTGGCGTCCGGGAACGCCGAGCCGGCCAGCAACTCCGGAACGTCGGCGGCATTGGCACCGGTCAGTTTGGCGATTTTTTGTACAGGCACCGAGTCAGCCGTCCAGCTGTCTTTGTGCGCGGCATAATCAGCGAATGAGTCCAGGGTGACCTTGGCGAATTTCGCGATGACGTCAGGATGCTTCTCCGCGTAGTCCTTGCGTGCAACCCACACTTCGAAGGTCGGCGCGCCCCATTGGCCGACCTGTGCCGCATCCGTCAACGTCTTGCCGGTCTTGCGGATTTCACCCAAGGCCGGCGACCAGACGAACGCGCCGTCGATGTCACCCCGTTTCCAGGCGGCGGCGATTTCCGCGGGTTGCAGGTTCACCACTTTGACCTGCGATGTGTTCAGCCCCCAGTGTTTCAACGCGCCGAGCAAGCTGTAGTGGGATGTGGAAACGAATGGCGTGGCGATGGTCTTGCCGATCAAATCTTCTGGTTTGTTGATGCCGCTGCCGTTGCGTACGACCAACGCCTCAGCCGCATTGATCTGGGCAGAAACAATGAACGCCACAATCGGCAGGTTGCGCGAAGCAGCGGCCGCCAGCGGACTGGAGCCGAGGTTGCCGATCTGCACGTCACCGGACGCAATGGCGGTGACGACTTCAGGGCCGCTGTTGAAACGACGCCAGTCGATTTTCTGGCCGATGGTCTTCTCATAAACGCCATCCGCCTGAGGCACTTTGCTTGGGTCGATACCGGTCTGGTAGCCGACCGTGAGGTCCGCAGCCAAGGCGCTGAAAGAAAACAGCGTCGATACACAAACTGTAACAATTCGATTGGATAGTGCGCGCTTGATGGTCATGGCCGGTCTTCGATGAGAGGAAATACGGATTTCCGTTAAATCTAATCGATCTAAAAAAAAGCCAATAAATATCATTTAGGAATTAGCTTATAGGCTTGCTTTCACTGAGCCGCGCGCACTGCGCTCAATTCCTAAAAGATATAAAAAACCATCAGATGCTTCCTGTTGGATTTATGCACGACGCATCAATTAGCAGACACCGGATTTACGGGGATTAGACCATGGTCGTAGTCACATACGGTTACGATTGACTTGCAGGTCACGGTCTGGCGCTAATCGCAAATCCTAGGATCTCGGGCAATTGACCCAGGGCCAGGAATACAACAATTAGAAACGAGAGGAGCTTAAAAAATGAACAAGTCCACCTTGGCCCTGGCCGTGGCCGTAGGGGTAATGGCGCAGCAGGCAGGCGCCGCCGGTTTCATTGAGGACAGCAAGGCTTCCGTCAGTTCTCGCACCATGTATTACAACGCTGACACCCGCGAAGGCACTGCCAACGACCAGCGTGAAACTGCTCAGGGCTTCAAATTCGATTACCAGTCGGGTTTCACTCAAGGCTCGGTCGGCTTCGGCTTTGACGCTCAGGCATTGGTGGGCATCCATCTGGACGGTGGTCGCGGCCATCACCCGGATAACAACTCATTCTTCCCCAGTGACACTGACGGTTCGGCATCCGATCCGTGGAGTCGCGTAGCCGGTAACGTCAAGGCACGCATCTCGAAAACCGAGGCCCACCTCGGTGGCGCCCTGCAACCGAACATGCCGGTACTGATCGCGAACGACAGTCGTCTGCTGCCACAGACCTTCGAAGGCGGCACCATCACCTCGAAGGAAATCGACAACGTCACGTTCAACGTCGGCCAGCTTGAGCATGCGGCGGGTCGCGCGTCGTCGAATACCACTGGCCTGGCGGTGGCTGGTGGTACAGAAGAAAGCAACAAATTCCAGTACGGCGGTGCGGACTGGAAGGTCACCAAAGACCTGATGCTGCAGTACTACTATGCGAATCTGGAAGACTACTACAAGCAGCACTTCCTGGGTCTGGTACACGTCTACCCAATCAGCGCCAACCAGTCGTTCAAGACTGACCTGCGTTATTTCGACAGCAGCTCCGACGGCAAGAACGGTGATGCGGGTTACCGCTTCAACAATAACGGCGGTTACGCGAAGAACCCGGGCGAGGTGGATAACCAGACCTGGAGTGCCATGTTCACCTATACCCTGGGTCCGAACGCTTTCTTGCTGGGTCATCAGCGTGTCAGCGATGACGGTGGTTTCGTCTACCTGAACCAGGGCAACGTAGTCGACGGCAACGGTCGCAACGAAGGCGCCGGCGGTGCCAGCTTCTACTCGTTCACCGACGCTATGATCAACGGCTTCGTGCGTGCAGGCGAGAACACGACATTCGGCCAGTACACCTTTGACTTCGCTTCCCTGGGTGTTCCAGGCCTGAAGGCTTCGGCGGCTTATCTGCGTGGTGAGGACATCAAGGCCACCAACGGCGTTGGCAAAGACCAGACCGAGTGGGAACGTGACCTGCGGGTGGATTATGTGATCCAGACTGGCGCACTCAAAGGATTTGGTACTACCGTGCGTCACGGGACCTACCGCGGCGATACCAATATTTCCGCACAAGACCAGACTCGTCTGATCTTCAACTACACGTATAGCTTCCTGTAATCGAATACGGAAAAGCCCTGCCTCGCGGCGGGGTTTTTTTCGGCTTTTTTTTATTATTCCATTTTGATCTTGTTATGTAATTTATTATTCTTTTTAGCTTTTAGTGTAAACCCCTAAAGTGCATCCCTCCGGGGCCGATAGAGGGTGTCCTGACGCTATTAAATGCCATTCTTTAATTCCGAAATGGCATGAAAAAGAATGAAATAAATTATTATCCGTTTACCATGCGGGCCCATTTCCCTTGGGCGAACGCCCGAGCTAGACGCATCAGAGCGTTGACCTGTGTTTTTGCGGTTTGCGGTCACCGTGCACTTCAGGATTCAGAGCATTCGATTCTGGACCGAAAAAATTAGAACGAGAGGAGCGAAACAATGAACAAGTCGACCTTGGCCCTGGCCGTGGCCGTAGGGGTTGTGGCGCAGCACGCAGGCGCCGCTGGTTTCATCGAAGACAGCAAGGCCACCTTGGGGCTGCGTAACTTCTACATCAACACGGATAACCGTGACGGTACCGGCCCAAACAAAAACGAAGAGTGGGGCCAAGGCTTCGATCTGCGTTTCATCTCCGGTTACACCCAAGGTACTGTTGGCTTCGGTATTGATGCCATTGGCCTGCTGGGCGTCAAGCTGGATTCGGGTGGCGGCACTAACGGCGCGACAGCTACCTCTTACGGCGGCACTGTATTCCCAAGCAAGTCCAACGGCGAAGCGGTGGATAACTTCTCCAGCCTTGGCCTGACGGCCAAAGCCAAGATTTCTCAGACCGAACTGAAGCTGGGTACCTTGCAGCCGAAGAATCCGGTGATCGTGACCAACGACGGTCGTCTGTTGCCACAAACCTGGCAGGGCGGTCAGATTACGTCCGGCGAGATTAAGGACCTGACTCTGGTCGGTGGTCAGATCGAAGCGGTGAAAGGTCGTAACTCCAGCAACAATGAACAGCTAAGCATTGGCGGTGCCAACACTCGTGGCACGGCTTTCCGCGACAGCAACAAGTTCATCTACGCAGGTGGTGACTACAAAATCACGAAAGACCTGACCGCCCAGTATTACTACGGCAACCTGGAAGACTTCTATAAACAGCACTTCCTGGGTCTGGTTCACAACTGGGCAATCGGCCCGGGCGTACTGAAGTCTGATCTGCGCTACTTCAACAGCTCTGATGACGGTAAAAACGGTACCGATTCGGCTTACTACAGCACCGGCAACTACACCGGCTTCCGTAATGGCCGCGGTGAAGTCTCCAACAACCTGTACAGCGGCCTGTTCCTGTACACCGTTGCTGGCCACACCTTCGGTGGTGGTTATCAGGTCAGCAATGGCAGCAGCGACTTCCCTTGGCTGAACCAGGGCGACGGTTCGTCGAACTACACCATCACTGACATGCAGATCCAGAAGTTCGGCCGCGCCGGCGAGAAAACCTGGCAGGCACGCTACTCGTATGACTTCGCCAAAGTGGGCGTACCCGGTCTGACTGCTGGCGCCGTGTACCTCAAAGGTGACGATATCGACACAGTGGGTACCAATGGCCGCGAAAACGCCTCGGGTGCATCCGAGTGGGAACGCGACTTTACCCTGGCGTACGTAGTGCCTGAAGGCCCGCTGAAAAACGTTGGCTTCATGTGGAAAAACGCTACCTGGCGCACCGACCTGCCGAACACCCGTTCGCAGGATGAAAACCGTCTGATCCTCAGCTACTCGATCCCGCTGCTGTAACAGCGCTCGCGTAACTGACAAAAAAAGCCCCGCCCGGCATGACGCCGGGCGGGGCTTTTTGCGTTTTTCAAACGGGAATTAATATGCTTTTAAGATCTAAACAAATCGATATTTATTCTTTTTAATAGATAAAAAACGCAGGCACAGTTGGGCTCATCAAGCACTCACCAGGAGCAGCACCATGAGCCTCAGACTTGGCGACATCGCCCCCGATTTCGAACAGGATTCCAGCGCCGGCACCATTCGCTTCCACGAATGGCTGGGTGATAGTTGGGGCGTGCTGTTCTCCCATCCGGCGGACTTCACCCCGGTGTGCACGACCGAGCTGGGCTTCACCGCCAAGTTGAAAGACGAATTCGCCCAGCGCGGCGTCAAGGCCATCGCGCTGTCAGTGGACCCTGTGGACTCGCACCACAAATGGATCGAGGACATCAACGAGACCCAAAATACCCTCGTGAACTTCCCGATTCTTGCCGACGCGGACCGCAAGGTGTCGGACCTTTACGACCTGATCCATCCGAATGCCAACGACACACTGACCGTGCGCTCGCTGTTCGTGATCGACCCGAACAAAAAAGTGCGACTGACCATCACCTACCCGGCGAGCACCGGTCGCAACTTCCATGAAATCCTGAGGGTCATCGACTCGCTGCAACTCACCGATAACTACAAAGTCGCGACCCCGGCCAACTGGCAGGACGGTGATGAAGTGGTGATCGTGCCGTCGCTCAAGGACGAAGATGAGATCAGGAAACGCTTTCCCAAGGGCTATCGCGCGGTGAAGCCGTACCTGCGACTGACGCCGCAACCGAACAGGTAAATATCTGCAGCGCTGCTGATATCGGCATCGCGGGCAAGCCCGCTCCCACAGTGGATTGGGGTGAATCACAGATATTTGGCAATCCACACACCTCTGTGGGAGCGGGCTTGCCCGCGAAGGCGATCTACCAGACGCCACAGCACCAGGATTGAACAGCATCCATCAAGCAGGGGATTTCGGGCCGTTTCGACGGCCTTTTTTTTCGTCTGGCTTTCGTGTTTTTGTATATCTCTTAATAGCATAACCAAATGAATAAATATGATTTATAGATATAACAATCGCCTGTTAAGGTCACCCCATCAAAGCGAGATCGCACACTGTGAATCGCCAATAACGCTCAAGGAATCATCCGAATGCTGGTCGTCTCACTCGGTGGCAGTCCGAGCCAACGCTCCCGTTCCGGGGTGCTGCTGGACCGCTCTCAACGTTGGTTGCAGGAGCAGGGTGTGGAAGTGGTGAGTTACCAGGTACGGGACTTCCCGGCCGAAGACTTGCTGCACGCACGCTTCGACAGCCCGAAGGTGATCGACCTGCTGCAACAGATTGAAAACGCCGACGGCCTGTTGATCGCCACACCGGTCTACAAGGCATCGTTTTCCGGTGCGTTGAAGACCGTATTGGATCTGCTGCCCGAACGCGCCCTGGCCCATAAAGTGGTGTTGCCGATGGCCACGGGCGGCAGCATCGCTCACATGCTGGCGGTGGACTACGCGCTTAAACCGGTGCTCTCGGCATTGAAAGCCCAGGAAATGCTTCACGGAATTTTCGCCGAAGACAGCCAGATCGCTTACGGCGAAGGCAGCGCACAGGCGCAGCTGGCACCGGAACTGGAACAGCGCCTGAATGAATCGCTGGAACTGTTTTTCAGCGCCATGGCGCGACGCCCGAAGCCCATCGATCCGAACTTGTTGAATGAACGTTTGTTGAGTGCTCGCTGGAGCATTTAAAACTTTTTTTTTAGTTTGAAAAGTCGCCGAGCGACGATCAGGCAAGGCAAAAGTTAGCGAGGACGCGGAGTTGACGTTAGTCAATGAGCATTCCGAGCTGACTTTTAACGCAGCATGATCGAGCGCAGGCACTTTTCAGACAAAAAACTCACCTTACTCAGCCGCTAACGGTTAAGCAGGTGCAGCCAAAACCCAACTGCAAAAAGGAGAGCGCTATGCGCACTGTCATTTTGCGTCGTGGTCTGGTCGCTCTGTTTGCTGCGGCTGTTACCTTCGGCGCCATTACTCAAGCTCAGGCCGAGACGCTTCGCATCGGTTATCAGAAGTACGGCACCCTGGTGCTGCTCAAAGCCAAAGGCACGCTTGAAAAACGCCTCGCGGCCCAAGGTGTGGACGTGCAATGGACTGAATTTCCCGGCGGCCCGCAGCTGCTTGAAGGGCTGAACGTCGGCTCCATCGACTTCGGCGTGACGGGCGAAACCCCGCCGGTTTTCGCCCAGGCTGCCGGTGCTGATCTGCTCTACGTCGCCTATGAACCACCAGCGCCGCACAGTGAAGCGATCCTGGTGCCGAAAGATTCGCCGATCAAATCGGTGCAGGACCTCAAGGGTAAGAAAGTCGTCCTGAACAAAGGCTCCAACGTCCACTTCCTGCTGGTTCGTGCACTCGAAGACGCCGGCCTCAAATACACCGACATCCAGACCGTATTCCTGCCGCCTGCCGACGCCCGCGCTGCGTTCGAGCGTGGCAGTGTCGATGCCTGGGTGATCTGGGACCCGTACCAGGCCGCTGCTGAACAGCAACTGCAAGCGCGCACCCTGCGTGATGGTCAAGGCATCGTCGACAACCATCAGTTCTACCTCGCGACCAAGCCTTATGCCCAGAAAAATCCTGAGGTGATCAAGACCCTCGTGGAAGAAGTGCGCGCCGTCGGCGAGTGGTCCAAAGCCAATCCTGAAGACGTGACCAAACAGGTTTCGCCACTGCTCGGCTTGCCGGCAGACATCACCCTGACCTCGGTGAAACGCCAGGGCTACGGCGCCTTGTTCCTGACCCCGGAAGTGGTCGCGGCTCAACAAAAGATCGCTGACACGTTCTTCCAGCTCAAGCTGATTCCCAAGCCGCTGAGCATCAAGGATGTGATCTGGACACCACCGGCCGCTGTGGCCAAAGCGCAGTAATTCGATTCCCCAAGGAGACCACTCCATGAGCCTCAATATCTTCTGGTTCCTGCCTACTCACGGCGACGGCCATTACCTTGGCACCGCCGAAGGCGCTCGCGCCGTCGACCACGGTTATCTGCAACAAGTCGCGCAAGCGGCGGACCGGCTGGGCTTCGGCGGGGTGCTGATTCCTACCGGTCGCTCCTGCGAAGATTCGTGGCTGGTGGCCGCGTCGCTGATTCCGGTGACCCAGCGTCTGAAATTCCTCGTCGCCCTGCGCCCCGGGATCATTTCCCCGACGGTTGCGGCGCGTCAGGCTGCCACGCTGGATCGCCTGTCCGGAGGTCGTGCGCTGTTCAACCTGGTGACTGGCGGCGATCCGGAAGAATTGGCCGGCGATGGTCTGTTCCTCAGCCATGAAGAGCGTTATCAGGCTTCGGTGGAATTCACCCGTATCTGGCGTCGAGTGCTGGAAGGCGAAACCGTCGATTACGACGGTCAGCACATCAGCGTGAAAGGCGCCAAATTGCTCTATCCGCCGATCCAGCAACCGCGTCCACCGCTGTACTTCGGTGGCTCGTCGGAAGCGGCACAAGACCTCGCCGCAGAACAGGTCGAAATGGTGCTGACCTGGGGCGAGCCACCGGCCGCCGTTGCCGAGAAGATCGAACAGGTTCGCGCCAAAGCCGCCAAGCTCGGTCGGACCGTGCGCTTCGGTATTCGTCTGCATGTGATTGTTCGTGAAACCAATGCCCAAGCCTGGCAAGCGGCTGACCGCCTGATCTCACACCTGGATGACGAAACCATCGCCCGCGCTCAGGCTTCGCTCTCGCGTTTTGATTCGGTCGGCCAGCAGCGCATGGCCGCCCTGCACGGCGGCAGTCGCGACAACCTGGAAGTCAGCCCCAACCTCTGGGCCGGTGTTGGCCTGGTGCGTGGCGGGGCCGGCACGGCGCTGGTCGGTGATGGTCCGACCGTGGCCGCTCGCGTGAAGGAATACGCGGACCTGGGCATCGATACGTTCATCTTTTCCGGTTATCCACACCTGGAAGAATCCTACCGGGTCGCGGAATTGTTATTCCCGCATCTGGACATCGAGCGTCCGCAGGCGCCTCAGGGTGCCAACTACGTCAGCCCGTTTGGCGAGATGGTGGCCAACGATATCCTCCCTAAAGCCGCGACCCAGAGCTGAGGCGCGCCATGAAGAAAATTATCCACAACCTTGCGCCCTGGGCGTTGCCGGTGTTGCTGCTGGCGGTATGGCAGTTGTCGGTGTCGGCGGGCTGGTTATCGACGCGGATTCTGCCGGCGCCCATTGCCGTCATCGAAGCCGGCGTGAGCCTGGTTCGCAGTGGCGAAATCTGGACGCATCTGGCGATCAGCGGCTGGCGTGCGGCGCTGGGCTTCACCATTGGCGGCAGCATCGGCCTGGTGTTGGGTTTCATCACCGGCCTGTCGAAATGGGGTGAGCGCCTGCTCGACAGTTCGGTGCAGATGATCCGCAACGTGCCACACCTGGCGCTGATTCCGCTGGTGATCCTGTGGTTCGGCATTGACGAGTCGGCGAAGATTTTCCTGGTGGCATTGGGCACGTTGTTCCCGATCTACCTCAACACCTATCACGGTATCCGCAATGTCGACCCGGCGCTGGTGGAGATGGCGCGCAGTTATGGCTTGTCGGGTTTCAGTCTGTTCCGCCAGGTGATCCTGCCGGGCGCATTGCCTTCGATTCTGGTCGGCGTGCGCTTCGCCCTGGGCTTCATGTGGTTGACGTTGATCGTGGCAGAAACCATTTCCGCCAGCTCCGGTATTGGCTACCTGGCCATGAATGCCCGGGAATTCTTGCAGACTGACGTGGTGGTGCTGGCGATTCTGTTGTACGCGGTGCTTGGCAAGCTCGCTGACCTCTCGGCCCGTGGACTTGAGCGTGTCTGGCTACGCTGGCACCCGGCCTATCAGGTCCATAAAGGAGGCGCCGCATGACTGCTCAACAACCTCCACGCCTGCTGCGCGGTATTCCGCTGGCGGTGCGCAAGCTGCAGAAAACCTTCGGTTCGCGGCAAGTATTGCGCGAGATCGACCTGCACATACCGGCAGGTCAGTTTGTGGCCGTGGTCGGTCGCAGCGGCTGCGGTAAAAGCACCTTGCTGCGACTGCTCGCCGGTCTCGACAAGCCTACCGGTGGTGAGCTGCTGGCAGGCTCCGCACCGCTGAGCGATGCACGGGAAGACACCCGATTGATGTTCCAGGAAGCGCGTCTGCTGCCATGGAGAAAGGTGATCGATAACGTCGGCCTCGGGCTGACGGGCAACTGGCGGCCGCAGGCACTGGAAGCCCTGGAGTCGGTGGGCCTGGCGGACCGCGCCAATGAGTGGCCGGCGGCCCTGTCCGGTGGACAGAAGCAACGTGTGGCGCTGGCCCGTGCGCTGATCCATCAACCGCGTTTGCTGTTGCTGGACGAACCCCTGGGCGCACTGGATGCGCTGACGCGAATTGAAATGCAGCAACTGATCGAGCGGCTCTGGCAGAAGCATGGATTCACTGTGCTGCTCGTCACCCATGACGTCAGTGAAGCGGTGGCGATTGCCGATCGAGTGATCCTGATCGAAGACGGTGAAGTCGGCCTCGACCTGCATGTGGAACTGCCGCGACCTCGCGTCCGCGGTTCCCATCGGCTGGCGGCGCTGGAAACCGAAGTCCTCAATCGTGTGCTCGCACTGCCCGGCGAACCGCCGGAACCGGAACCCGTTTCACCATTGCCCACGCAACTGCGCTGGGCGCAATAACTCACATTTCACCTCAACTGACAGGAATCAACATCATGACTATTAAAGCCATCAACGTTCGTAACCAGTTCAAAGGCTCGATCAAGGAAATCGTGCTGGGTGACGTGCTGTCGGAAATCGACGTGCAGACAGCGTCGGGCATTGTCACGTCGGTGATCACCACGCGCTCCGTGAAAGAGCTGGAGCTGGTGGTCGGCAGCGAAGTGATCGCGTTCGTTAAATCCACCGAGGTGTCGATCGCCAAGTTGTAAGGGTGTCGGCAGTCAGTGAGATCGGCAGCGCGGCCATCGCGAGCAGGCTCACTCCTACAGGGGATTTTGTCGAACACAAATGTTGTGTTCGCCTGAGATCAAATGTAGGAGTGAGCCTGCTCGCGATGGGGTCAGTGGGGCGGATGAATTTCAGGCAAGTACAGCGCGCTTGTGCAGATACGGCGGCAAATACAGCCCCAGATACGCATCGAACACCCGCATCCCTTCCTCTGCCATGCGCGGGGTGATCTGCCCATGCTGCTGCACCGAGCGGGCATACACCCGATCCCCCAGCTCCATCGCCAGTGCAAACACATCGACATCGGTCGGCAACTTCGGCAGCTCGAAGTGATGGTCGAACAGCTTGTGCATCAGGTCGCCGAGTTCGATGTCGTGCTGACGGTCAGCCTGGGTGACTTCGGTCAAGCCGTGTTGCGCGAGGATCAACTGGCGCGCGGCGGCGTCTTCGTCGTAGATCGCGAGCATGCGTTGTTCCACCAGCCGTGACAGGTCCCGCCAGCCGTTGAGGGCCTGGTGGTCGATGGGCTCCTGCAGGCAGGCTCGGAAGGCGGCGTGAACGTCCGCGGTCAACGCTTCGAGCAGGGCCGGGACGCTGGCGAAGAAGTGATACACGGAAGAGGGCGGTATTTCTGCGCGATCGGCAACGCTGTAAATCGACAAGCTGGCCACGCCCTCGGCGGCCAGCAGCGTACGTGCGGCGTCGAGGATCGAATCGATCCGCGCCTGGCTGCGTGCGCGGGGTTTGCGGATGGTGGCGGGGCGCGTCATTGAAGTCCTCCTGCGGGGCAGCGGGCATTGTACGCAGAGCGGGCAGATGTTCCATATCCCCTCGCCACAGGGCCATAAAAAAACGCCGCTGGCTGTGAGGCCGGCGGCGTTCTTGTTTGCTGCAACCACTTAAACGGTATGCAGGTACCAGTTGTATTCAAGGTCGGAGATAGAGTGTTCGAACTCCTCCAGCTCACTTTCCTTACAGGCCACGAAGATATCGATGTATTTCGGATCGATGTACTTGGCCATGACTTCGCTGTCGTCCAGCTCGCGCAGTGCATCACGCAGGTTGTTCGGCAGGCTTTGCTCGTTCTGCTCGTAGGAGTTGCCTTCTACGGGCGCGCCCGGCTCGATCTTGTTGGTCAGGCCGTGATGCACGCCTGCCAGAACCGAAGCCATCAACAGATACGGATTGGCATCGGCGCCCGCAACGCGGTGTTCGATACGTACGGCATCGGACGAGCCGGTCGGTACGCGAATCGCTACGGTACGGTTGTCCAGGCCCCAGCACGGCGAGTTCGGCACGTAGAACTGTGCGCCGAAACGACGGTAGGAGTTGACGTTCGGGCAGAGGAAAGCCATCTGCGCCGGTAGGGTCTCGAGCACACCGCCGATCGCGTGACGCAGTGCGGCGTTCTGCTCGGGATCCTCGCTGGCAAAAATATTCTTGCCATCTTTATCAAGAATCGAGATGTGGACGTGCAGACCATTGCCCGCCTGGCCTGGATAAGGCTTGGCCATGAAGGTGGTATCCATCTCATGGTCGTAGGCGATGTTCTTGATCAGGCGCTTGAGCAATACAGCGTAATCGCACGCTTTGATCGGGTCAGCCACGTGGTGCAGGTTCACTTCGAACTGCGCCGGAGCACTTTCCTTGACGATGGCGTCGGCAGGGATGCCTTGCTCTTTCGCACCTTCCAGAATGTCCTGGAGGCAGTCGACGTATTCGTCGAGGTCGTCGATCAGGTAGACCTGTGTCGAGTGCGGACGTTTGCCGGAGATCGGCGAACGAGGAGGCTGTGGGCGACCGTTAACGTTTTCCTGGTCGATCAGGTAGAACTCAAGCTCGAATGCGGCACAGATCGTCAGACCCATCTCGTCAAACTTGGTAACAACCTGGCGCAGGACTTCACGGGGATCCGCGAAGAAAGGTTCACCTTCGAGTTCGTGCATGGTCATTAACAGTTGCGCGGTAGGGCGCTTCTGCCAAGGCTCGTTGCACAGGGTGTCAGGGATTGGATAGCAGATTCGGTCAGCATCGCCGATGTCCAGACCCAGACCGGTGCTTTCCACCGTCGAGCCATTGATATCCAGAGCAAATAGAGAGGCCGGCAGGTTGATGCCTTTCTCGTAAACCTTGTGGAGACTGGTGCGTTCAATGCGCTTGCCGCGCACCACACCATTCATATCTGCAATCAGAAGGTCAACGTACAGAACCTCAGGATGTTCCTTAAGGAACGCGTTCGCTTCGTTAAGCTGAACGGCACGCGGGGGTACCGACATGATGCAACACCTTTGTTGTTAAAAATATCAATCATTGATCTCTTCGGGTTTCAGTCAACCCGAACGGCATGCCGAAGTCAAGCGAGGCCTTTTTTGCCCTAAAAAAGCGCTCGAAAGGCATTTTTGAGGCACTTTGGGGCGTTTTTTGGCCTTTGGACGTCTTGGCGTCCGCAGGCTGGAGCGGGCCGTGTTGTATTTTTTACGGGGGTGTTGTGTAAAAAAATGAACAAGGCTAAGCTCGAATCAAACCCATAACAGCAATAATACCGGGGTGCTTCATGTCTCGCCTGCCGTTAATCGGCGTCACCGACTGCTCTGCGCATATCGGTCTGCATGCTTATCACATCAGTGGCGATATTAACGTCCGCGCCGTAGCCTCAGCGGCTTCGGGTCTGCCGATGATTCTTGCGTCCATGACGAACCGGCTGTTCCCGTCCGATATTCTGGACAGCTTTGATGGCACCCCCATTACGGTTACTTCATTCAATATAGATCCGATTCACAATAGCGGCCCGGCTTTCATGCAGGGCACCGCTGGCGATTCTGCACGCCTGGTATTTGCCGCGCGATACGGAAAAGCACGATAGCCTGTCGCAGACACACATTTCAACGCGACGCCGATGCGTCAAACATCGCCTGACTTACAAGAGTCAGGAAACTCAAAGCCTAGAGGCATTTATGAGTAACAACCTCGACCAGCTCACCGATTGGTTGAAAGACCACAAGATCACAGAAGTCGAATGCATGATCGCCGACTTGACCGGGATCACCCGGGGCAAGATTTCGCCGACCAACAAGTTCATTGCTGAAAAAGGCATGCGACTGCCCGAGAGCGTTCTATTGCAGACCGTGACCGGTGACTATGTCGAAGACGACATCTATTACGAACTGCTCGACCCGGCGGACATCGACATGATCTGCCGCCCCGATCAGAACGCGGTGTTCCTGGTGCCTTGGGCCGTCGAGCCGACCGCCCAGGTGATCCACGACACCTATGACAAGCAAGGCAATCCGATCGAGCTGTCGCCGCGCAACGTGCTCAAGAAGGTCCTCAAACTCTATTCCGACAGAGGCTGGCAGCCGATTGTGGCGCCGGAGATGGAGTTCTACCTGACCAAGCGCAGTGACGACCCGGACTACCCGTTGCAACCGCCTATCGGGCGTTCAGGTCGCCCGGAAATCGGCCGTCAGTCGTTCTCTATTGAAGCCGCCAACGAATTCGATCCGCTGTTCGAAGATGTTTACGACTGGTGCGAACTGCAGGAGCTGGACCTCGACACGCTGATCCACGAGGACGGCACGGCGCAGATGGAAATCAACTTCCGTCACGGTGATGCCCTGTCTCTGGCTGACCAGATTCTGGTGTTCAAACGCACCATGCGCGAAGCCGCGCTCAAGCATGACGTGGCCGCGACTTTCATGGCCAAGCCCATGACCGGCGAGCCAGGCAGTGCGATGCACTTGCACCAGAGCATCATCGACATCGAAACCGGCAAGAACGTCTTCTCCAACGAAGACGGGACCATGAGCCAGTTGTTCCTGCACCACATCGGTGGCTTGCAGAAGCTGATTCCCGAGTTGTTGCCGCTGTTCGCGCCGAACGTCAACTCGTTCCGCCGCTTCCTGCCGGACACTTCGGCACCGGTGAACGTGGAGTGGGGCGAAGAGAACCGTACCGTGGGCCTGCGGGTTCCGGATGCCGGTCCGCAGAACCGTCGGGTGGAGAATCGCCTGCCGGGCGCTGACGCCAACCCGTACCTGGCGATCGCCGCGAGCCTGCTCTGCGGTTATATCGGCATGGTCGAGGGGCTGAACCCGAGTGCGCCGGTGGTAGGACGTGGCTATGAACGCCGCAACCTGCGCCTGCCACTGACCATCGAAGACGCGCTGGAGCGTATGGAAAACAGCGCGACTGTCGAGAAATACCTGGGCAAAAAATTCATCACTGGCTACGTCGCGGTCAAGCGGGCCGAGCATGAAAACTTCAAGCGCGTGATCAGTTCGTGGGAGCGGGAATTCCTGCTCTTCGCCGTCTGATGCGCTGCGGCGCGACAGGAAATAGTCGCGCCTTCACTGCAAACTTAGGAGAATTCGCATGACCAATAACAATCCGCAAACCCGTGAGTGGCAAGCACTGAGCAACGACCACCACCTGGCCCCATTCAGTGACTTCAAGCAACTGAAAGAGAAAGGCCCGCGCATCATCACCAGCGCGAAGGGCGTTTACCTCTGGGACAGTGAAGGCAACAAGATCCTCGACGGCATGGCCGGCCTGTGGTGTGTCGCCATCGGCTACGGTCGCGATGAACTGGCCGATGCCGCCAGCAAGCAAATGCGCGAACTGCCTTACTACAACCTGTTTTTCCAGACCGCTCACCCGCCTGTGCTGGAGCTGGCCAAGGCCATCGCCGACATCGCGCCTGAAGGCATGAATCACGTGTTCTTCACCGGTTCCGGTTCCGAAGGTAACGACACCATGCTGCGTATGGTTCGTCACTATTGGGCAATCAAGGGGCAGCCGCAAAAGAAAGTCATCATCAGCCGCAAGAACGGTTATCACGGTTCCACCGTGGCCGGCGCGAGCCTGGGTGGCATGACCTACATGCACGAACAAGGCGACTTGCCGATCCCGGGCATTGTCCACATCGCCCAGCCTTACTGGTTTGCTGAAGGCGGGGACATGACGCCGGAAGAGTTTGGTGTATGGGCCGCCAATCAGCTGGAAGAAAAGATTCTGGAAATCGGCGTTGATAACGTCGGTGCCTTTATTGCCGAGCCGATCCAGGGTGCCGGTGGCGTGATCATTCCGCCAGACACCTACTGGCCGCGCATCAAGGAAATCCTCGCCAAGTACGACATCCTGTTCGTGGCGGACGAAGTGATCTGTGGTTTCGGCCGCACCGGTGAGTGGTTCGGTTCCGATTTCTACGACCTCAAGCCGGACATGATGACCATCGCCAAAGGCCTGACGTCGGGCTACATCCCGATGGGTGGCCTGATCGTGCGTGACGAAGTGGTCGCGGTGCTCAACGAGGGTGGCGATTTCAACCACGGTTTCACCTATTCCGGTCACCCGGTGGCCGCTGCGGTGGCGCTGGAAAACATCCGCATCATGCGCGACGAAAAAATTATCGACCGCGTTCACGAAGAAACGGCACCTTACTTGCAGAGTCGCTTAAGGGAACTGAGCGATCACCCATTGGTGGGTGAAGTGCGCGGTGTAGGGCTGTTGGGGGCAATCGAACTGGTTCAGGACAAGGCCACTCGCAAGCGTTACGAAGGCCGTGGCGTCGGTATGATTTGCCGGACATTCTGTTTCGAAAATGGCCTGATCATGCGCGCCGTGGGCGACACCATGATCATTGCTCCGCCGCTGGTTATTACCAAGGCGGAAATCGATGAGCTGGTGACCAAGGCTCGCAAGTGTCTGGACCTGACCCTGAGTGCGTTGCAAGCCTAAGTGCTAGGCTCTGAGCGGGGTGCGAAATTCGCATTTCGCTCAGAGCAAACAAAGGATGGGTCTTTCCTTGAAAGCCTGCCTTGTATCTTGCCAGACTACCCGTTGTTTTAGTTGCCCAGGAAAGGCCGCTGGCTCTTGGTTAACAAGAACGTGGTTAAAAAGAATAATTGGAGCATTACCCATGAAGGCATTAGGTATGAAGATAGCTGGCAAGACCCTCCTCGCCATGTCCCTGATGGGCGTGATGGCAGGCGCAGTTCAGGCGGACGACAAGGTTCTGCACGTGTACAACTGGTCCGATTACATCGCACCGGATACCGTCAAGAAGTTCGAAGCCGAGTCGGGGATCAAGGTGGTCTACGACGTATTCGACAGTAACGAAACCCTTGAAGCCAAGTTGCTGGCAGGCAAGTCCGGCTACGACATCGTCGTACCGTCGAACAACTTCCTGGCCAAGCAAATCAAGGCCGGCGTCTATCAGACACTCGACAAATCCAAACTGCCTCTGTGGAAAAACCTGAACCCGGATCTGCTCAAAGCGGTATCGGTCAGTGACCCGGGCAACGAACACGCGTTCCCGTACATGTGGGGTTCGATCGGTATCGGTTTCAACGCCGAGAAGGTCAAGGCTGCACTGGGGGCTGATGCACCTACAAATTCCTGGGACCTGATTTTCAAACCTGAAAACGCCGCCAAGTTGAAAGCGTGCGGGATCAGCGTCCTCGATTCGCCAACCGAGATGATTCCGGTGGCGCTGCACTACCTGGGCTATCCGACCGACAGCCAGGACAAGAAGCAATTGGCTGAAGCCGAAGCACTGTTCCTTAAAGTCCGTCCTTCGATTGGCTACTTCCACTCGTCCAAGTACATCTCTGACCTGGCCAACGGCAACATCTGCGTAGCCATCGGTTACTCGGGTGACATCTACCAGGCCAAGTCCCGCGCGGCTGAAGCCGGCGACAAGGTGAAAGTCAGCTACAACATTCCGAAAGAAGGTGCCGGCAGCTTCTATGACATGGTCGCCATCCCTAAAGATGCCGAGAACGTCGAAGGTGCCTACAAGTTCATGACCTTCCTGATGAAGCCGGAAATCATGGCTGAAATCACTAACGCCGTACGCTTCCCGAACGGTAACTCCGCGGCAACACCGTTGGTTGATAAAGACATCACCAGCGACCCGGGCGTTTATCCGCCAGCGGATGTTCTGGCCAAGTTGTACGCGATTGCCGACTTGCCGGCCGCCACGCAGCGGATCCTGACCCGCAGCTGGACCAAGATCAAATCGGGTAAATAAGTAATAACCCTGTAGGAGCGAGCTTGCTCGCGAAAAAATTCGTAACGCCGCGGGGTGTCAGGCACCACGCGTTATCGTTGACGACTATCGCGAGCAATCGAGCGTCGACCGGCTGCTCCTACAAGGGTCTGCATAAAAGTTTTGCTGGAACGGTTTTTCGAGGGTAAGTTGCGCGCCGGTTTTGTTGCAGGGCTGCTAATGCTGTCATGTAACACGGGGCAACTTGGGCCCAACTAATTTTAGAGGACCTCCACTTGCCTATTTTTTCTTTGTTGCGCAATGCCCTGCTGGTTGGTGCCGGACTGACACTCGCTGTCAGTGTCCAGGCTGCCGGTACGGTGCATATTTATAACTGGTCGGACTATATCGGTCAGACCACCCTGGCGGACTTCCAGAAAGAAACCGGCATCAAACCGGTGTATGACGTCTTCGATTCCAACGAAACCCTGGAAGGCAAATTGCTGGCCGGGCGTACCGGTTACGACGTCGTTGTGCCGTCCAACCACTTCCTCGGCAAGCAGATCAAGGCCGGCGCTTTCCAGAAGCTCGACAAGTCCCAACTGCCCAATTATTCGAACCTCGACCCGGTGCTGCTCAAGCGCCTGGAACAGAACGATCCGGGCAACCTGTATGCCGTGCCGTACCTGTGGGGCACTAACGGCATCGGTTACAACGTCGACAAGATCAAGGCAGTGCTGGGCGTCGACAAGATCGATTCGTGGGGCGTGTTGTTCGAACCGGAGAACATCAAGAAGCTGCAAAGCTGCGGTGTAGCCTTCCTGGATTCCGCCGATGAAATGATGCCGACGGTCCTCAACTACATGGGTCTGAACGCCAACAGCACTAATCCCGAAGATTACAAAAAGGCTGAAGCCAAGTTGCTGGCTGTGCGGCCGTACGTCACGTACTTCCACTCTTCCAAATACATTGGGGACCTCGCCAACGGCGACATCTGCATCGCGATCGGTTTCTCCGGCGACATGTTCCAGGCCAAGAACCGCGCCGACGAAGCGAAGAAAGGCGTGAACATCGCCTACTCGATTCCGAAGGAAGGTGGCGCGCTGTGGTTCGACATGCTGGCGATTCCAAAGGACTCGTCCAACGTCAAGGAAGCTCACGCATTCATCAACTATCTGCTGAAACCTGAGGTGATCGCCCAGGTCAGTGATTACGTCGGCTACGCCAACCCTAACCCGGGGTCGGACAAGCTGATGGAGCAATCCATTCGCACCGACGAAGCGGTTTATCCACCGCAAGCCGTCCTCGACAAGACCTATGTGTCCATCGAGTTACCACCAAACATTCAACGTTTGATGACCCGCAGCTGGACCAAGGTCAAGTCGGGTAAATAGCTTCAAGGCTCAAACTATCCAAGGTTGGCTCACCTTGAGCGAACTGCACTCTTTTTTTCTGGGAGTTTCGTAAATGGCAGTTGCCTCCGGCGCCTATAAGAAAGCCCTCGAGGGCGACCAGACACCTAAACAGGTGTTGGTCAAAATCGACCGGGTCACGAAGAAGTTCGACGAGACGATTGCCGTGGACGATGTGTCCCTGGAGATCAAGAAAGGCGAGATTTTCGCCTTGCTCGGCGGTTCGGGATCGGGCAAATCCACGTTACTGCGCATGCTCGCAGGTTTCGAGCGGCCTACGGAGGGGCGCATTTTCCTCGATGGCGTAGACATCACCGACATGCCGCCTTACGAGCGGCCGATCAACATGATGTTCCAGTCCTACGCCTTGTTCCCGCACATGACCGTGGCGCAGAACATCGCCTTCGGCCTCAAGCAGGACAAGATTCCCGCCGCTGAAGTCGATGCTCGCGTGGCTGAAATGCTCAAGCTGGTACAGATGAGCCAGTACGCCAAGCGCAAGCCGCACCAATTGTCCGGCGGTCAGCGTCAGCGTGTGGCACTCGCCCGTTCCCTGGCCAAGCGCCCGAAACTGTTGCTGCTCGACGAACCGATGGGTGCGCTGGACAAGAAGCTGCGTTCGCAAATGCAGCTGGAGCTGGTCGAGATCATCGAGCGCGTCGGCGTAACCTGCGTCATGGTGACCCACGACCAGGAAGAGGCCATGACCATGGCCGAGCGTATCGCGATCATGCACTTGGGCTGGATCGCCCAGATCGGCAGCCCGATCGACATCTATGAAACCCCGACCAGCCGCCTGGTCTGCGAATTCATCGGCAACGTCAACATCTTCGAAGGCGAAGTAATCGACGACGCGGAAGGTCACGCGATCATTACCTGCAAGGACCTGGACCGGAAAATCTACGTCGGCCACGGCATCAGCACCTCGGTGCAGGACAAGTCGGTCACCTACGCAATCCGTCCGGAAAAACTGCTGGTTACTGCAGACATGCCGACCTGCGAATACAACTGGTCCAGCGGCAAGGTCCACGACATCGCCTACCTCGGCGGTCACTCGGTGTTCTACGTTGAATTGCCAAGCGGCAAGCTGGTGCAGTCCTTCGTGGCGAATGCTGAACGCCGTGGCCAGCGTCCGACCTGGGGTGATCAGGTCTACGTGTACTGGGAAGACGACAGCGGCGTGGTGCTTCGCTCATGAACATGCGCAAATTCAAACGCCGCCTCAATCGAATAATTCCCGGTGGCCGCCAGTTGGTCATCGGGGTTCCGTTCATTTGGCTGTTCCTGTTCTTCATGCTGCCGTTCTTCATCGTTCTGAAGATCAGCTTCGCCGAAGCCGACGTGGCCATCCCGCCGTACACCGAGATCTACAACTTCGTTGACCAGAAGCTGCAGGTGCTGCTCAACCTGGGCAACTACGCGATGCTCGGCGACGACGAGTTGTACATCGCCGCGTACCTGGGCTCGTTGAAGATGGCGCTGATCAGCACCGTCCTCTGCCTGCTGATCGGTTATCCAATGGCCTATGCCATCGCCAGTGCCCGCAAAGAAATGCAAACGGTGCTGGTGCTGCTGATCATGATGCCGACCTGGACCGCGATCCTGATTCGCGTGTATGCGTGGATGGGCATCCTCAGCAACAACGGTCTGCTCAACGGTTTCCTGATGACCATGGGCTGGATCAATGAACCGCTGCAGATCCTCAATACCAACCTCGCGGTGTATATCGGCGTGGTGTATTCCTATCTGCCGTTCATGATCCTGCCGCTCTACGCCAACCTGGTGAAGCACGACAACAGCCTGCTGGAAGCCGCGTCCGACCTCGGTTCGAGCACCTTCAACAGCTTCTGGAAAATCACCATTCCCCTGTCCAAGAACGGCATTGTCGCTGGCTGCATGCTGGTGTTCATTCCCGTCGTGGGCGAGTTCGTGATCCCGGAACTGCTGGGCGGTCCGGAAACCCTGATGATCGGTAAAGTGCTCTGGCAAGAGTTCTTCAATAACCGTGACTGGCCGGTGGCGTCTGCCCTGGCGGTGGTGATGCTGGCGATCCTGATTGTGCCGATCATTCTGTTCAACCGTAGCCAGGCCAAAGAAATGGAGGGCAAAGAATGAAGCGCTTCCGTTTCTCAAGCTTCATGTTGGTAGTGGGTCTGCTGTTCATCTACGCGCCGATGCTGATCCTGGTGATCTACTCGTTCAACGCTTCCAAACTGGTGACGGTGTGGGGCGGCTGGTCGATCAAGTGGTACGTCGGCCTGATGGATAACACCCAACTGATGGGCTCGGTGCTGCGCTCGCTGGAAATCGCCTGCTACACGGCGATTGCGGCAGTCGCGCTGGGTACACTGGCAGCTTTCGTGCTGACCCGTATCACCCACTTCAAGGGTCGCACGCTGTTCGGTGGCCTGGTCACCGCGCCGCTGGTAATGCCTGAGGTGATCACCGGTCTGTCGCTGTTGCTGCTGTTCGTGGCGATGGCGCAGATGATCGGCTGGCCGCAGGAGCGCGGCATCGTCACCATCTGGATTGCCCACACGACGTTCTGTGCGGCGTACGTGGCGGTCGTGGTGTCGGCGCGCTTGCGTGAGCTGGACCTGTCCATCGAAGAGGCAGCCATGGACCTGGGGGCGCGGCCATGGAAGGTGTTCTTCCTGATCACCATCCCTATGATCGCGCCTTCGCTGGCGGCGGGCGGCATGATGTCCTTCGCGTTGTCGCTGGATGACCTGGTGTTGGCGAGCTTCGTGTCCGGCCCGGGCTCGACGACCTTGCCGATGGAAGTGTTCTCGGCGGTGCGTCTGGGCGTGAAGCCTGAGATCAACGCCGTGGCCAGCCTGATTCTGCTGGCGGTGTCGCTGGTGACGTTCCTGGTCTGGTTCTTCAGCCGCCGTGCCGAAGAGTCGCGCAAGAAGGCGATTCAGCAAGCGATCGAAGAAAGTGCTGCGGATTCGTGGAAGCAACCGGACGTGCGTCGCGCGCAGGCACCGGAAGCGGTTTGAGTCTGACGTCGGGTTGACCACGATCTTGTGGTTAACCCTAAAACCATGTGGGAGCGGGCTTGCCCGCTCCCACAGGTTTTTCAACAGTCAGGAAACCCAAGGCGACTTGCGAATAATCTCGACAAAGTTCATCGGCTTGAAGCCCGGCTCACTGTCCACCAGCACGTCCGCGTTCACGGTGCCGAACGTCGTGTCCGGTTTGTGTTTGAAGCCGTTGGCGAAGGCGCACAGGATGCACTCCTTGAACCCGTCACCCCGTGGATGCGCATGCACCACTGCCTCTCGCTGCCCGTTGGAAAACGCCGCGTAGTCGATACCCAGCACATCCATCTCGACCCCGGCAGTGACCAGCGCCACGTTGGGCCGCAAGTGTTGCGGCACGCCCGGTGTGGTGTGCAGGGCAATCGACAGCCACACTTGTTCGATATCGTCATCCGAAAGACCGTAAGGTTTCAGGAATGCCTTGGCGGCGTTGGCGCTGTCGACTTCAAAGCGTTCATCGTCAGTGCGATGACCTTCCACCAATCCCAGATCATGGAACATCGCGCCGACGTAAAGCAGCTCGGGATTGTATTCAAGCTGCTTGCGTTCACCGCTCAGGGCGCCAAATAAAAACACCCGGCGGGAGTGGTGGTACAGCAAGTCGGATTCGACGTCGCGGATGTACTCGGTAGTGGCCCTGGCGAATGCGCTGTCGGGGATTTTGATACCGGCGATGATGCTGCTCATGGGTGCTTTCCTCGTGGGGAACGCCGTGGCGGCGCTGATGGAACAAGTCTGTTCCCGCCCCCCTGAGCGGACAATCGATGCATGGCTGCGATCCTTGCCAATGAGCATGCATATCGCGCCAACCTCGCTTGTCAGGCGTGGATTGGCTACGGTGAGTCGCAGTCAGAGCGCTTTTTGTGGCGAGGGAGCTTGCTCCCGCTTGGCTGCGAAGCAGCCACAAAAGAAATGCAATGGAATTCTGCCAGGCATACCGCATCCTACGGTTTTGCGACTGCTACGCAGTCGAGCGGGAGCAAGCTCCCTCGCCACAGGTATACGTGTTCTTCAGAGGCATTTTGAGACATGAGTAAAACCGTTGCCATCGTGGTATTCGCCGGTGTTCAGTCGCTGGACGTTACCGGCCCCATGGATGTGTTTTCCGAGGCCAATCGTTTCCTGCCTCCTCAGGATCACTATCGGCTGGATGTCATCGGCGTCGAGCGCGGGGTTATGCCTTGTTCCAACGGCTTGTCGCTCAATGCCCATCGCCATTTCAGCGAGGCGCTGGAAGCTTACGACCTGTTGCTGGTGGCCGGTGGGCCGCAGTTGCCCTTCATGAATTTCAGCCCGACTTTCGATGCCTGGCTGCGTGACGCCTGCGCGCGGGCGAAACGCTTTGGTTCGATCTGCAACGGCGCCTTCATGCTCGCCCGGGCAGGGTTGCTGGAGAGGCGGACCGTGACGACGCATTGGGGCGATGCGGCGGCATTGGCTGCGTTGTATCCGTCGACACAGGTGGACGCCGATCGTCTTTACGTGCAGGACGCCGAGCTCTTTACGTCGGCAGGGGTCACGGCAGGGATCGATTTGTCGCTGTATCTGCTGGCCCAGGATCACGGCCCGGAAGTCGCGTTGAGCGTGGCGAAGCGACTGGTGGTGTTCACGCAGCGCTCGGGCGGGCAATCGCAATTCAGCCCGTTCCTGACCCCGCACGCTGAACCGACGTCGGCGGTGGCATTGGTTCAGCTTTACGTTCTGGCAAATCTCAATGGCGATCTGACCCTAGCCGACCTGGCCAATGCCGCCAACATGAGCGCCCGCAACTTTTCCCGGGTGTTTGCCAAGGAAGCAAAAATCACCCCGGCGGAGTTTGTCGAGCGGGCGAGGGTGGATGCAGCACGGGTGATGCTCGAAAGCACCGCTTCGCCACTCAAGACAGTGGCGTATCAGTGCGGTTTCCGCGATGCACAACACATGCGCAGTGTGTTCAATCGTCGGCTTGGGGTAACGCCGCAGCAGTTCAGGTTGAATTTTGCGGCGATGGTTTGATCCGGAATGTGTGTTGTTCATATGGGCCCCATCGCTAGCAGGCTGGCCCCCACATTTGGTTCGGTGCGCGCAGTTCCATTGTGGGAGCTAGCCTGCTAGCGATGGGGCCAGTCCAGTCCGAAGGTTTTACTGGGCACCCCGCGCCGGCAACAGCTTCAGCGTACTGCGCGTATTCGCCGTCACTTCCTCATCACTGAGATGGGCCTGGAAGTAGAGCCCTTCGATGTACGCTTCAGCCTGATCCTCATAATGACCATCGAACGGCACGCCGCTCTGGCCGACCGGGTTGATGGTCAGGCTGTGGGCCGGGTCGGCGAAGTCGATCAGCCGGCGGGTCGAGGGACCATAAGTGACCGGCCAGGGCGCCGGCCCAATCTTGGCCGAAAGATTGTTCGGCACTTCATGGCTGCCCGGTGCTGCGAACGGGCCGACATTGAAGATCCGGTCCAGGGGTTTCTGCTGCCCCAGGGGATGCCCGTGAGTCAGCGTGTGCGCCTTGCCCCACTGCCATTGCGTGACATCCGTGCCGAGGGTCGTGTTGAGGTGTGCAAGGCTCGCCTGCCACGCCGTCTTGACCGTGTCGGCGCGGGTTTCCTTGCCGAGGGTGGTGCGGTTGTCCCACCACGGCGAGTCGGCAGTCGCGGCCAGGCGCGGCAGTGCGGCATCGATCACCCGAGTCGAGAGCAGAGTTTCGAAGAAAGCGTCTCCCAGCTCGTCGTGCATCGCCGCGTCAGCGAGGTTGAACAGGAACTGGTTGAACAGCGTGGCACTGGTGGAATCGAGCGGGTAATCGCCTTTCCACTGCGCCAGTTGCTCCACCAACTTGAGTTCGGCGGGACTACTCACGACTTCACGCAACACCGGCAGCAACGGCGCCAACAGTCGCGGACCGTAGCCGGTGGTGGTGCCCAGCTGCAGCTTCTGGCTGGTGTCCAGATCCCACTTGATGGCTTTGTCGCTGAGCTGGCGATTGAGCTGCTGCCCACGGTCGGGCAGGTTGTAGTAGCCGGGAATCTCCATGCCGGTCGGTGATACGGGCTGGAAGTTGGCGGAGACGATGTAGCCGCGCGCCGGGTTTTCTTCCTGCGGGTTGGCGCTGAACGGGTAAAAACCATCCTTGTCCGACTCGGCGGTGCTGCCGTCGAGAATGAAATTGCCGTTCACACCGGCAGGTCGCTTGGGCAGTTGCGCCGCTGCCCACCAACCGATGTCGCCCTTGGCATTGGCCCACACAACGTTCAGGCCGGGTGCCTGGATCTTGGCAGCGGCACTGCGTGCCTTGGCCAGGGTGTCGGCGCGGTTGAGCTGGTAGAAGCCTTCGAGGATCGGGTTCTGGCTTTCCAGGAATCCCCACCACATGGCAATCGGGGTTTTGCCGACGCTGGCGCCCAGGGCATCGTTGACGATCGGACCGTGGGGCGACTGGCGCAGCACCAGGGTAACCGGCGCCTGACCCTTTACGGCGATCTGTTGTTCGCTGGTTACCATGTCGACCCATTTGCCGCGATACCAGACCTGATTGGGGTTGTCCGGATTGACCTTCTCGGCGATCAGGTCCATGTCATCGTTCTGGAACATGGTGATGCTCCAGCCGAAATCGCGGTTCATCCCCAGCGAAGCAAATGGCATCAAGGCCTGATAGTGACCGTAGAGGTCGAAACCGGGCGCCGAGAGTTGCGCCTCGTACCACACCGACGGCGCGGAGAAGCGGATGTGCGGATCACCTGCCAGTAACGGTTTGCCGCTTTTGGTGCGGTTGCCGGCGACGACCCAGGCGTTACTGCCCTCGAACTGAGGCAAACCGTTATCGGCCAGTGCTTGTTCGCTCAAGCGGGCGAGAGTGTTGAGGTCTTTCCAGTCCGCGCTGCCAAGGGCCGGCGCCGCGCCACCGTGACTGTTAGCCAGCACGCCTTTGGGCTGCCAGTCGAGGTCGAATACGTTCAGGTAATTGGGCCCGAGTTGATCGCGCACATAGGTCAGCAAGGGTTCGGTGCGAAACGCGACGGCAAAGCTGTACGCCATGTAGCCGGCGATGCTGATGGTGTCCTGGGCTGTGAACGGACGCTTTTGAATGCCCAGCACGTCGAACTCTGCAGGTTTCGCATGGGTGTCCTGATACTGGTTGATTCCGTCCAGATAGGCCTGCATGGCAATGAACGCCGGTGACTGTTTATCCAGGTTGGCGAGGTAGGTTTCGGCGCGTTCGCGAATACGCAGGCTGCGCATCAGCTTGTCGGTATCGAGCAGTTTCGGGCCGAGCACCTCAGCCAGTTCGCCACGGGCGAGTCGGCGCAGGATTTCCATCTGGAACAGACGGTCCTGTGCATGCACATAGCCGAGCGCGCGGTAGAGGTCTTTTTCATTTTCAGCGCGGATGTGCGGGATGCCGCGCTCGTCGTAACGCACGGTGACTGAACCCTGCAGGTGTTGCAGTTCAACCATGCCCTGGCGTGTCGGCTGCTTGCTGTAGACGTACCAGCCAGCGCCCGCGGCAAGCACGACTATGAGCAGGACGAGGGCAGTCAGGAGACGTTTCATGGTGGTTCCTTGTTCTTGTTATTAGTGGCAGCTATTCCCTGGCGTCACTGTTTAACACGGCTTACTGAATAGGCCCATCGCCCGTAGGAGGGATTCGTGTTGCCTGGTTTGTCCCTACTTCGGTGTATCGACCGGCCATGGGCAGTAACACCCCACCGCCAGTGTGTGCGTGGCACTCACCGGGCGGCCTTCGTTCAATGCCTGGAGAATCGGTTCGATGAAGCTGTTACTTGAATTGCACGTCAGGCCTTCGCTGTAGGGGCCGAAATACGCCAGCTTGCCGGTGCGATCCCAGATCGCCACGGCCGGGCTGGCGGGGATCTGTTCGGAGCCGGGCAGCACGGTGATGGTCTTGAGGCTGCTCAATGTGCTCGGTAACTGGCCGTGACTGCCGGGCTTTTGCACCGAGTAAAATTCGACACCTTGCGGCACATAGCGAGCCACCAGTTCGGTGAGGTGCTGTTGATTGCCGACGTTGCAGGGGCAGGCCGGGTCCCAGAAGTGCACCAGGCGAATGGCGCCGGGACCGGCGAGGTCGTCAGGCAGGCGCAGCGGGTCGCCGGAGAACACGGCGGTGTGCTCGCTGAACGCACGCAGGTAGCGCCCCTGAAACCAGTCGTAGGCAGCCCACAACACGGCGGCACACACGAGGGCGAGCAAGCTGGCGAACAGTGTGGTGCGGTAGACCGGGCGCATGGGTATCATCCTTAGAGGTCGGCTAGCTTGCCATGCTTGCCGCGACAGATGAATATCGCAGCCCCATAAAGTCCGTTTCACCTGCTGGAATTACTCATGTCTGCCACTTTCGCCCCCGATCATTTGCGCGACAGCCTGCGGCCATTGGCCGAGGGTCAGCCGTTGTCGGTGGAAGCGCTGGCCTATCAGCGTTTTTATGGCCTCGATTTCCCGGGGCGGGAACTGCGCAGTGGCTTGGGCCGTTTTGCGGTCGATGGGTATCAGGTGGTCAGCCAGTTCTGGTGGCCAGCACGGGCGAAGGCGACGCTGTTTCTGTTTCACGGTTTCTACGATCACACTGGGCTGTATCGGCATGTGATCGAGTGGGCGCTGGATCAGGGCTTCGCGGTGATTGCCTGCGATTTGCCGGGGCATGGCCTGTCCAGTGGCGAGCGGGCGAGCATCATGGATTTTTCGGAGTACCAGGACACGCTGCAAGGGCTTTTCGCGGAGGCGCTGTCCCTTGATATGCCGCAGCCGTGGCACCTGTGCGGGCAAAGCACGGGAGGAGCGATCGTGATCGATCATGTGCTCAATCAGGGTGCTGACAGCCCGGCGCAGGGCCAGGTAATCCTGCTGTCGCCGCTGGTTCGGCCGCGCGCCTGGGGCTGGTCGCAATTGAGTTACTACCTGCTCAGACCCTTCGTTAAAGCCATCGCCCGGCGCTTCAGCGAAAACTCCAACGACCCGGATTTCTTACCCTTCCTGCAAGCCGATCCGCTGCAACCGCTACGTCTGCCGACCGCTTGGGTGGGTGCGTTGGCGCGCTGGATCAAGCGTATCGAGGCGGCACCCAGCAGCCTGCGTCGGCCACTGATTGTGCAGGGGCAGGCGGACATGACGGTGGATTGGGAACACAACCTTGGGGTACTGAAGGCCAAGTTCGATCGGCCGCAGGTGTTGATGTTGCCGCAGGCGCGGCATCACCTGGCGAATGAGACGCTGGCATTGAGAGCAGAGTATTTCGGGTTTTTGACGAAGCGGATCAAGGGCAGGAATCTATAGTGGATTTGATGGCCCCATCGCGGGCAAGCCCGCTCCCACAGCATTTGCGCAATTTTCAAAATTGACGCATGACCTGTGGGAGCGGGCTTGCCCGCGATGGGGCCCTAATAGGCACTCGAAGATTATTGACCTGGATGCTAAGGATTCTGCCCCACCGCCAACCCCGCCCGAATCGCCGCCAGCGCCGCCTGATAGTAAGCCTTGCCTTCAGCAGACTCGGCAAAGGTGGCGAACTCTTCCAGTTCGTTATCCGACAGGTCGCGATAAACGTAGAGCAGCGTGTTGTTCAGGTCGCTGCCAATTTGTTCCATCAAGCGCTGGCGCTGACCATTCAACATGCCTTGAGCCTGACCGCCACCGAGCAAACCCGGAATCATCGAACTCAGACTGTCGGCCGCGACACCGGCAATTGCCAGGCTGACCTCGGCGCCGGCTTCGCGGGCGGGCAGTGCCTGAGCCAGGTGGCCGATGATGAGCAAGCGGCTGTCGCTGGCCTCGATTTTCGGTAAACCCTTGGCGTTTTTTGCCAGTTGATCACGACGGGTCGCGAGTAACTCGGCGGCGACGATTTTCTTGCCCAGCGGCGACTGGAAAAAGGTTAGCGCGGGCTTGGGATCGGCCAGCACCTTGCGCAGTTGTGCCTCTGCGCGCTGATCGACAGCCTGGGGGGCGAAACGCTGATTGCTGTTGTTGACCAATGCCTGAAACACCGCCGGTGGCAGGCTGTTCTGGTAACGCTGCTGGGCGGCCGAGAGGGCGTCGTTAAAGTGCGCGCGTTGTTCCGGCCAGCCGGCGACCTTGTACAGCTGATCGTGGCCGTCTGCCCAGGCGGGCATTACGCAGAACATCAACAGTGAGAAAAGCAAACGGCGCATAGGGACTCCTGTCAGCAGGCGACTATTCTCCGTGTGGTATCCGGACTTGTCGAGAATTCGTATCAAGCCGCTGCGCGGCTCTGTCGGATTTGCAGGCACAGGAATACTATGCGCGCCATGCAAATACCCTCTGATCATCCGCTGCTGTTACGTATCGTCGACGACCTGGCTACACAGGGTTGGTCACAGCAGAATATTTTCCTGCCTCTGGGTCTGACCCGGGAACTGGCGGCTGAGTGCCATAAACGTGCGGCCGAAGGTGAATTGGCCCCGGCAGCCGTGGGTCGCGGACCGACATCGGAGATTCGCGAGGGCATCAGGGGTGACCGTATCCAGTGGATCGAGCCCGGTCAGGCATTGGCGTGCGACAGCTATTTGCAGTTGATGGACAGCCTGCGCGAAGCGTTGAATCGGGGCCTGTACCTGGGGCTGGAAGACTTCGAAAGCCATTTCGCGCTGTACCCGCCCGGTGCTTTCTACCTCCGGCACGTGGATCGCTTTCGCGACGATGATCGCCGCATGGTCTCGGCGGTGGTCTACTTGAATGACGCCTGGCTGCCAGAGCACGGCGGTCAGTTGCGCATGTACCTGAATGGAGGCACCGAACACGATGTGGTGCCGGTCGGCGGATGCCTGGTGGTGTTCCTGTCGGGTGAAGTCCCTCACGAAGTGATGCCCGCCACCCGAAATCGCCTGTCTTTGACGGGCTGGTTCCGACGTCGCGGCAACGAGCCTTTCTAATCATGCAAAAGATACTGGTAAGCCGTTGCCTGCTGGGTCACCGGGTTCGTTATGACGGCGGCGCCAGCGGGCCTTTCGATCAGCTTCAACAATGGATCGACGAAGGTCGGGTCGTACCCTTGTGTCCGGAAGTCGCCGGAGGATTGCCGACCCCGAGGGCGGCGGCGGAAATCCCGGGCGGACAGGGCGCTCAAGTGCTCGATGGACAAGTGTCGGTCATCACCACCGAGGGCGAGGACGTCGGCGCGCAGTTTTTGTCCGGGGCCTATCAGGCGCTGGAGCTGGTGCAAAAGCACGGTATCCGTATTGCCGTGCTAAAAGCGAACAGCCCGTCCTGTGGGAATTTGCTGACTTATGACGGGACGTTCAGTGGGGTGAAGGTCAGTGGCGAAGGGGTGACGGCCGCGTTGCTGAAGCGCCATGGCGTTCAGGTCTTCAGCGAGCTGGAATTGCCACATGCGGCGCAAGCTCTGGCCGCGCAGGACCAGTAATCACAACATACCCTGTGGGAGCGGGCTTGCCCGCGATGAGGCCATGTCAGTCAACAAAGATGTTGGATGACAGACCGCTATCGCGAGCAGGCTCACTCCTACAGTGGTGCGCATCAGTCTGAAATTATGGCTTCGGCGCGACGCTCGTGTCCGACTCCAACCACTTCTGTGACAACGCCTCCAGTCGTCCATCGGCCTTGATCCGCGCCAGTGCATTCTCCAGGCTGGCATGAAACGCCGGATTTCCCTTCTGAAACGGAATCGCCAGGCTCACCGGCGCAGCTGCTTTGGGCTTCTCCTGCGCCAGTGTCTGCACCAGCAGCATCGAGCGCGGCTCTTCTTCTTTCTGCGCGATCAAATCCGCTTTGGCGTAACTGTAAGGTTCGCTGAAGTCGAAACGATCCTTGAGTTCCGGGGTCACTGCTATGTGATTGATGGCGACGTCGTACTTGCCGCTCTCGACGCCGGGCAACAGATCGTTGGAGTCGACGACGACGAAATCGGCACGCACGTCCAGCTCATTCGCCAGCAGCTGACCCAATTCGACTTCAAAGCCTGTTAGTTTGCCGTCATCCTTGAAATTGAAGGGCGGTGTATTAGCCTCAAGGGCAATGCGCAATTCGCCGCGGTCGTTCACGTCGTCAATCAGTTCGGCATGAGCCAGCGGGCTCAGAAGAGGTAACAGGCAGATCAGGCCAGGCAACAAGCGCATGGTCACTCCTTGAATTCATTATCGCGAGTCTTTGGTTTGGCTCGCTTTGCTATGGTTGTCGAGTGCCTTCGACAACAAATGGTCATGAAGTTGTCATGACTGCACGGATTTTACGAAAAAACTGGAGAAGAGAATGAAAACCTTTATGTCACGAGCAGCATTCGCCGGCCTGTTGTTGAGTGCTTCGATGATGGCAATGGCTGCGACTCCGGCCCCCAAGGGTGCAGAAGTGTTTATCGTATCTCCCGAAGACGGCGCCACCGTCCCGGAAACCTTCACCGTCAAGTTCGGCGTCAAGGACGTGTCCCTTGCCCCTGCCGGTGACGTTACCAAAAACACCGGTCACCACCATTTGCTGATCGACGTCGACAAACTACCAGCCGCCGGCGCACCGATTCCGCTGGACGCCAACCACATGCACTTCGGCAAGGCGCAAACCCAGGCCGAGATCAAACTGGCACCGGGCAAGCACACCTTGCAGCTGGAACTGGGTGACAGCGGCCACATGCCGTTCGATCCGCCAATCGTGTCGAAGAAGATCACCGTGACTGTGAAGTAACTTTTTCACAGGCATGAAAAAGGGAGCTCCGAGGAGCTCCCTTTTTTGTCACTCAAGTCACTATCAGAACAACACACGGCAACGAATGGTGCCGTTGATGTGCTGCAGTTTCTCTTGGGCGATTTCCGAGTAGTCTGCATCGACGTCGATCACGACGTAACCGACTTTCTCGTTGGTCTGCAAGAACTGACCGGAAATGTTGATGCCGTTTTCGGCGAAGACCTTGTTGATCTCGCTCATCACACCCGGAATGTTCTCGTGGATGTGCAGCAGGCGGTGCTTGCCAGGGTGAGCCGGCAGGGCCACTTCCGGGAAGTTGACGGACGATACCGAGGTGCCGTTGTCGCTGTACTTCACCAGTTTCTCAGCGACTTCCAGACCGATGTTGGCTTGCGCCTCTGCGGTGGAGCCACCGATGTGCGGGGTCAGGATCACGTTGTCCAGGCCACGCAGCGGGCTTTCGAACTCTTCGTCGTTGGAGCGAGGCTCCACCGGGAATACATCGATAGCCGCGCCGATCAGGTGCTTGTCCTTGATCGCGTCCGCCAGTGCGTCGAGCTCGACCACGGTACCGCGAGCCGCGTTGATCAGGATGCCGCCCTTCTTGATGGCGCGGATTTCCTTCTCGCCGATCATCCACTGGGTCGCAGCGGTTTCTGGAACGTGCAAGGTGACGATGTCGGACATGCCCAGCAGTTCGGTCAGGCTGGCAACTTGCGTTGCGTTGCCCAATGGCAGCTTGGTCACGGTGTCGTAGAAGTACACCTTCATGCCCAGGCCTTCAGCCAGGACCGACAGTTGAGTACCGATCGATCCGTAACCGACAATACCCAGCTTCTTGCCCCGGATTTCGAAGGAGTTGGCCGCGCTCTTGATCCAGCCGCCACGGTGGCAGGAAGCGTTTTTCTCAGGGATGCCGCGCAGCAACAGGATCGCTTCGGCCAGCACCAGCTCGGCAACGGAACGGGTGTTGGAGTACGGGGCGTTGAACACCGCGATGCCGCGTTCGCGAGCTGCGTTCAGATCGACCTGGTTGGTGCCGATGCAGAAACAACCGACAGCCACGAGCTTCTTCGCGTGATCGAAGATCTCTTCGGTCAGTTGAGTACGGGAGCGAATGCCGATGAAGTGCGCATCAGCGATCTTTTCCTTCAGCTGGGCTTCCGGCAGAGAACCCGTGAGGTACTCGATGCTGGTGTAGCCCGCCGACTTGAGAACGTCGACAGCCGATTGGTGGACGCCTTCGAGAAGAAGGAACTTGATCTTGCTCTTATCGAGAGAAGTCTTGCTCATCTGCGTAAACCTGTATCCCGGAGAAAATTGGCAGGAAGTAGTCAGGGTGCCCTGTCCTATACGTACTGTTCCTTTTTGACGGCGTCTGTTGACGTCATGCTGCGTTGCCGCTCCTCGCCATAGCCAGCTATGACTCGTCGCGGCGCCTTGCTTGACGGCAACAGCCACTCGTCAAAAGAGGAACGTACGTATAAAACAGGGCACAGAATGCTGACCCGGACGGCAACAATGCCGTCACCGCAGAATGGCCGTTGGGCACTACCCTGCGGGGTCGGTATGCTAGCATATGCACCCCGCTAAACACTCATTCCTGCGACGTGAAGCGTTCTCAGGATGACCATGAATTGTTCGAGAGTTCTGTCGATGACCAATCCTGCCCTGATTGATGAGCTGAAGACCCTGGTTGAGCCTGGCAAGGTGCTGACCGATGCCGACTCCCTGAATGCTTACGGTAAGGATTGGACCAAGCATTTCGCCCCGGCCCCGACTGCCATCGTGTTTCCCAAGACCACCGAACAGGTTCAGGCCATTGTCCGTTGGGCCAATGAGCGCAAGGTGGCGCTGGTACCGTCCGGTGGTCGTACCGGGCTTTCCGCTGCGGCAGTGGCCGCGAATGGCGAAGTGGTCGTGTCGTTCGACTATATGAACCAGATCCTCGACGTGAACCTGACCGACCGCACCGCGGTTTGCCAGCCAGGCGTGGTGACCGAACACCTGCAGAACGTTGCCGAAGAGAACGGCCTGTACTACCCGGTGGACTTCGCTTCGGCAGGTTCGAGCCAGATTGGCGGCAATATCGGCACCAATGCCGGCGGGATCAAGGTGATTCGCTACGGCATGACCCGCAACTGGGTGGCTGGCATGAAGGTCGTCACGGGCAAGGGCGATCTGCTGGAGCTGAACCGCGACCTGATCAAGAACGCCACCGGTTACGACATGCGCCAGTTGTTTATTGGTGCTGAAGGCACGCTTGGTTTTGTGGTTGAAGCAACCATGCGCCTCGATCGGGCCCCGAAAAACCTCACTGCGATGGTTCTCGGCACGGCGGATTTCGACTCGATCATGCCGGTTCTGCACGCGTTTCAAGGCAAGCTCGACCTGACCGCGTTTGAATTCTTCTCCGACAAGGCACTGGCCAAGATCATGGCCCGCGGTGATGTACCGGCCCCGTTCGAAACCGATTGCCCGTTCTACGCGCTGCTGGAATTCGAAGCGACCACTGAAGAGGTGGCCAACCACGCCCTGGAAACCTTCGAGCATTGCGTTGAGCAGGGCTGGGTGCTGGACGGCGTGATGAGCCAGAGCGAAACCCAACTGCAGAACCTCTGGAAGCTGCGCGAATACATCTCCGAAACCATCTCCCACTGGACGCCGTACAAGAACGACATTTCGGTCACCGTCTCGAAAGTCCCGGCGTTCCTCAAGGAAATCGACGCGATCGTCGGCGAACATTACCCGGACTTCGAAATCGTCTGGTTCGGCCACATCGGCGACGGCAATCTGCACCTGAACATCCTCAAACCGGAAAACCTGAGCAAGGACGAGTTCTTCGCCAAGTGTGCGACCGTGAACAAATGGGTGTTCGAAACCGTCGAGAAGTACAACGGTTCGATTTCCGCCGAGCACGGCGTGGGCATGACCAAGCGGGATTACTTGACCTACAGCCGTTCTCCGGTCGAGATCGAGTACATGAAAGCCGTCAAGGCAGTGTTCGATCCGAATGGCATCATGAACCCGGGCAAGATCTTTGCAGTTTGACTTTCGAACTTAAGCGCTACGAATCAGGAGTCGGTCCATGAGCTATCAGCACCAGTATCTCGACGGTACGCGTATTCACTTCCCGCTGGGCAAAGTCGTGTGCATCGGACGCAACTACGCCGAACATGCCAAGGAGCTGGACAACCCGGTTCCTACCGAGCCGCTGTTGTTCATCAAGCCGGGCAGTTGCGTGGTCCCGCTGGAAGGCGGTTTCAGCATTCCGACCGAGCGCGGTTCAGTGCATTACGAGGCGGAAATTGCTGTGTTGATCGGCAAGCCGTTGTCGACCAAGCCGAGTCGTGAAGAAGTGCTCGATGCGATCTCTGGCTTCGCCCCGGCCCTGGACCTGACCCTGCGTGACAAGCAGGCTGAACTGAAATCCAAAGGCCTGCCGTGGGAAATCGCCAAGTCGTTCGACGGCGCGGCGGTGATTGCTCCATTCGTGTCCGGCAGCACCTTCGCTGACCTGACCGACATCGGCATTCGCCTGACCATCAACGGTGAAGTTCGCCAGGACGGCAACAGCAGCGCAATGCTTAACCCGATCGTGCCGATGATTCAGCACATGGCAGGCTGCTTCTCGCTGCAGGCCGGTGATGTGATCCTGACCGGGACGCCGGTGGGTGTGGGGCCGCTGAATGTTGGTGATGAACTGGTCATCGAATTGCCGGGCGCGAGCAGTTTCAGCACCAGCGTTCGCTAACCACCGCAAGCCTCTGTAGGAGCTGCCGCAGGCTGCGATCTTTTGATCTGTTTTTTTCAAGATCAAAAGATCGCAGCCTGCGGCAGCTCCTACAGGGGGCTCTCTCAAAATCCCTGGAATCATCCTTAGATGCCCATCCAACCGCTGCCCACGCTGAAACCTGCCCGCCGCCCGCGCTTTTTCATGCGTTGGTACTCCTGGCTTTTGCTGGTCGCTGCGGTCGTCTATGGCCTCGCCGTTGCCATGCACTGGGATGATCGGGGCGTGCTGTGGGTGATGGAGCGTTTCGAAACCCCGACCGAACGTCAGGAGAGTATCTGGCTGCCGGATTACCAGGCTGTGATCGACGCCAAGTTGCTGCCAGGCATGGAAAAGGACGAGGCATCCGATCTAGCCTACAACCCGCAAACCAAGACCCTGTTCTCGGTCATGGGCAAGAACCCCTTCCTGGTCGAACTGACGTTGCAGGGCGATGTGTTGCGCAAAATGCCGTTGGTGGGCTGGAGCAATCCAGAAGGCCTGACGGTGATGGATAATGGTCTGCTGGCTATTGTCGATGAGCGCGAGCACTTGCTGTCCATTGTCAAAGTCGATGCGCAAACCCGAGAATTGAACATTGCCGACTTCCCGAAGTACGACCTCGGCCCTTCCAAGGATCAGAACAAAGCCTTCGAAGCCATCGTCTGGGATGCGCGCAATCAGCAGATGCTGTTGGGTGAAGAACGTCCGCCGGCGTTGTTTACCTGGAAAAGCAACGACAACGGCCAAACCCTTGCTGGCGATAAACAGAAGCTCGACAGCGACGAACTGGACATCCGCAATCTGTCTGCGCTGGCCATCGATCCCCGCACCGGGCATACCCTGGTGCTGTCAGCCGATTCCCACTTGTTGCTGGAACTGGACGAGAAGGGTGAGCAGGTCAGTTTCATGACGTTGCTGGGCGGCTTCAATGGTCTGAAGAAGACCATCCCGCGGGCTGAAGGCATGACCATGGATGAAGCGGGCAACCTGTATATGGTGAGCGAGCCCAACCTGTTTTATCGCTTCGAGAAGCAACGCTGATAACCGAGCGTGTAGGAATGCTTCTGTGTGGTTGTGGGACAGGGCAAGTGGCCATTAAGCTTCAGTTCAGACAGGCGTGGTATTTCATCCGCCTGTTTTGAATCCGAGCACACCAGAATGCGTCGATTGGCCCGTCCCAAACCTCTAATCCTGATCTTCTCAGTCATTGCGCTGATCGTCCTGGTCGCAATCGGCCAATACCTGCGTTTGTTCGAGCGCGGCTGGTTCAACCTGCACACACTTTGGCAGCCGGAGAGCGAGCTCTCCATCGGTCTGGATCGCTATCAGGTGACGGTCGAGGCGCGGGTCATCGATGGTCTGGACGACGATGTGTCGGCGCTCACCTTCGATCCCATCCGTAAAAGCCTGTTTACCGTCACCAACAAGAATTCCGAACTGATCGAGCTCTCGCTGGATGGCCAGATCATCCGGCGCATTGCGCTGGTCGGTTTTGGTGATCCGGAAGCGGTGGAATTCATCAGCGCCGACACCTATGTGATCACTGACGAATACGAGCAACGGTTGATCAAGATTCATCTGGAGCCCAGTACCACCTTCCTCGATGCGGCAGATGCCGAACAGATCACCCTCGGCGTCCACATGAGCGGCAACACGGGTTTCGAAGGGCTGGCTTACGATTCGGTGGGCAAACGACTGTTCGTCGCGAAGGAACGCAACCCGATGCTGATTTACGAAGTGCAGGGTTTTCCCCATTACGATCCAGAAAAGTCCTACGCAGTGCACGTGGTCAACAATCCGAAACGCGATGCGGGGATGTTTGTGCGAGACCTGTCGAGCCTGCAATACGACGAGCGCAGCGGTCACTTGCTGGCATTGTCCGACGAGTCGCGGCTGATTCTGGAGCTGGACGTGGACGGGCGACCGCTGAGCACCATGTCTCTGAACAAGGGGCGTCAGGGCCTGAAGAAGTCGGTGCCGCAGGCAGAAGGGATCGCCATGGATGACGACGGCACGATGTACCTGGTGAGCGAGCCGAACCTGTTTTACGTGTTCAAGAAGCCGGTACAAAATTAGTCAGCAACTGAAAAATACTGTGGGAGCGGGCTTGCCCGCGATGGCGGCCTTTCATTCAGCATCAGTGTTGGATGTGACGGCCTCATCGCTGGCAAGCCAGCTCCCACAGGTATTTAGTGCACTCACAAGGGTGGGGGCGATCTCACTTACTGAGCGCGCAGGGTCTTCACACCTTCACTGGTCCCCAGCAACAACAGGTCCGCCGGGCGCGCCGCGAACAAGCCATTGGTGACCACGCCAACAATTGCATTGATCTGTTTTTCCAGTTCCACCGGATTGGTGATCTGCATGTTGAACACGTCGAGGATGATGTTGCCGTTGTCGGTCAGCACGCCTTCACGGTAAACCGGGTCGCCGCCAAGCTTGACCAGCTCGCGAGCGACGTGGCTGCGGGCCATCGGGATCACTTCCACCGGCAGCGGAAACTCGCCGAGTACCGGCACCAGTTTGCTGGCGTCGGCGATGCAGATGAAGGTCTTGGCCACGGCCGCGACAATCTTCTCGCGGGTCAGCGCCGCGCCGCCACCCTTGATCAGGTTCAGGTGCTCGTCACTTTCATCGGCGCCGTCGACGTAGAACTCCAGGTCGCTGACCGTGTTCAGTTCATACACGGGAATACCGTGGCCTTTGAGGCGGGCGGCGGTGGCTTCGGAGCTGGCAACCGCGCCGTCGAACGCACCTTTATGTTTCGCCAGGGCGTCGATGAAGCAGTTCGCGGTGGAGCCGGTGCCGACCCCGACGATGCTTTTGTCGTCGAGTTTCGGGAGGATGAAGTCGACGGCGGCTTGAGCCACTGCCTGTTTGAGTTGATCCTGGGTCATGCGGGCTCCGAGGTGCCGAAGAGGGGGAACGAAAGGCCGGTATTATAGGCTTTGGGGCCTGGAAGGTCATTGGCCGATTGGCCGACGGGGCTGATTGGCGGGCGGGGCAGATTGGCTTTTGTGGCGAGGGAGCTCGCTCCCGCTGGAGTGCGAAGCGCTCCCCGGCAATTCTTCAGGCATATCCCCCAAACAGGTTTTACGACTGCTTCGCAGCCGAACGGGAGCAAGCTCCCTCGCCACAGGCAAAGTGTCGTGGCTAAAACCACCTGTTTAGTGTGGTCGCCCGCCCGAAAGCCGGGTTAGACTCCTTGGCCCTGCCCAACCCGCTCAGTGATGCTTTCCGATGCTCGAACAGTACGTCAAAAAGATCCTCACCTCGCGCGTTTATGACGTTGCCGTAGAAACCCCATTGCAGACTGCTCGCCAGCTCTCCGAGCGGCTGGGCAACAACATTTGGCTCAAGCGCGAAGACTTGCAGCCGGTGTTCTCGTTCAAGATTCGCGGCGCCTACAACAAGCTGACCCAACTGAGCGACGAAGAACGCGCTCGTGGCGTGGTGACGGCTTCTGCGGGCAATCACGCTCAGGGACTGGCGCTTGCAGCCAAAGTGCTGGGCGTGAAAGCGACGATCGTCATGCCCAAGACCACCCCGGAAATCAAAGTGGAAGGCGTGCGCTCGCGAGGCGGCAAAGTGGTGCTGCACGGGGATTCGTTCCCGGAAGCCCTGGCCTACTCGCTGAAACTGGTCGACGAAAAAGGCTACGTCTATATCCACCCCTATGACGATCCCCACACCATTGCCGGGCAGGGCACGGTGGCCATGGAAATCTTGCGCCAACACCCGGGGCGTCTGGACGCGATATTCGTTCCAGTGGGCGGTGGCGGGCTGATCGCCGGGATCGCGGCGTACGTGAAGTACCTGCGACCTGAAATCAAAATCATCGGCGTGGAACCGGACGATTCCAACTGTCTGCAAGCGGCAATGGCAGCCGGTGAGCGTGTGGTTCTGCCGACCGTGGGCATCTTCGCCGACGGCGTCGCGGTGGCGCAGATTGGTCAGCACACCTTCGAGATCTGCAAGGATTACGTCGATGACGTGATCACCGTCAGCACCGATGAAATCTGTGCGGCGATCAAGGACATCTATGATGACACTCGCTCGATCACCGAGCCTGCAGGTGCGTTGGGCGTGGCCGGGATCAAGAAGTATGTCGAGCTGAACGGTGTGACCGGTCATACCTTCGTGGCCATCGACTCCGGTGCCAACGTCAATTTCGATCGTCTGCGTCATGTCGCCGAACGCGCCGAACTGGGTGAGGGCCGTGAAGCGATCATTGCCGTGACCATCCCCGAGAAGCCAGGCAGCTTCAAGGCGTTCTGCGAAGCCGTCGGCAAACGTCAGATCACCGAGTTCAACTACCGCTACAACACCGGCAGTGAAGCCCATATCTTCGTTGGCGTGCAGACGCATCCGGACACCGACCCGCGCAGTGCATTGATCGCCAGTCTCAGCGATCAGGGTTTTCCGGTACTCGACCTCACCGACAACGAACTGGCGAAGTTGCACATCCGTCATATGGTCGGCGGCCGTGCGGCACAGGTCGTCGATGAAGTGATTCTGCGCTTCGAATTTCCGGAACGTCCGGGCGCGCTGTTCAACTTCCTGAACAAGCTGGGCGGGCGCTGGAACATCTCGATGTTCCACTATCGCAACCACGGCGCGGCCGATGGGCGTGTGGTCGCAGGTCTGCAAGTGCCTCACGACGAGCGTCATCTCGTGCCCGCCGCGCTGGAAGAAATCGGTTACCCATACTGGGACGAAAGCGACAACCCGGCCTATCTGCTGTTTCTGGGCTGAACGGCTACGCTGATGGGCAGATCATAAGGAAATCGAACAATGGAAACGTTAACCGCCCTGAAGATGGCGCACACCGCGGCGACGGCCATTTTGTTGGGTTGCGCGCTCGGCTTGGGAATATGGGTGTGGCAAACGCGGCGTAACGGTGACGCGACGGCACCCGCCCGCACATTGCAGCGGCCACGGGTTTTCGTGTGGGTCTTGATGGGACTGGCGCTGTTGAGCATGCCGTTCACCGGCTGGTGGATGGTGCATCTGGTGGGCTGGCCACTGGGGCAGACGTGGCTGCTGGCGTCGAGCGTGCTTTATACCGTGGCAGCGTTGGCGTGGTTCTGGCTGCTGGTGCGGCTGAACACGCTGCGCAAGGCTGCGGGAGGCAATGGCAAGTTTACCTTTGCTCTCGCGTTGTTGAGCTTTGTCTGTTTCATCGCCATTGCCGGGTTGATGGGGGCGAAGCCTGTTTAGACTGCGTTGCTTCAATCGCTGGCAAGCCAGCTCCCACAGGTTTTTCGGGTGTTCACAAACTCTGTGTTCACTGAAGATCCCTGTGGGAGCTGGCTTGCCAGCGATAGCGTAATCAGTCGCGCAGACTAATCACCGGCCAGCCACGCTTCTCGGCTTCGGCCCGCAGATTCGGATCCGGGTCGACAGCAATCGGATTCGTCACCTGCTCCAGCAGCGGCAAATCATTCATCGAGTCGCTGTAGAAGTAACTGTCTTCCAGCGAATAGCCGGTCTCTTCCAGCCAGCGATTCAGCCTCGTCACCTTGCCGTCACGGAAGCACGGCACGTCGGTGCTGCGTCCGGTATATCGGCCGTCCGCCATTTCGCATTCGGTTGCGATCAGTGTTTCAACGCCCAGGCGCTGGGCGATCGGTGCGGTCACAAAGCGGTTGGTCGCGGTGATGATCACCAGTTTGTCGCCAGCGTCGCGGTGCTTGGCCAGCAACTCGATGGCCTGGGGCAGCACGATGGGTTCGATGCAATCGCGCATGTAATCGAGATGCCATTGGTCCAGCGTGGCCATCTCGGTGCGGCCGAGGATTTCCAGGCAAAAGTTCAGGTAGGCGTCGTTATCCAGCTTGCCCGCCAGGTAATCCTGATAAAACTCATCGTTGCGCGCCTTGTAGGCAACGGCATCGAGGAAACCGCGTTCGCACAGGTAATCGCCCCAGGCGTGGTCGCTGTCGCCGCCCAGAAGGGTGTTGTCCAAGTCGAATAAAGCCAGCCGCATTGCAGTTACTCGCTGAAAAGTCTGTAGAAAGGCGTCCAGAATACGGACTTTTCACAAGAGTGCACATAAGGTAGGCCGGCTCGTTGCTGCCTTCACAACCTTTGTGGAACAATGCGGCGACATGCGTTTGCGAGGTTGTTGCCGTGATCGACCCCGATGGTTTCCGCCCCAATGTCGGGATCATTCTCACGAATGATGCCGGACAGGTGCTATGGGCTCGCCGTATCAATCAAGATGCCTGGCAGTTTCCACAGGGAGGGATCAACCCCCAGGAGACGCCGGAAGACGCCTTGTATCGCGAGTTGAACGAAGAAGTGGGCCTGGAACGCGAAGATGTTGAAATTCTCGCCTGCACCCGGGGCTGGTTGCGCTATCGTTTGCCGCAACGTCTGGTCAGGACTCACAGCCAACCGCTGTGCATCGGCCAGAAACAGAAATGGTTTCTCCTGCGCCTGATCTCCAACGAGCAGCGGGTGCGGATGGATTTGACCGGTAAACCGGAATTCGATGGCTGGCGCTGGGTCAGTTATTGGTATCCGTTGGGCCAGGTGGTGACATTCAAGCGCGAGGTGTATCGACGCGCTCTCAAAGAGCTTGCCCCGCGCCTTTTAACGCGCGACTGACGACGGAGTTCGACCCCGAGCCATGCTCAATACGCTGCGCAAGATCGTCCAGGAAGTTAACTCCGCCAAGGATCTCAAGTCGGCGTTGGGGATTATTGTGTTGCGCGTCAAAGAGGCCATGGGCAGCCAGGTCTGTTCGGTCTATCTGCTTGATCCCGAGAGCAACCGCTTTGTGCTGATGGCCACCGAGGGCTTGAACAAGCGCTCGATCGGCAAGGTCAGCATGGCGCCGAACGAAGGTCTGGTTGGCCTGGTCGGCACGCGTGAAGAACCCCTGAACCTCGAAAATGCAGCGGATCACCCGCGCTATCGCTACTTTGCCGAGACCGGGGAAGAGCGTTACGCCTCGTTCCTCGGGGCGCCGATCATTCACCACCGCCGCGTTGTCGGCGTGTTGGTCATTCAACAGAAAGAACGTCGTCAGTTCGATGAGGGTGAAGAAGCCTTCCTCGTGACCATGAGCGCGCAGCTCGCCGGCGTTATCGCCCACGCCGAAGCCACCGGTTCGATCCGTGGACTTGGCCGTCAGGGCAAGGGTATCCAGGAAGCGAAGTTTGTCGGCGTACCGGGTTCGCCGGGTGCGGCGGTCGGTACCGCGGTGGTCATGTTGCCTCCGGCGGATCTGGACGTGGTGCCAGACAAGACCATCACCGACATCAACGCCGAACTGGGCCTGTTCAAGACCGCCATCGAAGGCGTTCGCGCCGACATGCGCACCTTGTCCGCCAAGCTTGCGACGCAGCTGCGCCCTGAAGAGCGTGCGCTGTTCGATGTCTACCTGATGATGCTCGACGATGCCTCGCTGGGCAGCGAAATCACCACCGTGATCAAGACCGGCCAGTGGGCCCAGGGTGCGCTGCGCCAGGTGGTCACCGAACACGTCAACCGTTTCGAACTGATGGACGACGCCTACCTGCGTGAGCGCGCCTCGGACGTCAAAGACCTTGGCCGCCGCCTGCTCGCCTACTTGCAGGAAGAGCGCCAGCAGAACCTGGTCTACCCGGAAAAGACCATTCTGGTCAGCGAAGAACTGACGCCGGCAATGCTCGGCGAGGTGCCGGAAGGCACGCTGGTCGGTCTGGTTTCGGTACTCGGTTCAGGTAACTCCCACGTCGCGATCCTCGCCCGGGCCATGGGCATTCCGACGGTGATGGGTCTGGTCGACCTGCCGTACGCCAAGGTCGACGGCATCGAGATGATCGTCGACGGCACACGTGGCGAGGTCTACACCAACCCGAGCGAAGTGCTGCGCAAGCAGTTCGCCGAAGTCGTCGAAGAAGAGAAACAACTGGCTCTGGGCCTCGACACCCTGCGCGACCTGCCGTGCGTAACGCTCGATGGCCACCGCATGCCGCTGTGGGTCAACACCGGCCTGCTGGCGGACGTGGCGCGGGCCCAGAAGCGGGGTGCCGAAGGCGTCGGTCTGTACCGCACCGAAGTGCCGTTCATGATCAACCAGCGCTTCCCGAGCGAAAAAGAGCAGTTGGCGATTTACCGCGAACAGCTCGCCGCGTTCCATCCGCAACCGGTGACCATGCGCAGCCTGGACATCGGCGGTGACAAGTCGCTGTCGTACTTCCCGATCAAGGAAGACAACCCGTTCCTCGGCTGGCGCGGCATTCGCGTCACCCTAGACCACCCGGAAATCTTCCTGGTGCAGACCCGTGCAATGCTCAAGGCCAGCGAAGGCCTGAACAACTTGCGGATTCTGCTGCCGATGATCTCCGGCACCCACGAACTCGAAGAAGCCCTGCACCTGATCCACCGGGCCTGGGGTGAGGTCCGCGACGAAGGTACCGACGTGCCGATGCCGCCGATTGGCGTGATGATCGAGATCCCGGCAGCGGTGTATCAGACCAAGGAACTGGCGCGGCAAGTGGATTTCCTGTCGGTCGGCTCCAACGACCTGACCCAGTACCTGTTGGCCGTCGACCGTAACAACCCCCGGGTCGCCGACCTGTACGACTATCTGCACCCGGCCGTGCTTCAGGCATTGCAGAACGTGGTCCGTGATGCCCATGCCGAAGGCAAGCCGGTGAGTATCTGCGGTGAAATGGCCGGTGATCCGGCCGCGGCGGTGCTGCTGATGGCGATGGGTTTCGACAGCCTGTCGATGAACGCCACCAACTTGCCGAAAGTGAAGTGGATGTTGCGTCAGATCAACCTGAGCAAGGCCAAGGAGTTGTTGGCCGAGTTGATGACCATCGACAACCCGCAAGTTATCCACAGCTCGCTGCAGTTGGCGCTGAAAAATCTTGGGTTGGCGAAGATGATCAATCCGGCTTCGGCGAAAACCCTCTGAAACGCTGATGGCCCCATCGCGAGCAAGCTCGGCTCCCACAATTGATCTTCAGTGAACACACCCTTTGTGTACGCCGGAGAACAATTGTGGGAGCCGAGCTTGCTCGCGATGAGGCCAGACCTGACAACGCCCCTTTAAACTTTGACCTCCACTTCCCCAAGATGCCCGCCATACGGCCCGAAACTCCTTTCGACCATCACCCGCGTCCCGTCCGCCTGAACAATCAACGCCGTACTCGCCCGCGTTCCGTAAGTCGGGCTGGCGATAAACACGCTCGATAGCAACGTTTCGGTGGCAAGCCCGACCCCGGTGTCCGGCAACTCAGCGAACGCCGCCGTTTGCGAATCATTCAACAACGCCAGCAACGCCTCAGGCTGCGGATCATTCAGCACGACCTCCAGCGCCGCCCGTGCCTTCAGCAACTTGGGCCAGGGCGTATCCAGCCCGGCGTTCGACAACCCGTAGACACCCGGCTGCAGCATCACCGCTTCAGTTTCCCGCGAGTTGAAATGCCAGAGCTCGTGATTATTGCCAGCGAGCAGGTTAAACCCGGCATATTCGACCGAACGTCCTACAACGTCGGTTAAATAGTCATCAATTGGCATGTCGCCATTGATAAAGCGCGCCACCAGTTCACCGCGGGATTTGCGTGCTGGCGGTTGATGAGGATCGCGAATGTTCGTCAGCGCGGCGAATCGGCCGTTGGCACCGACGCCAAGCCAGGTGCCCCCGGCCTCTAGATCGCGCCCGGCATGCACGTGCGGTGATTCCGGCCATTGGGCCAGGGGCAGGCTGGGACGGGCATAGAATTCGTCGCGGTTGGCCGCCACGATCAACGGCTGGGCGTGACCTGGGCGCCAGGCGAAAACAATCAGGCACATAAGGTGGTCCTTGTGTGTTTTTTGCCCACTCTACGCAGTCATCGTCTGTCGATCCATCGCCTTGCACAGTGGAGCCCAAGGGCATCCATCCGTTACCATGCCGCTCCTATTTTCGGGATGTGCGGGAAACGGCCATGGAATTTCTGCTCTACCTGGCGCTGGGCGCCTGCGCAGGTGTGCTGGCCGGGCTGTTCGGGGTCGGTGGCGGGATCATTATTGTCCCGGTGCTGGTGTTCAGCTTTACCTTGCAGGGCTTCGATACGTCGATCCTGACCCATCTCGCCGTCGGCACATCGCTGGCGACCATTATTTTCACCTCGGTCAATGCGATACGTGAGCATCACCGTCGCGGGGCGGTGCGCTGGCCGATCTTTGCGTGGATGACCCTCGGTATTCTTATCGGCGCCGGTTTCGGCGCGCTGACGGCCGAAGCGATTTCCGGCCCGAACCTGCAGAAGATCATTGGCGTGTTCGCGCTGATCATCGCCGTGCAGCTCGCCCTGGACGTCAAACCCAAGGCCAGCCGAACGGTGCCCGGCAAAGTCGGTCTGACCGTAGCCGGTAGCGTCATCGGCTGGGCCTCGGCGATTTTTGGCATTGGTGGCGGTTCGCTCACGGTGCCGTTTTTGACCTGGCGCAGCGTACCGATGCAGCAGGCGGTGGCGACATCGTCTGCATGCGGTCTGCCGATTGCGTTGGCCAGTGCGTTAAGTTTCATGATTCTGGGCTGGCACGATCCGTTGCTGCCGGCCCATAGTCTCGGTTTTATTTATTTGCCGGCGCTGCTCGGGATTGCCCTGACCAGCATGTTTTTCGCCCGCGTCGGCGCTCGACTGGCACACAAGCTTTCGCCGAAGTTGCTGAAAAGACTGTTTGCCGCTTTGCTGTTCTGCGTCGGTTTGAGCTTTCTGCTCTGACGCATTCCGCAATACTGGCTTAATCCTGGCGTGACAGCGTCGCCCGGGAATTTCGAACGTTTCAACTCTAACGAGGAGTCGCAATGCTGCCTTACCCGCAGATCGATCCGGTGGCCCTGGCCATCGGTCCGCTGAAAATCCACTGGTACGGCTTGATGTACCTGATCGGCATTGGCGGCGCCTGGCTGCTGGCGTCCCGTCGCCTGAACCGGTTCGACCCGACCTGGACCAAGGAGAAACTCTCCGACATGGTCTTCTGGATGTCGATGGGTGTCATCGTCGGTGGCCGTCTGGGCTATGTGCTCTTCTACGACCTGAGTGCTTATCTGGCCAATCCGACACTGATTTTTGAAGTGTGGAAGGGTGGCATGTCGTTCCACGGCGGGTTCATCGGCGTGATGCTGGCGGCATTGTGGTTCGGTAAAAAGAACGGCAAGTCGTTCTTCCAGCTGATGGACTTCGTCGCGCCGATGGTGCCGATTGGTCTCGGCGCCGGGCGCATCGGCAACTTCATCAATGCCGAACTGTGGGGCAAGGCAACCGACGTGCCATGGGCAATGGTCTTCCCGACCGATCCGGCACAACTGGCGCGCCACCCCTCTCAGCTGTATCAGTTCGCGCTCGAAGGCGTGGCGCTGTTCCTGATCTTGTGGCTGTACTCGCGCAAGCCGCGGCCGACCATGGCGGTGTCCGGCATGTTCGCACTGTTTTATGGCATCTTCCGTTTCATCGTCGAATTCGTCCGCGTTCCGGACGCGCAACTGGGCTATCTGGCCTGGAACTGGCTGACCATGGGTCAGGTACTGTGCGTACCGATGATCCTCGCCGGGTTGTTCCTGATCTGGCTGGCGTATCACCGCGCTCCGGCAACGCCAGCGGCGGCCGTATAAATTCGAACCCCGGGGCGACGGCTCCGGGTTCAAGGACACAGGTAATTCATGAAGCAATATCTCGAACTGGTCGCCCACGTCATCAAGAACGGCACCAAGCAGGCCAACCGCACTGGCGTGAACACCATCAGCTTTCCTGGCGCGATGCTGCGTTACGACCTGAAGGAAGGTTTCCCGGCGATCACCACCCGCAAGATGGCGTTCAAATCGGCTATCGGTGAAATGTGCGGTTTTCTGCGTGGCGTGAACAACGCCGCCGAATTCCGTGCATTGGGCTGCAAGGTCTGGGATCAGAACGCCAACGAAAACGCCCAATGGCTGGCTAACCCGTTCCGTCAGGGCGAAGACGACCTCGGCGAGATCTACGGCGTGCAATGGCGCAAATGGCCAGCGTACAAGCAGATCCCGGTCAGCAACCAGGCCGCTATCGAGCAGACCCTGAACCAGGGCTATCGCCAGATCGCCGAAGGTGAAGAAGACGGACAGGCCTATGTGGTGCTGTACAAGGCGATCGACCAGATTCGCCAGTGCGTCGACACCATCATCAAGGACCCAGGCAGCCGCCGGATTCTGTTCCACGGCTGGAACGTCGCCCAACTCGATGAAATGGCCCTGCCGCCGTGCCACCTGCTTTATCAGTTCCACCCGAATGTCGAGACCCAAGAGATCTCTCTGACCCTCTACATCCGCTCCAATGATCTGGGCCTGGGCACACCGTTCAACCTGACTGAGGGCGCCGCGCTGCTGAGCCTGATCGGTCGCCTGACCGGTTACACACCGCGCTGGTTCACCTATTTCATCGGCGACGCCCACGTCTACGAAAACCACCTGGACATGCTGAACGAACAGCTCAAGCGCGAGCCGTTCCCGATGCCGAAGCTGGTCATCAGTGATCGTGTGCCGGAGTTCGCCAAAACGGGTGTTTATCAGCCGGAGTGGCTGGAGCAGATCGAACCGAGTGATTTCTCGCTGGAAGGCTACGAGCATCACCCGCCGATGACCGCGCCGATGGCGGTCTGACAATCTGCACGCAGTCCCCTGTGGGAGCTAGCCTGCTAGCGATAGCGCCGGTACATCCAACACTGATGTGACTGAAAAACCGCTATCGCTAGCAGGCTAGCTCCCACACTGGGATCTGTGGAGTATTCAGTGGCCGTGACTGCGGCCCACATGCGAATGCTCAACTTCCGTCGCCACAACCCCGCCACTCACTTCCAGCCGCTGCAAAATCCCGCACTGTTCACTGTCCGGCCCCTCGCCACAGCGTTGGCGCAGGTCGATCAGTTGTGCCTGTAACGCCATCAGCCCGTCGATCCGCGCCTTGACGTGATGAATGTGTTCATCGACCAGCGCATTCACGCTTTGGCACTGGTCCTGCGGACTGTCGCGCAAGGCGAGCAGGCTGCGGATCTCTTCGAGGGTCATGTCGAGGGTGCGGCAATTGCGGATAAAGGTCAGTCGCTCGGCGTGGGCCTGGGTGTAAACGCGATAATTGCCATCGCTGCGGGCCGGCTCTGGCAGCAGGTGTTCGCGCTCGTAGTAGCGGATGGTCTCTACGGCGCAGTCAGTGAGTCTGGCCAGTTCTCCGATCTTCATGATGGCAATCTCCAAAAGGGTGCTTGACCCTATAGTGGCTACAGGGTCTTTACTTGGCAACAGGCACCTTCATGGACGCGACCCGATGAGCGATTCCCTTCACACCCACAAACACAAGACTGATCACGATCACGATCACGATCACGATCACGATCACGATCACGATCACGATCACAGCCACAAGCTGCAGCCTGCACAGAAGCATGACCACGGCGGCCACGGCGATTCCTGCTGCTCCTCGAAAGTGGCCCCCCCGTCGCTGATCAAATTGAGCGAAACACCGACCGACGGCGCACGGCTGAGCAATTTCCGCATCGACGCAATGGACTGCCCGACCGAGCAGACGCTGATCCAGAACAAGCTGGGCAAGCTCGCTGGCGTCCAGCAGCTGGAATTCAACCTGATCAACCGGGTGTTGGGCGTGACGCACGATCTGCCGAGCACCGCGCCAATCATCGACGCGATCAAGTCGCTGGGCATGGTGGCCGAACCGCTGGAGCAGGGCACCGAAGCGCCAGCCCCCGCAGCCGAGAAAAAACACTGGTGGCCGCTGGCACTGTCCGGCGTTGCCGCGCTGGCGGCAGAAGTCATCCACTTCACTAGTGCTGCACCGGATTGGGTCGTGGCGGTCATCGCGCTGATTTCGATCCTCAGCGGCGGCCTGACCACTTACAAGAAAGGCTGGATCGCCCTCAAGAACCTCAACCTGAACATCAACGCGCTGATGAGCATCGCGGTAACGGGTGCGATCCTGATCGGCCAGTGGCCGGAAGCAGCCATGGTGATGTTCCTGTTTACCGTGGCCGAATTGATCGAGGCCAAATCTCTCGACCGGGCGCGTAACGCCATCGGCGGCTTGATGCAGATGACGCCTGAAAAGGCCACGGTGCAACAGGCGGACGGTAGCTGGATGGAGCAGGACGTCAAAGCCATCGAACTGGGTGCGCGAGTACGGGTGCGTCCCGGCGAGCGAATCGGGCTGGACGGTGAAGTGGTTTCCGGCAGCTCTACCATCGATCAGGCGCCGATCACCGGCGAAAGTCTGCCGGTGGAGAAGACTGTCGGCGATAAGGTGTTTGCCGGCACGATCAATCAGGCAGGCTCTCTCGAGTATGCCGTGACCGCCGCCGCCAACAACTCGACCCTGGCGCGAATCATTCATGCCGTCGAACAGGCCCAGGGCTCGCGGGCGCCGACTCAGCGGTTTGTCGACCAGTTTTCTAAAATCTATACCCCGGCTGTGTTCATCTTCGCCCTGGCGGTCGCGGTCATTCCGCCGCTGTTCATGGGGGCGCTTTGGTTCGATTGGATCTACCGGGCATTGGTGCTGCTGGTCGTCGCCTGTCCATGTGCACTGGTGATTTCTACACCGGTGACCATCGTCAGCGGCCTCGCGGCGGCGGCGCGCAAAGGGATTCTGGTCAAGGGCGGCGTTTACCTCGAGGGCGGTTACAAGCTCGATTACCTGGCCCTGGACAAGACCGGCACCATCACCCACGGCAAGCCGGTGCAGACCGACTACCTGTCGCTTGATCCCACTGCCGAGGGCACCGCACCGGCGATTGCGGCCGCATTGGCCGGTCGTTCGGACCACCCGGTCTCGCTGGCGATTGCCAACGCTGCTGTGGATAAACAATTTGCAGCGCTGACTGTGGATAACTTCGAAGCGTTGGCCGGTCGCGGTGTACGCGGTGAGATCGACGGTCAGACGTACCACTTGGGCAACCATCGCCTGGTGGAAGAGTTGGGCCTGTGCTCGCCCGAACTGGAAGAGAAGCTGTTCGCGCTGGAAAAGCAGGGCAAGTCCGTGGTGCTGTTGCTCGACAAGTCCGGGCCACTGGCGTTGTTTGCCGTAGCGGATACGGTCAAGGAGTCCAGCCGCGAAGCTATTCAGCAACTGCACGACCTGGGCATCAAAACCGTGATGCTGACCGGGGATAACGTCCACACCGCGCAAGCGATTGCCACTCAGGTGGGCATCGATCAAGCCCAGGGCGATCTGCTGCCGACCGACAAACTGCACGCTATCGAAGCGCTTTATGCGCAGGGGCATCGAGTCGGCATGGTGGGTGACGGTATCAACGATGCGCCGGCCCTGGCGCGGGCCGAGATCGGTTTTGCCATGGCGGCCGCCGGCACCGATACAGCCATTGAAACCGCTGATGTAGCCCTGATGGACGACGATCTGCGCAAGATTCCGGCGTTCATCAGCCTGTCGCGGCAGACGTCGACCATCCTTAAACAAAACATCGCGCTGGCATTGGTCATCAAAGCGATCTTTCTTGGGGTAACCTTCGCCGGGATCGCCACCATGTGGATGGCGGTATTCGCCGACATGGGCGTCAGCCTGTTGGTGGTATTCAACGGTTTGCGCCTGTTGCGCAAGTAAGCGATGAGGAAAGGGTGTGCTTAGTGCCGAGCTGAAGGCGTTTTACATGGTGGCCCGTCTGGGCAGTATTACCCTGGCGGCGAAAAAGCTCGGCCTGAGTCAGCCAACGGTGACGACCCAGATTCGGCATCTGGAAAGCCAATACTCGGTTGAGCTGTTTTACCGTGGCGGTCGCCGCCTCAGCGTCAGCGAGGAAGGTGCGCGGCTGCTGCCCATGGTCAAGGCGCTCATGCAGCAAGAGGCTGACATCGAGTTCTTCCTGCGCAACAGCGGTCAGGTGCAGGGCACGTTGCGCATCGCAGCTACCGCGCCGTATTACATTCTCGATCTGGTGAAAACCTTCCGTGCGCGCTTGCCCCAGGTGGAGGTATCGGTGGAGATCGGCAACTCCCAGCAGGTGCTTGAAGCGCTGGAAGAGTATCGGGTGGATGTCGCAGCGTCATCGCAGTTGCTCGATGATGCGCGGCTGATTCGCCGGGTGCTCGGTAGCGACCCGCTGGTGCTGGCGGTGCATCGCAATCATCCACTGGCCGTGCATGACCATGTGCCGCTGAGTGCGCTGGCCGGGCACACCTTGCTGATGCGCGAGTCCGGGTCGACCACTCGGCGATTGACCGAAGAACTGCTGTCCAGCGCCGGGGTGAGCTTCGGACCGCTGCTGGAGATCGGCAGCCGGGAATCAATCCGTGAGGCGGTACTGCGCAACATCGGCATCAGCATCATTGCCCGCCAGGAAGTACCCCATGATCCACAATTGCGCGTGTTGACCATCGAGAACGCACCGCAGATTTCCGAGTATTTGTATTGCCTCAAAGAACGCAAAGGCGCGCGGTTGCCGGCGGCGTTTCTGGGGTTGGCGCAGGAAATGGCCCCGGCCTGAAATCTTCATTTCCTTTGATTGCCTCATCGCGGGCAAGCCACGCTCCCACAGGTTTTTCACATTCCTGTGGGAGCGGGCTTGCCCGCGATGACGTCAGTCCAGACAACACATCGTTTCAACCAAAATCCCCGAATACCACTATCAGCCGTTTTTGCCTCACTGCCACATGACGGACGCATTACATCCCTAGGATGGCCCTCATCTGCTTGATGAGGTCTGTCCATGAACAACGCGATCGCAACTGCCCTGACCAACCCCGGCGCCCCGATGAAAGTGCGCGGCGTGCAGAAACGCTTCGGCGCTTTCACTGCACTGGATAACGTTTCCCTCGACGTCGCTGCGGGTGAATTGGTCTGCCTGCTCGGCCCGTCGGGCTGTGGCAAAACCACCTTGCTGCGTTGCATCGCCGGCCTTGAAAAACAGGACAGCGGTGAGCTGTACCTCGGTGATCGCGACGTGTCCCACCTGGCACCGCAAGCTCGTGACTACGGCATTCTGTTTCAGTCCTACGCGTTGTTCCCCAATCTCACCGTCGAAGCGAACATTGCCTACGGCCTTGCGGGCAGTGGTCGCGACGAAGTGCGCAAGCGCGTCGGTCAGATGCTGGAACTGGTCGGCCTGCTCGGCAGTGAGAAAAAATACCCCGGCCAATTGTCCGGCGGCCAACAGCAACGTGTCGCCCTGGCCCGAGCCCTGGCACCGGCACCTACGTTGCTGCTGCTGGATGAGCCGATGTCGGCCCTCGACGCCCGGGTTCGCGAGCACCTGTGCACCGAGCTGCGCCAGCTGCAACGCAACCTCGGCGTCACCACCTTGATGGTCACGCACAATCAGGACGAGGCCATGCTGATGGCCGATCGCATCGCTGTGATGAACAACGGCAAGGTCGAGCAGTACGCCACGCCGCAGGAAATCTACGATCGCCCGGCGACGCCGTTTGTGGCGGAGTTCGTCGGCCAGGGTAACTGGCTGCCGTTCAGCCGCAGCAGTGACAGCCATGCGCAGGTTGGCGGGATGAACATGCGCCTGGCCGCCGGCAGCGCGAAAACCGCCTCGGGCCGTCTGTTCTGCCGCCCTGAAGCCATCAACGTCAACCCGCCGGTGCATGAGGAGAACCTGTTTCCGGCCAAGGTTCGCGAAATCACCTTCCTCGGCAACCGTTGCCGCATGAGCTTCGAGCTCGATCAACTGCCGGGCCACGCGCTGCTGGCGGAGCTCGCACCGGAAGCCATGCCGCGTCTCGGCGCGCAGCACATCATGGTCGCCTTGCCTCCACGCAGCCTGCAGGTGTTTGCCTGATGAGCGCGAACATCGCGCTGCCGATCCCGCACAAGCAGGTTCGGCAGACCTCCCGTGCCGAGATCGGCGACCGGGTGTTCGTGGTCGGCGGCAAAGTGCTGTTGCTGGTGCTGCTCGGTGTCGCGGTATTGATGCCATTGCTGGCAATCTTCTGGCGCGGGTTCAGTGCTGAAGCCGGGCAGGGCGGCGGTCTGGTCGCTGCTCGCGAGTTGGTGACCAGTGCCAACTTTCATTGGCTGCTGGGCAATAGCCTGAAGGTTTCCCTCAGCGTCGCGGCCATTGTCGTCCCGCTGGCTTACCTGTTTGCCTACGCCCTGCAACGCACATTGATTCCAGGCAAGGGCATCTGGCGCGGCATGTCGCTGCTGCCGTTGATGGCGCCGTCGATGCTGCCGGGCATTGCGCTGGTTTATCTGTTCGGCAACCAGGGCATGCTGCGCGGCCTGCTCTCGGACAACATCTACGGTTTCTGGGGCATTGTGCTGGGCGAGGTCATCTACACCTTCCCGCACGCCTTGATGATTTTGCTGTCAGCCCTTTCTCTTGCGGATGCGCGCTTGTTCGATGCCGCTTCCAGCATGGGCGCCAGCCCTGCCAAAGCCTTTCGCAGCATCACCTGGCCTGCGACTCGTCAGGCGGTGTTCGCCGCGTTTTGCCTGGTGTTCACCCTGACCATCACCGATTTCGGCGTGCCTGTGGTGGTCGGTGGTGACTATCAAGTGCTGGCGCTGGAAGCCTACAAGGCGGTGGTCGGCCAGCAGCAGTTCGGTCGCGGCGCTTTGATCGGCATGGTCCTGCTGTTGCCGGCGCTGTTCAGCTTTGGTGTCGACGCCTGGCTGCGTCGACGTCACGGCGACTCCATGAGCGGCCGCGCGCAGGTCTTCCAGCCGGCGCCGTCGAAGCTGCGGGACGGCTGCTACCTGGCGATCGTGATGCTGATCTGCGCGGTGTTGCTGCTGGTGTTCGGCATGGCGGTGTACTCGTCGCTGGTGAAATTCTGGCCTTACAACCTGTCGCTATCCCTTAACCATTACCAGTTCAATGACACGGCGGGTGGCGGCTGGCTGGCCTATGGCAACAGCGTGAAGATGGCGCTGTGCACGGCATTGATCGGCAGCGTACTGATCTTCACCGGCGCCTACCTGATGGAAAAAACCAAGGGTCAGCGTGGCCTGAATCTGGCGCTGCGCATGCTCAGTTTCGTACCGATGGCGGTGCCGGGCCTGGTGTTGGGTTTGGGTTATGTCTTCTTTTTCAACCTCACCGGCAACCCGCTGCACGTGCTGTACGGAACCATGACTTTGCTGGTGGTCTGCACCATTGCTCACTATTTGACCACTGCGCAAATGACCGCGACCACTGCGCTGCGCCAACTCGACGCCGAGTTCGAAGCCGCCGCGCTGTCGCTCAAGGCGCCGCTGTATCGGCACTACCTGCGGGTCACCGTACCGATCTGCCTGCCGGCGCTGCTGGACATCGTGCGCTACCTGTTTGTCTCCGCCATGACCACCGTTTCGGCCGCCATCTTCCTCTACAGCCCCGACACCATCCTCGCGGCGGTGGCGGTGCTGAACATGGATGACGCCGGCAACGTGGGCGGCGCGGCAGCGATGTCGACCCTGATTCTGTTCACCTCGGCGGGCGTGTCCCTGCTGCTGGCCTGGGCTTCGCGCGGCTTGCTACGCCGCTCCCAGGCCTGGCGGCAGACCGCGCCTGGTCATTGATTCATACCCTCAACTCACACAGGAATTGCACCATGTTCAAGCCTTTGGCCCTGGCCGCTGCTGTCCTCACCGCTTTTAGCCTGAACGCCTTCGCGGCGAAAACCGAGTTGACGGTGTACACCGCACTCGAAGCCGAGCAACTGAAGACTTACAAAGAGGCTTTTGAAAAAGCCAATCCAGACGTCGAGATCAAGTGGGTGCGTGATTCCACCGGCATCATCACCGCCAAACTGCTGGCCGAAAAAGCCCGCCCGCAGGCTGACGCCGTGTGGGGCCTGGCCGCGTCGAGCCTGGCGATTCTCGATCAACAAGGCATGCTGCAAAGCTACGCACCCAAGGACCTGGGCAAGATCGGCGTCAATTACCGCGACGCCGCCAACCCACCGGCCTGGGTCGGCATGGACGTCTGGGCCGCGACGATCTGCTTCAACACCGTCGAGGCCGAGAAGCAGGGTTTGACCAAGCCTGTGAGCTGGCAGGACCTGACCAAGCCTGAATACAAAGGCAAGATCGTCATGCCTAACCCGGCTTCGTCCGGCACCGGTTTTCTCGACGTCAGCGCCTGGCTGCAAACCTTCGGCGAGAAGCAGGGCTGGCAGTACATGGACGACCTGCACCAGAACATCGGTCAGTACGTTCACTCCGGTTCCAAGCCATGCAAGCTGGCGGCGTCGGGTGAGTTTCCGATTGGTATCTCCTTCGAGTATCCGGCCGTTCAGTTGAAGCGCCAGGGCGCGCCGCTCGACATCATCCTGCCGAAGGAAGGCCTTGGCTGGGAGATCGAAGCTACTGCGGTGATCAAGGGCACGCAGCATGAAGACGCGGCGAAGAAGCTTGCTGACTTCTCCGCCAGCCCGGCGGCAATGGAGCTTTATAAAGAGAACTTCGCGGTGCTCGCTCAGCCAGGCATTGCCAAGCCGCAAACCGAACTGCCAGCGGATTATGAGCAGCGTCTGATCAAGAATGACTTTGCCTGGGCCTCGAAGAACCGCGATGAAATCCTGACCGAGTGGCGCAAGCGGTATGACGGCAAGTCCGAGAAAGTGGCTGCCAAGTAAGATCTTCATTGGCTGATGGGGCCTCATCGCGGGCAAGCCCGCTCCCACAGGTTTTGTGAACACCAAGGACCCTGTGGGAGCGGGCTTGCCCGCGATGGCGATTCCAAACTCAAGGCATCTCTTCATGACACACCAAGACGACATACTGATCGTAGGCGCGGGCATCCTCGGCCTGTCCCACGCTTACGCCGCTGCCAAGCGCGGCCTCAAGGTCCGTGTTTTCGAACGCAGCGCTACACCCATTGGCGCCTCGGTGCGCAACTTCGGCCAGGCGCTGGTCACCGGCCAGCCACCGGGCCCGATGCTTGAACTCGCAAAGGCCAGCCGCGAGATCTGGGGCCAATGGGCCCAAGTGGCTGGCTTGCAACTCAAGCGCAACGGCTCATACCTGTTCGCTCGTACCGAAGCGGAAGAACACCTGCTGGAAGCCTTCTGCGAAGGCCGCGCCATCGAGCATGATTACCGCGTTGACCTGCTTCGCGGCGCGGCATTGCGTGACCTCTACGGTGGCCAGTTCCGCCATCACCGCGCCGCGTTGCACGGTCTGGACGATCAGCAGCTGTATTCCCGCGAAGCGATTCCGGCCCTGATCGATTACCTGCGCCGCGAACTCAGCGTCGAATTTCATTTCTCCACACTTGTGCGCGACATCGAACCGGGGCGCTTGCACAGCACCGCCGGGACCTTCACTGCGCAACAGATAATCGTCTGCTCCGGTCATGACTATAAGACCCTGCTGGCTGAGCCGATCGCCGCGCTCAACCCGCAGATCTGCCGCTTGCAAATGCTCCGCGCCCGACCGCAGATCAACCTCAACTTGCAGCACGCGGTGCTCACTGGATTGAGTTGCGTGCACTACGGCGCCTTTGCCGATCTGCCGGAAGCGGCGGCGGTGCAGGCGCAGATTCTGCGAGACGAACCACACCTGCATGAGAACGGCATCCACCTGCTGATCAGCCCGACGCCTTACGGCGAACTGATCATTGGCGATTCGCACCATTACGGCAGTGACCCTTCACCGTTCAACGCCGAGCAGGTGGACAACTGGATGATCGAACTGGCCGAGCAAACGTTGGCCTGCAAGATCCAGGTGGTCGAGCGCTGGCAAGGAGTTTACGGTGCGCGCGGGCCGGGGCCGTTCTCGTTCTTGCGGCCGGCACCCGGTGTGAGTGTGGCGTTGATGCACACGGGCGTCGGCATGAGCGTCGGTCCGGCGATGGCCGAGCGTAACGTCGCGACGTTGTTGGGAGAGGACTGATGGACCGCCATGAACAGGTGATCGCCGAGGTCTTTGCGCTGTACGAGCGCTTTGGCGGCAGCGATTACATTGGTGAGCCGGTGTCGCAGATCGAGCACATGTCCCAGGCCGCCGAGCTGGCAACAGCTGAAGGCTACGATGATGAAGTGGTGCTGGCGGCGTTCTTCCATGACATCGGGCATATCTGCGCTGCCGAAAGTGCCGAGAACATGGCTGGTTTCGGCGTGGTGAGTCATGAGCGCCTCGGCGCGGATTATCTGCGACGCGCCGGGTTCAGTGAGCGCATGGCGCGGCTGGTGGAGTACCACGTCCAGGCCAAGCGCTATCTGACGCTCAAGGAGCCTGGGTATTACGAACGCTTGAGTGAAGCCAGTCGTCGTACTCTGGACTATCAGGGCGGGGTGATGACCGCTGAAGAGGCGCAGGTTTTCGAGCGAGATCCGTTGTGCGCGATCAGTGTGCGCATGCGGCAGTGGGATGAGATGGCCAAGGAGATGAATGTGCCAGTGATCGATCTGGATTTTTTGAAGGAGAAAGCGTTGCGCCTGTTGGCGGCGTAAAGACTGAAGTCCGTGTTGTTGCCATCGCGAGCAGGCTCACTCCCACAGGGAATGTGTGTTCATCACAGATCCATGTGGGGGCGAGCCTGCTCGCGAAGGCCCAGCCCAGGCAATACAAATGCTTGAGCTTCTACAACTGTCCCGCCAGCACCTCAATCTGCTCCTGCCTGTCCGCCTGATTCAGCTTCGCCTGCGGGTTCAACGACGACCACTGCGGATGCGCCCGAGCCTTGGTCAGGGCTTCGGGCAGTTTGCCTTCGCGCCAGGTTTTGTCCTGGGGCGTGGCGACCTGGATGCTGTCCATCGCCGCGTGTCCGCGCTGGTTCAAGGCGAGCACCAGCTGACGCTGACGCAACGCCAGCAATCGCAGCACGCTGTCGTCGACGGTCAGTTCGCGCTGTCCTTTGATTTTGCCCATTAACCGGCTGCCATAACTGCGGGCGGTTTGCAGGGCGCCGCCGGCAATGGCCCCGGCCA
>NZ_WFGV02000026.1 GCF_010095445.2 Pseudomonas sp. TNT3
GCCGGCGCGCGAGTGACCGCGCGCACCCTCAGTTACGGCGGACAGGATTTGCTTAGCTTGTCCGAGCGCGGTTGGCGCGGCTTGCGCGGCAAGGGCATCGGTTTTGTGTTGCAGGATGCCCTGGTGTCGCTCGACCCGTTGCGCCCGGTGGGCAAGGAAATCCTCGAAGTGCTCCAGACCCACGACTGGGGTGACCGTCGCAGCCGGCCGGAACGGGTCATCGAACTGCTGGAAAAAGTCGGCGTGCCGGAGCCTCGGTTAAGGGCGCGCCAACGTCCCGACCAATTGTCCGGAGGCCTGCGCCAACGCGCGCTGATCGCCAGTGCGCTGGCACTGAGCCCCGGCCTGGTGATCGCGGACGAGCCGACCACCGCCCTGGATGCCACGGTGCAGGCGCAAATTCTGCAGGTGCTGCAAGAAATCAAGGCACGGGGTGACTCGTTGCTGATCATCAGCCATGACCTGGCCGTGGTCGCACAACTGGCCGATGAGGTGCTGGTGCTGCGTCACGGCGAAGTGGTCGAGCAAGGACCGATGGACCAGGTATTGCGTCATCCGCGCCATCCTTACACCCGAGCGTTGCTTGATGCCGTGCCCGCCGAGCATGCCCGGGGCACGCGCTTGTCGCCGGAGCGCAACACCGTTGCCGCGCCACCTCGGCCGGGTGCGGATTCGCCAGTGGTACTGAAGGCAATGCAGCTGGGCAAACGTTACGTCGGCCCCGATCAGCAATCGCGTCAGGTGGTGGATGACGTCAGTTTTGAGCTGCGGGCGGGGCGCACGCTGGGGATCGTCGGCGAATCGGGATCGGGCAAAACCACGGTGGCGCGCATCGTCCTTGGCCTGCTGGAACCGGACGCCGGACGGGTGCGGTTTCTCGATAAACCCTGGTCTGGCGCCGGTGACGAACGCGTGCAGGAAAAGCACCGGCGGCTGTACCGACGGGACATCAGCGTGATCTATCAGGACCCTCTCAGTTCGTTCGACCCGCGCTGGAGCGTCGGGCAGATTCTCGCCGATGCGCTGGACGTCGCCGGCATCACGCCAGACCAACAGCCCGCACGCATCGCGCAACTGTTGGATCAAGTGCGTCTGCCCAAAGAGCTGGCGGTTCGACGGCCATTGCAGCTGTCGGGTGGCCAGCGTCAGCGCGTCGCCATCGCCCGGGCCATCGCGAGTAATCCGAAAGTCATTATCTGTGACGAGCCGGTCTCGGCGCTGGACGTGTCGGTTCAGGCCCAGGTGCTGGACCTGCTGGCCGATCTGCAAGCGACCCTGGGGCTGGCGTATCTGTTCATCTCGCACGACCTGGGAGTTATCCGCCATGTCAGCGACGACGTGCTGGTGATGCGTCACGGCAAGGTCGTTGAAAGCGCCACGGTCGAGACGCTCTTTGAAAACCCGCAGCACGAGTACACCCGTCGACTGCTGGGGGCGGTGCCGCGTTTGCCGAGCGCCGAGACAACTTTGGTCGTGCCGCCGCTGGAACCGGAAGACGCGGCGTGGCTGTTTGATGAATCCCGGCTTTGGAAAATCGCCATTTAAGTTCGAACCTTGAACAAGGAACTGCCATGACTACGTTGACTGCTGTACCCAAGACACCGGTTGCTTCGGTGGAAGAACTCAATGCCCGTGCCGACCGTTTGTTGCCGCAGATCGCCGCAGGCGCGGCGCAACGTGAGCGTGATCGGCAATTGCCGTATGAGGCTGTGACGCAGATCGCCCAGGCGGGATTGTTCACCGTGCGGATCCCGACCCGCTTCGGGGGAGCCGGGGGTTCGGTCAAGGATGCGATTGCGTTGTTGATTCGGATCGCCTCGGTCGACTCCAATGTGGCCCAGGCGCTGCGCCCCGGTTTCGGTTTTATCGAAGGGCTGCTGGCGTCCCGGGCCGACGGGGCGGAGGGCGAACGCGAGCGGTGGTTCGAGCGTTATCTGCAGGGCGCTGTGGTCGGGAATGCCGGGTGGGAAGTGGGCGGTGCAAACGGTTCGATCAGCGCGCGGATCGTGCGTGACGGCGATCACTACCGCGCCACCGGCAGCAAGTACTACAGCACCGGATCGTTGTACGCAGACTGGGTCAGCGCCGTCGCCCTGGACGAGAACGAGCAACCGGTGTCGTTCATTCTTCCCCGTGATCGCAAGGGGCTGGAATTGCTCGACGATTTCGACGCGATGGGCCAGCGCCTGACCGCCAGCGGGACCACCCATTTGCATGACGTGGTGGTGAAGGCCGACGAGATTCGCACGCGCACCGTGGAGGAGGGCAAACGCACCATCGTCACGCCGTTTCTTCAGGTATTCCTCGCGGCCGTCCAGGCGGGTATCGCACGCAATGCGTTGAACGATGCGGTCGCGTTTGCCAATGATCATGCGCGCCCGATCAAGCACAGTACGGCGACGCGGTCGGTTGACGACCCTTATGTAGAACTCAGTGTCGGCGATATTTCGGCCCGTGCGTTCACGGCGGAAGCGGTGGTGTTAAGGGCTGCAGAAGCCATCGACCGGGCCTGGGCAGCCGACCTCGATCCGCAGGCGGTGGATCAGGCGGCGGTCGATGTCGCGCAGGCGCAATACATCGCGGCCGAGTCTGCGCTCAAGGCGGCAGAGCTGGTATTTGACGTGGGCGGCGCCTCTACAACGGGTCGCGCACATAACCTGGACCGTCACTGGCGCAACGCGCGCACCGTGGCCAATCACAACCCTCGGCACTGGAAAGCGGCCGCCGTGGGTGCCTGGCAACTCAAAGGAACGCCGCCACCGACATCGGGATTGTTTTAAGCATGGGCCGGAGTGCGCGTCGAACAGGCGCCTTTATCAGGCGGATGACCCGAGGGCGTCATGGGCGCGACTGAACGCATCGATACGCTTGACCGGGTCGCCCTTCGACCTGTCGACCCGGCGGCCGGCACGAGCCTGCGCCGGGTGCCGATGATCATCGGCTGTGCGCTGTTCATGGAACTGATCGACGCCACGGCGGTGCTCACGGCGTTGCCGCAGATGGCCCGGGATTTCGGTGAGCCCAGCGTGCGCATGAACCTGGTGGTGTCGCTGTATTTGCTGGCGGTGGCGCTGTTTGTCCCGGTCAGTGGTTGGGCGGCGGATCGCTTCGGGCCTCGACGGGTGTTCGTCAGTGCGATCGTGCTGTTCACCCTAGCATCGGTGGCCTGCGCCTGTTCGGGCTCGCTGTTGCAACTGTCACTGGCGCGCATGGCGCAAGGGGCGGCCGGGGCCATGATGGTGCCGGTGGGGCAGGTGATTCTGTTGCGCTGGTCGGCGCGGGAGAACCTGCTGCGCGCGATGTCCTACCTGACGATTCCGGCGCTGATCGGGCCTGTTTTAGGGCCGCCGTTGGGCGGTTTGCTGGTGACCCTGTTGTCGTGGCACTGGATCTTCCTGATCAATGTGCCGATCGGCCTGTTGGGCATCGCGCTGGTGGTGCGCTACATCCCCGATTACCCCGGTTCGCGTGGGCGGCCACTGGACGTCCCCGGCCTTTTGCTCAGCGCGGTCGGCCTCGGCGGTCTGGTGTTTGGTTTCGAGGCATTCGGTCACGGCTTGCTGGCGCGCCAGTGGGCGCTGCTGCTGATTGCGTTGGGGGTATTGAGTGCGTGGTTGTACGTCAGGCATGCCCGGCGTTCGGCGCACCCGCTGATTGATTTCTCCTTGCTGCGGATCCCTACCTTCGGGGTGAGTTTCTGGGGCGGCAACCTGATGCGTATCGGTAGCGCGTCACAGCCTTTTCTGTTGGTGCTGCTGTTCCAGCTGTGCTTTGGCCTGAATCCGCTGGAAGCCGGCCTGTTGAGTTTTGCGGGCGGGGCCGGCGCGTTCCTGATGAAGCTGCTGGCAGTGCGAATCGTCAGCCGCTTCGGCTTCAGGCGCACGTTGATCGGCAACGCAGTGCTGACGGGACTGACGATCATTGCCTGCGGGATGTTCGAAGTGTCCACCCCATACTGGATCGTCGTGCTGGTGTTGTTCGGCAGCGGCATCATCCGTTCGCTGCAGTTCAGCACCCTGGGCGCCTTGACCTATGCCGATGTGCCGCCGGAACAGTCCAGCCGGGCCAGCAGCCTGTCGGCGATGACCATCCAGCTGACGATGAGTTTGTCTGTGGGCATCGCCGCTGCGTTGCTGAGCCTGATCATGTCCCTGCGCGGGCATGCCAGTCTCGAGCAAAGCGATGTGGCGCTGGTCATGGTGTTCGGTGGGGTGATGTGTGCCTTGTCGGGGCTGGTGTTTCGCCGGCTTTCGTCGTCGGCGGGTTCGGCCGTGTACGCCGGGCGTTCCGGCTGACCCGTTGTTTTTAGCTATTGAACCGGGCACCTCGCGTGTCTCTTTTGCCTGAAAGCTGCGCGGCCACAGGCGTCATTCAGGAATGCCATCCGTCATGACCTCGTCTTTTTCACCTTTCACGCCCCGTGACAGCCGGTTGCACAACTGGAAAGTCCAGCATCTGCCGGCCACGCCGGGTGCGTTCGTGCGTTTTTTTATCGGCAACTTCAAGGGCTGGTACGTGGCGATCCTGCTGCTGCAGATCGCTGCAGTGGTGTGCACCATCCTCATTCCGTGGGGGCTGGGCCAGATCACCCGCACGGTCAGCAACGGGCTGGATGCCGAGCGCGCGTTCGAGGTGCTGCAGTGGCCATTGACCCTGTTCGGCGCGTTGCTGGTGCTGGAAGTGTTATTCACCCGAGCTGCTGCGGGTTGCCACATTCACGTCTTGCCGTTGCAGCGGCGTACAGTCACCCATGTGGTCTTCGCCTATCTGCAGCAGCACTCGCATCGGTTCATCAGCAACGAATTTGCCGGTGCCCTGGCGCACCGGGTGTCCGAGATTGCGCTCGGGGTCAATCAGACACTGAGCATCCTGCTGTTCGATCTCATCCCGCTGCTGGTCACACTGAGCCTGGCCACGGTGTTGCTGTGGACGGCCTCGCCGTTTCTGGCGATGTTCATGGCGGGTTGGTCGCTGCTGTTCATTGCCGTGTGTTATTTGCTGGCGCGCCGCAGCCATCCTCTGGCCCAGCAATACTCGGCAGCGCGCAGCACCAGCTCGGGCAAAGTCGTCGATGCCGTGTCCAACCTCGCCAACATCCGCTTGTTTGCCCGTCATGCGTTCGAGCACAGCTATCTGGGCACGTTCCTGGACAGGGAAGTGGCCGCGGCGTATCGCTCGCTGGGGTACATGGAGAAGATCCGCTGGTTTCAGACCGGTTGTGGCGTGGTCCTCAAACTGGGGCTGTTGCTGGTGGCGCTGTACCTGTGGCGCACGCAGCGCATCGACATCGCTGCGTTTGTCATGTCGACCAGCCTTTCGCTGTTGATCATCAGCGACGTGGGGAACCTGTCCCGGCGTTTTCTGGAATTCTTCGAGGCGACCGGGAACATTGCCAACGGCGTGCGCACGCTGATTCGTCCGCACGAAGTGATAGACCGGCCCGGGGCGTCAGCCTTGCAGGTCAAGCGTGGCGATATCGAGTTTCGCGACGTTGGCTTCAGCTACGGTTCTGACCAGCCGATTTTCAGCCGGCTGAATCTCGTGATTCCGGCGGGACAGAAAGTCGGGCTGGTGGGCTCCTCGGGGTCGGGCAAATCGACCCTGCTCAATCTGCTGCTGCGCTTGTATGACGTGCAGCAGGGGGCGGTGCTGATTGACGGCGTGGATGTGCGCGATGCGACGCAGCATTCCCTGCACCAGCAGATCGGCCTGATCCCGCAAGAGCCTGGCCTGTTCCACCGCAGCATTCGCGAGAACATTCATTACGGGCGCCTGGATGCCTCGATGGATGAGGTGGCCGAAGCGATCCATCGTGCGGGTGCCAGCGAATTCATCGACAGCATGGAAGACGGCTATGAGTCGCTGGTGGGGGAGCGCGGTGTGAAGTTGTCGGGTGGGCAGCGGCAGCGGATTGCTATCGCACGGGTGCTCCTGAAGAACGCGCCGATCCTGGTCATGGACGAGGCCACCTCAAGCCTGGACTCGATCACAGAGCGCTTCATTCAAGACAAACTGGACGAAATCATGGAAGACAAGACGGTGGTCGTGGTCGCACATCGGCTGTCGACCGTCGCCCATCTGGACCGCATTCTGGTGTTCGATAACGGCCGGGTGATCGAGGATGGAAGCCATGAGGAACTGCTGCGCCAGGGGGGGCAATATTCACGCCTGTGGAGTCGTCAGTTCAGTGCGGCGTTCGATGAGGCGGTGGTGTGATTTGATGGGGCGGCGGCTTTGGTGGCGTAAACGGACGCCGTAACGACGTGAAGTGTTGTAAGCGAAACAGCCCTTCAGCAATGTGTACCTCTGCACCACGATAGAGGCTCGTATTTATCTGTTTTTACTGCGTTTTCTGCTGGCACGAACCCTGCAAAAGCCGAGGTGAGAGCGCGACTATACACATAGATGCTCCAACCATTAATCAGGCCAGGAGTATCGAAACGATGTGGCAGAAGTTTGAAGCACGCGCTCTGGGGCTGGACCCGTTCAAGACGGCGTCCAGCCTGGGCATTCTGATGATGCTGGTTCATGGCACTTGCGCGGCGGCTCAAGCGCAGCCGACAGGTCAGGACCCGACATTGGCCACGGTGGTGGTCACCGGAGCTCAGGCTACCGAGGTTCAGAAAGCGCAACGGCAGCTGGAGAAAGTGGCGGGGCAGACCGCTGTGGTGGACAACCGGGAAATCGAACGCGGTCGGGCTGCCAATGCCGAGGACGTGCTGGCCTTGCAGCCGGGGGTGTTTGCCCAGGCCACCAGCGGGTCCGGCGCCAACAAGATTTCGATCCGTGGCTCGGGGCTCAATACGTTCTATCAAGGCTACGTGCTGGGGATCAAATTCCTGTTTGACGGGTTGCCGCTGACAGGGCCGGGCGGTACGCAGGAGGACATGCTCGACATGGCGTCGGTGGACCACACCGAAGTGCTGTACGGGGCCAACGCCTTTAACTATTCAGCGTTGTCGCTGGGCGGTGCCATCAACTTTGTCAGCAAGACCGGTCGCACCGATCCGGGCAATTACGCGCGCTTCGAAGTCGGCAGTTTCGGCTATCGCAAGCAGCAATTGAGTACGGGCGGGGTGGTCGATAACAGCGATTACTACGTCAGTATTTTGCACAACGAGCGGGACGGTTATCAGGACAACACGCCCAACGAAGGGCAGGGCATCGTGGCCAACTTCGGGCATGTGTTCAACCCCAAGCTGGAGACGCGATTCTTCGTGCGCTACCGCGAAGAAACGCTCACCCAGGGCAATACGCTGACCAAGTACCAGATCAAGCATGACCCCAAGAGCAACAACGTCCCGACCGGTCGACAGAAGGACGGATCGACCCTGCTGGGCAGCAAGACCACCTATACCTTCGACGACAATGCGAAGCTGGAAGTCGGCCTGGGTTATAACGACTACCCCTTGTACAACGGCTGGCGGTACTCCGCGACGCCCCAGGATTGGCGATCCAAGGACATCAACCTGACCCTGCGCTACCTGCGTACCGGCGATACATTCCTCGGTTTGCCCAGCGACAGCAGCGTGACCTTCAGCAATACCCGCGCGTACCTGGCGGATGTGAAATCTCACGCCAAGGGCACCGACACCAAGCTGCAGGAAACCAACTACACGGGTTCGCGCGATACCGTGTTCTCTTTGGGCAACGAGCTGCAATTCGGCGAACGTACCTGGCTGTCCACCGGCCTGTCGTTTATCGATATCAAGCGCAAGGCGCAGATCGAATACACCACGGGCACCAACACCACGGCGTTTCCCAACGGGGTCGAGTACAACGAGCACGACATCGCGCCGCGTATCGGCCTGCGTTACCAGCTGACCCCGGAATTTGAAGTGTTCGGCAACGCCAGTCGCTCAATCGATCCGCCGGTGACCTGGCAATTGGGAAGCACCGGGACGCCTTATATCCGTGATGTGCGGCCGCAGAAAGGCAACACGGTCGAGTTTGGTATTCGCGGCGGGCACGGTATTTTCGATGGCAGCCTGACGGTTTACCGCTCGTGGATTCAGAAGGAGCTGCTGTCGATCGTGGTGCGTCAGGCGACGGCCACGCAGGATCAACTGGTGGCCACTTCGAACGGCAGCGGGACCATTCACCAAGGGATCGAAGCGGGGCTGAATGCGCAGCTTTGGGAAGGTCAGAATGGCGACACGGTGACGTTGCGCCAGGCGTATACCTTCAACGATTTCCACTATCGCGACGACGACACGTTCGGCGGCAACGAGCTGCCAAGCTTGCCGCGCGAGGTCTATCAGGCCGAGCTTCAATATCGGCAAACCGCTGGCTTCTACGCGCAGCTCAATGCGCGCGCTGCTTCCAGCTATTACGTCGATTTTGCCAACACCCTCAGCGCGCCGTCCTACACGATCTGGGGCGCGAAAGTGGGCTATGAAGCCCCGAGTAAAAAGTGGGAAGTGTTTCTGGACGCCCGTAACCTGACCAACGAGCGCTATGCCACGGCGGCGAATACGGCCTACGACGCCAGGGGGCAGGACTCGGCGAACTTCTACCCGGGTGATGCGTTTAACGTGACGACCGGGGTGGCTTTTCGGTTCTAGCGCCTGCTCGCGATATGGCTCAGGAACGCCTATGGCAAGCTGAGGCAGCGCATGCGATCAATGGGGGCCGTTGATGCTGGATGAACCACGGGTCAGACGCTTGAGCGCGATGACCATCAGACCCCCGGTGACTCCCATTCCCGTGAGAAAAAGCGGATACGCCACCCACCACGGAACGGCCGAGGTCATCATGCTGAACTCGGACATGCCGCCGATGCTGGCGATCAGGTTGAGCGGCAGGAAGACCACATTGATCAGCGTCAGTTTGCGCAGCAGGTTGTTCATGGTGTTGTTCATCAAATTGCCCCGCGCATCGATCAGGCCGGCAAACACCCTGGAGTAGATTTCCGCCTGTTTGTTGCACTGGGTGTTCTCGATGATCAGATCGTCGATCAGCGCGATCGCCTCGGCGCTGAAGTGCTCTTTTTCTGCGTGGTTGCGCAACCGGGTCAGGACAGCGCCATTGCTGTGAATCGCGTTGATGTAATAGATCAGGCTTTCGCTGAGGTTGAACATCTGGATCAGATGCCGATTCTCCATTGATGTGTTGAACTTCTGCTGCAGTTCTCGAGCCACCAACTTGATCACCTTGAGGTGACCCAGGTAGTGGTGGAGGTTGTTGAACAGCATGTCCAGCAACACGTCCAGCGGGGTGTACAACGGATGCCGCACGCCCAATCCGCTTAACTGGGAATCGTCGGTCGCAATGACCAGCAGGCGTGTTTTGGAGAACAGCAGGCCGAACGACGACACCTCAAACGTCAGGCTTTGCGCACCCGAGTAACTTTCCGGACGCTTCCAGATCAGGAACAGATTGTCCGGGTGGAACTCGATGCGTGAGACCTCGTCCGGGTCCAGTGCCGAAGCCAGCGCGTGATCGTCCAGTTTGAAATCGCTGCGCAGCAGATCCCGTTCTGCAGCGTCGGGATTGCTGAACAACATGACCTCGGCATTGAGGTGTCCAACCGGTACCAACGCCCCATTGGCGAGCTGAAAAGGCTTGATCACATCTGGCCTCTGGTGTTGTTGGCCGGGAAAGTCTGCGTGTTGCAGGACGGGTTTCGATTCAAGCGCTCACCAGGCCTGGCCGCGGCGCTTGAGTTCCAGGCGCCGGACGAATTCTTCCAGCACCAATGAATACAAATCGTCCTGCAAGTAAGCGTCCTCGGTGCCGGCGTCCATGTTCGGGTTGTCGTTGACCTCGATCACCACCACCTTTTCGCCGGACTGCTTGAGGTCGACGCCGTACAAACCATCACCAATGAGGTTGGCGGTCTTCACCGCCAGTTCGACCACCGCTCGCGGTGCCTCGTGGACCGCGAGGGTCCGGCATTCACCGTTGATGTCCTGGCCTTTGGCTTTGTGGTTGTAGATCTGCCAGTGACCTTTGGACATGAAGTACTGGCAGGCGAAAATCGGCTTGCGGTTGAGCACGCCGATGCGCCAATCGTATTCGGTGTAAAAGAACTCCTGAGCCAGCAACAGCACCGAATGTTCGAATAGCTCGCAGGTGGCTTCCAGCAAAGCTTGCTGGCTTTCGACCTTGATTACGCCACGGGAAAAACACCCATCGGGAATCTTCAGCACCAGGGGAAACCCCAGGCGTTCACCGACCCGCTCGAATTCTTCCGGTCGTTCCTTGTAGAGAATCTCGGTGGCTGGCATGCCCAGTTGGTGGCTTTTTAGCAGGTCGGTCAGGTACACCTTGTTGGTACAGCGCAGGATTGAAGCGGGATCGTCCATCACCACCAACCCTTCACTTTCGGCTTTCTTGGCGAAGCGGTAGGTATGGTTACCCACGCTAGTGGTTTCTCGAATCAGCAGGGCGTCGTATTCGGCGATGCGTGAATAGTCCTTCTTTTCGATCAGATCGACATCGATACCCAGGGTTTTGCCGACTCGGATAAAACTCTCGAGTGCCTTGGCATTGGAAGGCGGCAGCGCTTCTTGCGGGTCATGCAAGATGGCCAGGTCATAGCGGGCCACGCGGGGTGAACGTGGCATTCGCCAGATCTTGCGACTGAAACTGTCCAGCGAGTTGGCGAAATGATCTTCCTGGTCTTCGCGTAATTTGTGCAATACACCGGATCTTATTCCCTCGATGCGCCAGCTGGTGCTTTTACGGAATTCAATCAAGAGGATCGGGCACGGGAATGTTTCGAACAGTTGTCGCGCCAGTTCTTGCAAGGGTTCCAGGTTGGTTTTACCGAAGTAGAGTGTCAGAGTGAATCCTTCGGTATTGCTATAAAGGTGGTTATTGAGTGCTTTGTCCAGCGCTTTGTCCAGGTCATCCAGAGCCAGGCCGTACAATGACTTTCGGGTCAGCTCACTGATTGTTCGTACCGATGGAATAACTTTGTGGCCACGGGCTTCCGCCAACAGTGAACAGTAGTAACCATGCCCGAGATACTTGTAGCTGCGGCACAGGTTAATCACCTGGACACGCTTGCCAACCTCGCTTTCAGGGGGTTGCTCAAGGTACTCCTGGGCACTCATCACGTCTTCTGAAGGGAAGTAGGAAGCCCAGTCTTCTTTTCGTTCGACAATAATAACGACTTGGCTTGTTCTTCTAGGTTCGCCCGATAAATAAGTTGGTTTTGATATTGCTGTTATCCGATTTTGTTCTGATACTTTGCGCAAGTAACCCTGTGCCGCTGACATAAGAGAAGGTCCGTTGGAGAACAAGTCCTTATCTATTAAGCATGAAATTTTCAGGAAGTCTCGTTTCGTTACGCAACTTTTACGGCGGTCATATGAATCTGTTATTTCGCAAGGCTACACCCCATGATCTGAAGTCCCTGCTGGTGCTGGAAGAACAGTGTTTTACTTATGATCGACTGACGGCGCGCAGTTTTCGGTGGATGATCAGTCGAGCCCACGCCAGCCTGATCGTCGCTCAGGCCGGGGGTCAATTGATGGGTTACTGCCTGGTTTTGTTTCGTCGCGGCACTTCCCTGGCGCGTCTGTATTCGATCGCTATCGCCAGCCACAGTCGTGGCCTCGGCCTGGGAAAACAGCTTTTGGATCAGGCGGAAGAGAGTGCTCGCGCGCATGAGTGCGCCTGCCTGCGGCTGGAAGTCCGACCCGACAATCCAGTCGCCCTCTCTCTTTATGAGCGTAATGGCTACAGGCGCGTTGCTGTCGTACCCGACTACTACGAAGACCATGTGCATGCGCTGCGGCTGGAGAAGCGCATCCTGCACTTACGGGAAAGCCGTGAATGACAGGTGCTTGAAAAAAAACGGCAGCCCGAGGCTGCCGTTGTCCGTTGCCTGATCGAATCCGGTCAGACGATTCCGGTCAGGTAATAGACGCCGATCACGAAAAACGCCGCGAGTATCTTGAAGATCGTCATGCCGAAAATGTCCTTGTAGGCCTGACGATGGGTCAGTCAGTCGCGCGGTCGGGAATCCGGACAGGAATACACCGATGTCTCAACGCCGCTCGGGTTTTTTCATCGGCAATCTCCATTTATCGTTTGAAGGTGTTGCTTTCCGTGCGTCTTCTACACTGACCAAGCCCTCTCGTGACCCGCTCCTCACGACGTCGGGCTCACTGCCTTTTGCACGTTTGCTGGTAACGCTTTCGAGCCTTTGCGGGTTCACGCAGGCACTGATAAGCAACCTGCAACCTCACACCCACCTGATCGCGAGGGGACACACGCCATGAACGCAATTACGACCAAAGACGGCACCCGGATTTTCTACAAGGATTGGGGCCCGAAAGACGCGACGCCTATCGTGTTTCACCACGGTTGGCCGTTGAGTGCGGATGACTGGGACAATCAGATGATGTTCTTCTTGCTCAAAGGCTACCGGGTGATCGCGCATGACCGTCGCGGACACGGGCGCTCGACCCAGACGTGGGAGGGCAACGAAATGGACACCTACACCGCCGATGTCATCGAGTTGACCGATGCGCTCGACCTCAAGGGCGCGATCCATGTCGGCCACTCGACCGGCGGCGGAGAAGTAGCACGCTACGCCGCGCGAGCCGAACCAGGACGCGTTGCCAAGGCCGTGTTGATCAGCGCGGTTCCGCCCATCATGGTCAAGTCGGAAAAGAATCCTGGAGGTTTACCCCTGGAGGTGTTCGACGGGTTCCGTTCGGCATTGGTTGCCAGTCGTGCGCAGTTCTACGTGGACGTGCCGGCGGGGCCGTTCTACGGTTTCAATCGACCCGGGGCCGAGGTTTCGCAAGGCGTCATCGACAACTGGTGGCGCCAGGGCATGATGGGCGGTGCAAAGGCTCATTACGACTGCATCAAGGCGTTTTCCGAGACCGATTTCACCGAAGATTTGAAAGCGATTGAGGTGCCGACGCTGGTCATGCATGGCGAGGACGATCAAATCGTGCCGTTTGCAGACTCGGCGCCGCTTTCGGCCAAACTCTTGAGGCATGCCACGCTCAAAACGTACCCGGGCTTTCCTCACGGAATGCCGACGACCAACGCGGATCAGATCAATGCTGATGTGTTGGCGTTTATTCGCGGCTGAGGTTTTAGCGAGCGGCGTCGGCGGTTTCTCTGGCGAAAAAAACACCCTGCGAAAGCTTGACCTTCGCAGGGTGAATTAAACCTCTCGATAAGCGGCGCTTCTCAGCACCTTTGAATCATCGGTTTTTTATTGCGGACCAAGCTTGTCGATCAGCGCTGCAAGCATTTCGTATTCTTGCGAGGTCAGGTCGGTGAGCGGGGCGCGCACCGGTCCGGCATCGTAACCGACGATTTTTGCGCCGGCCTTGACGATGCTCACGCCATAACCCGGGCAGCGGTTACGAATGTCCAGGTACGGCAGGAAGAAGTCGTCGATCAACTTGCCGACCGCTTCGTGATCTTCCCGAACGATGGCGTGATAGAAGTCCATCGCGGTTTTCGGGATGAAGTTGAACACCGCCGAAGAGTAGACCGGCACGCCCAGCGCCCGATACGCCGCTGCATAGACTTCGGCGGTTGGCAGACCACCCAGATAGGTCAGACGATCGCCAAGACGACGGCGGATCGAGACCATCAGCTCGATATCACCCAGGCCGTCCTTGTAGCCGATCAGGTTCGGGCAGCGCTCGGCCAGACGTTCCAGCAATGGTGCGGTCAGGCGGCAGACGTTGCGGTTGTACACGACCACGCCGATCTTCACCGATTTGCACACGGCTTCAACGTGGGCGGCGACGCCTTCCTGACTGGCTTCGGTCAGGTAGTGCGGCAGCAGCAGCAAGCCTTTGGCGCCCAGACGTTCGGCTTCCTGTGCGTATTCGATGGCTTGACGGGTCGAGCCGCCAACCCCGGCCAAAATCGGCACGCTGGTTGCGCAGGTGTCGACGGCGGTTTTGATGATTTCCGAGTATTCGCTGGCTGCCAGAGAGAAGAATTCGCCAGTGCCGCCTGCAGCGAACAGGGCGCTGGCGCCGTACGGGGCCAGCCACTCAAGGCGTTTAACGTAACCAGCGCGGTGGAAATCGCCCTGGGCATTGAAGTCGGTCACCGGGAAAGACAGCAGGCCGGAGGAGAGGATCGATTTCAGTTCTTGTGGGTTCATTGTTCGAAATGTCCTTATTAGCGTACGGAGATATGTAGCGGTGTTGTTTGTTGTTGTACGTCATCGTACAACCTAAAATGACGATGCTCAAGACGATCAGGCAGATTAAATTTCAGGGGTGGATTGGTTACTGCCCCCGGGGGAGGCTGACCGTCCTCCAGAGAGGTTGCACGATCAGCGAAGCCCCGTGATCAATGCTGCAAGATCTTCGACAGGAAGCTGCGTGCGCGGTCTGTGCGAGGCGCACCGAAGAACTCTTCTGACTTCACATCTTCGATAATCTCGCCGCCATCCATGAACACGATGCGGTCAGCCACCTTGCGCGCGAAGCCCATTTCGTGGGTGACACACATCATGGTCATGCCCTCGTGGGCCAATTCGACCATCACGTCCAGCACTTCATTGACCATCTCGGGGTCGAGTGCCGAAGTAGGCTCATCGAACAGCATCGCGATCGGGTCCATGGCAAGGGCGCGAGCGATCGCGACTCGTTGCTGCTGACCACCGGACAACTGGATCGGATACTTTTGCGCATGGCTCTTGAGCCCTACGCGCTCCAGCAACATCATGCTTTTTTTCGTCGCGGTGATGTGGTCCCGGCGCAATACCTTCATTTGTGCAAGGTTGAGGTTTTCGATGATGGTCAGGTGCCCAAAGAGTTCGAAATGCTGGAACACCATCCCCACACGCGCACGCAGTTTGGGCAAGTCCACGCCCTTGCCGGTGACGGGTTGGCCTTCGATGAATATCTCGCCTTCCTGAACCGGTTCCAGCCCGTTCACGCACTTGATCAGGGTGCTCTTGCCCGAACCGGATGGCCCGCATACCACCATCACTTCACCGCGAGAGAGTTGTGTGGTGCAATTTTTCAGGACCTGAAAGTTGCCATACCATTTACTCAGGTTTTTCATCTGGATCATGCTGTTTTCCCTATGTTTCTTTTCATGCGTTTAGTCAGGCTGGACAGCAAATAGCAGATCACCAGGTAGACGAGGGCGACGAACAAATACAGCTCGACCAGACGCCCGTCACGTTGGGCGAACTTGCTGGCCGCTCCGGTGAAATCGGCGATGGACAGCACGTACACCAGCGAGGTGTCCTGGAACAGGATGATGGTTTGGGTCAGCAATAGCGGCGCCATGCGGCGCAACGCCTGGGGCAGGATCACGTAGATCATCGATTGCGACGGCCGCAGGCCAAGGGCCGCTGCAGCCTGTTTCTGACCGCCGCTGATGCTCTGGATACCGCCACGAATGATTTCGCTGTAGTACGCCGCTTCGAACATGCAGAAGGTCACGAATGCAGTCACCACCGGGCCGATCTGCACTGGCCGTTCTGTGCCGAAAGCCATTTGCAGCAGCAAGGGCATCAGGAAGTAGAACCAGAAAATCACCAGGACCAGCGGAATGCTGCGCATCACGGTGACGTAGCCCAGGGCAAAGCCACGCAAGACGCGGTTGTGCGACAGGCGCATGAGTGCCAGCAAGGTGCCGGCGACGATCCCCACCGACATCGCCACCAGGGTCAGCAGCAAGGTAAATTTCAGGCCGCTCCACAGCGCCGGCATGGCCCTGACAATGACACTTGGATCTAGATCAAACATGACTTACCTCGTCGCGCCGCGAATGGTCAGTGAACGTTCGATATGACCCATGACGAAAGTCACCAGCAGCGAAATGACCACATAGATCACGGTCGCGGCAGTGAAGGCTTCGAAGGTATTGAACGAGTATTCGCTGACGTTGCGTGCTTGTGCGGTCAGCTCCATCAGGCCAATGGTCAGCGCCACGGATGAGTTCTTCAGGGTGTTCAGCGCTTCGGAAGTCAGTGGCGGGAACACCACCCGGATGGCCTGGGGCAGCAGCACCTGCAGGTACATCTGCGTCGGCCGCAAGCCCAGCGCCAATGCCGCGCCACGCTGGCCCTCAGCAACCGATTCGATGCCGGCCTTGAACAGCTCCGACAGCTTGGCCGAGGTGAACAGCGTCAGGGCGACAACGGCGCTGAAGAAGGAGGGGTAAGGCAAATCCTGCTTGAGGTAGTCACCGAGCGATATCGGCAGCAGCTCGGGCACGACGAAGAAGCAGATGAACATCTGCACCAGCAGGGGGATGTTGCGGAATACTTCGGTGTACAAGTTGCACAACCACACGACGGGTCGCAGTGTCGTGGTGCGCAGGGTGCCGATCAAGCCACCGATCAGGAACGCCAGGATAAACGCGGCGAGGGTAGTCGCCAGCGTCCAGCTCGTGCCAGTGATCAGCCAATACAGATACGAAGACGTCTCTCCGGGCGCGGAGCCCCAGAAGACGCCCCAATTCCAGTTGTAATCCATGAAAACACCAACCTTGGTGAGGGTGCGCAGCCTGGAACAGCCCGCAGTACCGGCCAATCAGGCGCGCTTGAACGGCTTGATTGGCAGGTATCGAGGCGTGTCCACCCGGCACAGTGACGGGTCGGGATCAGACGCCGGTATCGTTCGGGTTCGCGATGGCTTCTTTGAGCGCTTCGCTCATGGGCAGATTGATCACCGCGTTCTTTGGAGGGATCGGCTGCTGGAACCATTTCGGATACTGGGTGTTGATCTCGCCGCTGCTGTAGAGGTTGCGCAGAACGTCATCGGCGAACGCCTTGAACTGCCCATCGTTTTTGCGAATGCCGATGGCATAAGGTTCAGCGGACATCGGCTCGGGCAGCAAGGTGTAGGCGTCCGGGTTGCGACTTTGCGCGATGGTTGCCATCAACTGCACGTCGTCATTGATGTAGGCAACGGCGCGCCCCGTCTCCAGCATGAGGAAGGCTTCGCCGCCATCCTTGGCATTGAGGATCTTCAGGCCCAAGGCTTTTTCGCGGTCGAGGTTCTTGGTGATCCATTCGCCGCTACCCCCGGTGATGACCACCACGGATTTGCCTTTGAGATCGGCAACGCTGTTGATGCCGGCGGTTTTTTTCACTGCGTATTTGGCGCTGGCCACGTAGCTGGTGAGCAGGAAACCGATTTGTTTCTGGCGCTCCACGGTGTTGGTGGTGACGCCGCATTCCAGATCGATGGTGCCGTTGATCAACAGAGGCGTACGAGTGGCTGCGACCACCGAGACGTACTCGGTCTTGAGGTTGGGTTCACCGACTTTGACTTTGATTTGATCGACGATTTTTTTGCACAGTTCAATGCTGTAGCCGATGGGCTGCTGGGCATCATTGAGGTAGGAGAAGGGTAACGACGCGTCGCGATAACCCAGGGTGACGGTGCCCAGCTCCTTGATTTTTTTCAGTGTTCCGGTGAGGTCGTCAGCCTGTGCAGCGCTGGTGCTCAGGCACGCAGCGACGATGAGGGCAAGCAGCTTTTTCTTCTGATCGAACATGGGGAATCTCCGATTTATTGTTATGGCAGCTATGGCACAGCGAAAGGCGAAGGCTTTAGCGCAAGGCTTTAGCGCAAGGCTGCAAGCGCTTCACTGATTGAAACGACGGCTTTTTTTATTTGTTCGCGAGAAGTGGCAAACGACAACCGGAAGTACCCCGGCAAGCCGAACGCAAGACCCGGCACTACGGCCACGCCTGCTTGATCGAGCAGATAGGCGGACAGTTCGACGTCATCATTGATCACCCGACCTTGCGGGGTGCTGCGGCCCAGCAACTGGCTGCACTCGGGGAAGGCATAGAAGGCACCGGCCGGTGCGCTCAGGCGCAAGCCTTCGCACTGACTCAGACCATCCACGAGCAGGCGCCCGCGCTCGGCGTATTCGGCGGCACTCTGGCTGACAAAATCTTGTGGACCTTGAAGGGCCGCCCGGGACGCTTCCTGGGAAATAGCGCTGGCACCTGAAGTGCTCTGCGATTGAATCTTGCTGATCGCAGCAATCAGGGCTTTGGGTCCGGCGGCGTAACCGATGCGCCAGCCGGTCATGGCATAGGCCTTGGCCACGCCATTGATCAGCAAGGTTCGTTCACGCAGCTGCGGGCAGGCATTGCCAAACGAGACGAAGGGCTGATCAGCGAGTAACACGTGCTCGTAGATCTCGTCCGACATCACCAGGACGTTGGGGAAGTCTTCCAGCACTTTGCCCAGCGCTTGCAGTTCGGCTTCGGAGTAGATGGCGCCACTGGGATTGGAGGGCGAGTTGAGGATCAGCCAGCGGGTTTTGCCGGTCAGTGCACCTTGCAGTGCCTCGGCGGTCAGCTTGAAACCGACGTCGATGCCACAGGGAATGACCTGCGGGCTGCCACCGTTGAGCGTGACGATATCGGAGTAGGAAACCCAGTACGGCGCAGGGATGATGACCTCGTCGCCGGCTTCCAGGGTCGCCATGAACGTGTTGAAGATGACTTGCTTGGCGCCATTTCCGACGGTGATTTCATCGACGCTATAAGTCAGACCGTTTTCCCGCTGGAACTTGCTGACAATCGCCTGGCGCAGGGCCAGCGTGCCTTGCGGCGCGGTGTAGCGGGTGTGGCCATCACGCATGGCCTGGTAGGCCGCTTCGACGATGTGTGCGGGGGTATCGAAGTCGGGTTCGCCGAGGCTCATGTCGACAATGTCGCGGCCTTGGCAGGCAAGTTCTTTGGCGCGCATGGAGATGACCATGCTGGGGGAGGAAGAGATCTGTTTGACGCGTTGACTTTCAAAACTCATGAAAATGCCCGCCTTCCTTGGAGGTACGCCGGGGGGTGGCCTGGCGTCCTGATGATGTTGTACGACGTAGTATGACATGATAAAAAAAGTTTTTGCAACGGCGGACAAACCCTAAATTTCGGGTAGCTGTGAATGATTGCAGGCTGGATTACAGAGGGGGGATGGGCGAGGGTGGTGCACGATAAAACACCAGGGTCATTGGAGCAGGTGCCGTGATGGCGACTTGGCTGCTCCCCCGACTTTTTCTACTGCAGCGATTGGCCTTTCATCAAAAGCGTTCGTCGAATAGTGCCGGCAAGGTGAGTTCCTTGACGAAGTTGGCTGAGGACAGACTCAAGACCTGCACGACGTCGTGCACGGGATGTTCTTTGATTACTGCTGAGCAATTCGAGCCGTGATCCACTGCCGGCTGTAAGCAAGCACGCTGTCTGCTATGGCCGTCGGAAAGTGAATGAAACCGTGGGGAGAAGAGGGCAATACGTGCACTTCCACGGGGGCCGACTTCATCCATCGATCAGCGAGTTCGAGCGTGTCGTCCCTCAGGGGATCCAGTTCGCCGGCAAACAATAGCGCAGGGGGGAAGTCCGTAAAGTCGCCATACAGCGGTGACAAAGGAGGCTGCCGACGTTGCTGGTCATTCAGACCGGGCGTGAGCATGCGAAACGCTTCAACCATGCCAGGACCATCCAGTACGAGCGTTTCAGCGGATGCTGCCCGGACACTCGCGGTTCCCGTCAAATCGTAAACGCCGTAATACAGCAGCGCGCCGCTCACCCGTTGAAGCAAGTGGGGCCATTGTTTCAGCGCCAGTAACGTCGCCGCAGCAAGGTGCGCCCCGGCTGATTCGCCCACGACGATAATGGGCAGGTCAGCAAACTCATCACAGTCTTCACTTAGCAGCCAGCGGGCAGCACACAGGCAGTCCTCCATCAGTCCTTCAATCGGCGTCGAGATGGCAAGCCGGTAGTCGACCGAGACGACTGTGACGTCGCAGGTATTGACCATGGCCACATTGAAGGCGTCATTCATCTGCGCATTGCCGATAACCCATCCACCTCCGTGGAAATCAAGCACGACGCCTTTTGCCTTTCCTTTGGGCCTGATGATCCGCACGGGCACTGAAATGTCGCCGACACCTATCGTCTTCCGTTCAGCCTTGAGCCCATGCTTGAGCAATTGAGCGGCGCCGCCTAGTTGGCCGGCACGTAGCAGCGCCTGAATCACCCGAGGCGTGAAGCGATTACGGATTCGAAAGCGCGGCAACCAGGCGAGTTTCCTGTTGAAATCCCGAGCGTGCGCCAAGTCCCGTTCGCTGGCAGGCCAAGGTGTTTTCGTCTCCGCGTTGTAATTGATCATCCGCGGTTATTGCGCAGGATGGAAAAATTCAACGCGGCGGCGACGCACAGCCACACAAGGTAAGGGAACAGGATAAGCCCCGTGATCAGGTCGAGCCGCAACGCCATCACCACCATTGCCGCGACCACAAGCCAAAGCAGCGCCAGGATGATCATCGCGGCGAAAATGCGGTGCGCGCCGAAGAACACCGGTGTCCACAGCGTATTCAGTGCGATCTGCGCCGCCCACAAAGCCAACACCACTTGGCTTCCGGGTATCAGGGACAAGCGATACCCAGCCCAGGCGAGCAGCAGATAGATAATCGACCAGGCCACCGGAAACAGCCAATTGGGGGGTGTGAAGCCAGGTTTGACGAGCGATTCGTACCACTGGCCCGGCTTGAAAAGAAGGCCGGTGCTCGCTGCGGCACCGCAGGCCAGGAGAAAAATAAAAAAGGTCATTAGCTATCCTTGGCTGAAGCCAGCCGTCTGTGGGTGCAAAGCCATGTTGGCGTCGTTAAAGAAAGGACGCCCGGTGACACGAAAAGTTTGGATCGGGTGATGAGATTTTTTTCTTTCGCGAAGGGATGCGGTCGCTCCATGACTGCCGCTCCCGCCCCCCGTTTCGCCAACGGCCCAACGCGTATGATGGCGGGCTTTCACTACCGATAAGGAAATCGCCATGCTTCCCGACAAGGCTTGCGCAGTCGTTCTGTCTTCCGAACAGCGCCCCAGGATCCTTTTGTTCCATCATCCTCAGGCAGGGGTGCAACTGGTGAAGGGCAGTATTGAAAGGGGAGAGACGCCAGATCGAGCAGCCCTGCGTGAACTGGCGGAAGAGTCGGGGATTAGCGCCGCCACAATCGAAGATGATCTGGGGTGTTGGAATTCCGGTCATCAGGACCAGATCTGGTCGTTTCAACTGTGCCGGGCGGTTGGCGCCCTGCCTGAACATTGGTCACATCAGACGCTCGATGATTTTGGTCACACCTTCGCGTTTTTCTGGGCTTCGCTCGACGATTTACCTTATGAGAAATGCCACCCGGTTTTTCGTCGTGCGCTGGTCTTTTTGTGCGAGGTTTTGGAAGCGCGTGGGTATTTGCCGTTTGGTGAGTCAGCGGGTGCCACTCAGCAGAGTACGTCGACAGGTTGAATCCACAGCCAATAGCGGACGCTGGACCGAGTCCGCTGCCGGTGGAATCGGACATTCATAGGGACTACGCTTGGGCCGGGCAGGGCCATGGCGAGACAGAGCTAGAGAAATTTTGTGGATCGATCCAAAGTCTCAGGATTAATCGCGGGAAGGAGTTGAAACTGAGTACGGCATCGCGATCAATAGGATTGATCCGACTATCACATGGATTTTTCACAGTCTCCGGCCATCCGGCAAGGCTGTACTGAACTTGAACGCCCGCTTGATAACAAACGCATCCGGGCTATGGAAGTCGTAATGCCGAAAAATAAAAATAAAACGGTTATCGATTCGCAACCGATGACGATTAACAACTATCTGTTTCCCGTCACTATCGGCGTTCTGCTCATGGCCGTTGTGGGCATCGGGTGGTTCCTGTTCGGCAGCAAACCTGCTCCTGTGACTTATGCGCCGGTCGTCCAACCGGCCACGCCACAACCTGTTGCCGTAGTGCAGGAAAAAGCGCAGGCAAAAATGGTCGATGAGCAGCAATGTCAGGGTTGCCACAACGCCCAAGTCAAAGACTGGCAAGGCTCCCATCACCAACTGGCGATGCAGGTAGCCAATGCTGAAACCATGCTGGGCGACTTCAACAACGTCACCTTCCATGCGGAAAAAGAAACCACCCATTTCTCTCGCAAAGGTGATGAATTCTGGGTCAACACCCCCGGCATCGATGGCAAGAACGCGGACTTCCAGGTCGCTTACACCTTTGGAATCTCGCCGCTACAGCAATACCTGATCGAGGTTGGCGACGGTCGCTTGCAAGCTCTGGGCGTGGCTTGGGATACCGAAAAAAACCGTTGGTTTCACCTCTATCCAGGCCAGGGCGTGAGCTTCAAGAACCCGATCCACTGGAGCAAACCGAGCCAAAACGCCAATTTCATGTGCGTCGAATGCCACACCACGGGTTACAAGCGCAATTTCGATGCGGCAAAAAATACCTTCGACAGTCACTGGAACAGCCTCGGTGTCGGCTGCCAGGCGTGCCATGGCCCAGCCTCCAATCACCTGGAATGGACGGCGAAAAAAGGTGACTTGATCCACGCCGGGTTTGCCGTCGACCTCAAGGACAAGAATGCCAGCGTCGAAATCGAAACCTGCGCACGCTGCCACTCCCGGCGCGCGCCGCTGGGCGATGGTTTCACCGTCGGCAATCGCCTGATGGATGACTACCTACCGAGTCTTCTGACCCGTGAACTGTATGCCCTGGATGGCAAGATCAAGGATGAAGTATTCGAACATGGCTCCTTCGCCCAGAGCAAAATGTCCGACAAGGGTGTGCGTTGCAGCAATTGCCACAACCCCCATAGCAACGAACTCAAGGCGCCGGGTAACGGCGTATGCCTGCAATGCCACAACACTGCCGGCAGGACCTCGGTGGAAGGTGTTGATGGCAAGGGCCTGCAAGCGAAGAATTACGATTCCATCGAACACACCCGCCACACCATGGGCCAACCAGGCTCGCAGTGCGTGGATTGCCACATGCCCGGCAAGTTCTACATGGGCAACGACTTCCGGCATGACCACAGCTTCAGCATCCCTAACCCGGAACACGCAGCGAAACTCGGCACGCCGGACGCCTGCCTGACCTGTCATCAGGGCAAGGCCGGCAACAAGGTCACCGCACAGTTCAAGCTGTGGAACGTCTCAAACAGCCCGCAAGCGCCGCGCTACGATGAAAGCCTGTGGTTGATCCGCAACGGCCAGCCCGGCGCGGCACAAGCCTTGTACGAGCAACTGCAACGCAGCAACCTGCCGTCAATTCAACGGGCAACCTTGCTGGCGGAACTGGCGCTGTATCCCAGCAGACAAGCGATCAAACTGGCCACCAAGGACTTGAGCAACTCGGCACCGCAAGTACGCGAAAGCGCCGTTCGGGCGATCAGCGCGTTCCTGCCACCCCCGGACCGCGCGCCACTGTTGACGCCGTTGCTGGGTGATCCTGTAAAGGCCGTACGCATCGCCGCAGCCCGAGATTTGTTGAGCGTGGGTCGCACTGGTTTAGAGAGTGCACAGAACAAGTGGAATGCGGCCATTGCCGAATACGAAGCGGTACAAAAGAACCTGGCCGAACGCGCCGAAGCCAATCTCAACCTGGCCATGCTCTACCAGGCCAGCGGTCGTAGCGGCGAAGTCGAAGCTCTGCTGCGCACGGCACTTGAACGTGACCCGGATTTCTACCCGGCACTGGTGACGCTGGTGCAATGGCTGGAAGCGGGCGGACGCAACCAAGAAGCTCAGGCGCTGCTCGCGCAAAGCCTGAAAGAACACCCGGCGGCGGCCCTGCTACACCATGCCAAGGGTTTGTCGCTGGTGCGTGCGGGTAAAACGGATCAAGCCATGCTGGCGCTGAGCAAAGCTGCGCAACTGGAACCCGAGAACGCCCAATACGGCTACGTCCTCGCCGTGGCGCTGCATGACAGCGGCAAGGTTGAGGCGGCGTGTGAGGAATTGGAAAGGCTGTTGAAGGTGCAGCCCGCCAACCGCAATGCGCGGCAGGCGTTGATCCATTACTACCTCAAAGGTGGGCAGGAATCGAAGGCGCAGATGCTCTTGCAGGACTGGAAGAAAATCAACATGGATGATCCGGGGTTGAAATGATCCGTCGCGAAGTCGCAACAACCAATAGGCGACCGGTATGACCGCCAACTTTATTCCTGCATAAAGTTGAAGCAGCATCGAGGGTAATCCATCAATCATGAAGCTGATTGAGCGACCAGGAAAAAGTCCACTGCAAAAAATGTTCATGACAGTCCTTCGCAGGTGTTGAATGGGCGCATCCAGATAACGGACGCGCCCAGGTTGCTGACTCTTAGGCGGAATCAAGTGCGCCGTCCCGTTACTGCCGGGTGCCCGGCAGCATTTCAAAGTCCGTGGTAAACGGCGTCATGGCCGCCATTAGCCGTTTGAACGGTGTGTGATTACCTTCGAAGCGGGCCTTGCCGTCCTTGACGAGCTGATCGAAGCTGGTCTTCCTCGCCATCACCTCTTCAAGCGCAGAGCGATCGAGGGTGATGGTCAGGTCGGCGTTTTTGGCCTGCTGCCCCTTGATGCTGGTCAGTGTCGAGTTGCTCAACTCGACCACGAATTGCTCACCATTGTCCGGCGTCTGGAGATTCAGGATGAAGTGTTCACCCGCGACTTTGCTGCCGTCCAGGCTGATGCCGAGGTACTCCAGCCACAATTCTGTGCTCATGGCGCGAATCATGTCAGGTCCGCCGGTTTTTGGCGGTACGCCTTTGGGCACGCCGTGGCGCAGTTCGTACGCTGCGGCAAGGAAACTGTTGCGCACGCCGGCACTTTCCTTCTGATAGCCGACCTGCTCATAGACATCCGCCAGCAGGTCCTTGGCCTGGCTGTTTTGCGGCTCTGCATACACCAGTTTATTGAGGATCTCGTAGGCTTCGCGGTATTTGCCCTGGCCGAACAGGGATTTGCCCTTGGCCATGATCTTGTCCGCCCCCCCCATCATTTCGACATACAGCGGTGCCGAATCTTTCGGTGAAAGCGGCATCAGCGTTGCAGGGTTGGCATCCCAATAGCCCAGGTAGCGGTTGATCACGGCACGGCTGTTGTGCTCTTCCGAGCCGTGGTAGCTGTGCGTCGCCCAATTGTTTTTCAGGCTTTCGGGCAGCTTGTAGACATTGTGAATCTCGTTGACGGTGACGCCCTGGTTAGCGGCGTGCAGCACGGCATTGTTCAAGTTGGCGTAGGCGTCGCGTTGCGCGCGCATGACGTCCTGAATTCGCTCATTGCCCCACCGTGGCCAGCTGTGCGATGCAAACATGACATCGGCCTGCTGCCCGTAACGATAAAGAGCGTTGTTGATGTTCTTCGACCAGACCAGCGGATCTCGAACCAGGGCACCGCGCAGGGTATAGATGTTATGGATCGTGCCGGTGATGTTCTCGGCGGCCCAGAACGCTTTTAACTGCGGGAACCAGGTGTTCATTTCCGATGGCGCTTCGGTGCCCGGGGTGTTCTGGAACTCCATCACCACCCCGTCAACGGTCAGGGTCTCGAAATCTTTCTCGATATAGCGATTGGGCTCAATCAGCCCCATGGTGCCAATCGAGGCATTTTTCCCGATGGCCATGTCGACATGGCCGTATGGGCTGTGCGGCAACATCACACCGTACTGCAAGAAGGCGCGGCGGGTCATGGCAGTACCGGCGTAGACGTTTTCAGCCACGGCATGCTCCATGAAACCTGTCGGTGCTATCAGCGGGACCTTGCCGCTGCGCACATCGGCTTCATCGACCACTCCGCGGATACCACCGAAATGGTCGGCATGAGAGTGAGAGATCACTACCGCCACGACCGGGCGCTTGCCGAGTTTTTCATTAATGAAGTCCAGCGCGGCCTTGGCGGTTTCCTTCGACATCAGGGTATCGAACACAATCCAGCCGGTGTCGCCCTTGATGAAAGTGATGTTGGCCAGGTCGAACCCGCGCACTTGGTAAATCTTCTCCGGAACAACCTCATACAGACCGAAGGCCATGTTGAGTACCGCCTGGCGTTGCAGGGACGGATTGATACTGTCGTAGTCCTTACCTTCCAGCAGGAAGTTATAGCTGCCCATGTTCCAGGCGACATTCCCGGCATCGGCCATAATCTTGTGATAGGTCGGTGCAGCGATGAAGCCTCTTTTCGCTTCTTCAACGTCGCGTGTATCGGCAAACGGAAGCGCCTGGCGCACACCCTTTTGCAGCTCGATCGTATAAGGCGAAGGCGCTTTGCCTTTGATGTCGAAATGCGCGTTTTGTGCGGAGACGAGATCAGAACTGACGACGTTTGCATCGGTAGCAAAAATGGCCGGGCTGACGCTACCGCCAAGGGTAATTGCCAGTGCCAGATGAAGGGTCTTGTGGGACATAAAAGAGTTCCTGCGCCATAAGGTTTGCCAATGAGCGTCAATGCCGTTGAGTGCCTATAACGCTTGTTCAGGTGCGTCGTCAGCTTGACCATTACGGCCATGAATAGCATATTCATTTCATTACGAAAAATTCCGTTTTGATGCTTTTCGATAACATAAAGGTTATGAGATGACGCCACGTCGCTTACGTCAATTTTTGGCGTTGATTGAACATGCGCACTTCGGTCGAGCGGCGAAAGCATTGGGGGTTTCACAGCCGGCACTGAGTAAAAGCATTCAGTTACTGGAAAGTGAATTAGGCGTCACGCTGTTCGATCGACGCACCGAAGGCGTCGTATTGACTGCCTTTGGCCAATTACTTCGTGAAAAGAGTCAGCGCCTGTTGATGGCCGAGGAGGACCTGCGTCGAGACATCGCTTTGCTGGCGGTAGGCGATATTGGAGCACTGAGGGTAGCGTTGGGTCCCTACCCAAGCATCGCCAGCGGTTATGTCAGTCTCGCGCGATTGCATGCCCGGCATCCTCAAATCAAGGTCACTGCACATGTCGCCGGTTGGCGTGAAGTTGCTCATCAGGTCGCTACAGGGGCAGTGGATCTGGGGATAGCCGAAATCAGCACGTTGCAGGGCAGGGAAGAGTTCACCTGCGAGCTGTTGGGTGAGCATGAGGGTCGTCTGTTTTGCCGTCCGGGCCATCCGCTGCTGTCGCGACATCGTTCACTGACGTTGGCGCAAACACTCGATTACCCGTGGGTGGCCTCGCGCATTCCGCTGCGGCTGGCGACCCATTTGCTCCCGGCAACGTTGGGCTGTGCGGGCGCTTATGATGCGGTGACGGGTGATTTTGTGCCGGCGATCGAAATAGACGTGCCGATGCAAATCGTTAGATTCGTCGAGAACAGTAATGCCCTGGCCTTAGGGAATTTATCGACTTTTGAACAGGAAATCATGGCGGGAGAAATCGTACCGTTACCGATCCATAACCTCGCACTGCGCACCCGTTACGGCTTCATATACCTTAAAGAGCGCTCATTGCCGCCTGCGGTAGAGTTTTACATGAAGGAAGTGAGGGCGGTGGAAGAAGAAATCTGTCAGCGGGAAAGCCTTCTAGCGCAAATGAGGGGGGAGTGAATCCACTGCGCGAGCGTGGCCTCGTACAACACCACCCGCTTTACTTGCAGGTGCCCGGCTAGTGCGTATTCGGGTTTACATAGTTTTGTTGATAAATCGGAGGTTCCCGGGATTTTACGACTACAAAAAGTAGTCACTCAAGCGTGCAGCGCCGTATTAATGCGCTATACCCAATAGTCCCCCACCGCACTTCTTCCATTATTGGAGGTTGGCAATGAAATTCTGCGCACCCCTTGCAACGCTATTGATCACCGCAAGTCTCGTTGGCTGCACCAGCTCATCAAACCAATCAATGAACCTTCCTTTGGCAGCGACCCACAAAAACCCGGGTCATATTGCCAATACCACGCTGACCGGGGTGGGAAATCAAACCAACTTTGACTTTTCCATCACAGGCGTTCCGCTCGGAACAATCATGCCGCCGCGCCTGTACACGTTCATCAACAAAGGCAGTTGCAAGCAACCAGGCCCCGTTGCTTATGCAATGAACGACAAGGTCAATACTCAATCCGCCGCTGGCGCCGGTGGTTGGAGCTTCTACAGAAGCGCGCCGATCGCCATGGCAGATCTGCTCTCCGGCCAGTTTTCGGTTGTCGTGAGAACCTCCCCTGAAGATGGCAACGTCGATATTTTCTGCGGCGATATAGCGCAAGTAACCCGATGATGTTTGTTTAGTTCATTTGGAAATAGAGGTAATACCCTACCTGATGAATGGAGCCCTGTTTGTCGGAATTATTAATGGGTGTACATACGGTTTGTAAGGCTGGCTTTACAAGACTTCCCAAAAATACTTCGAGCGACAGGTTTAATCGAAAAAACCGCACTAAACTCTTTTCGCGTCTTAACCCGTGCAAGGTTCAAGCTATAAGAAAAGATGATTCTGTACGCACTAACTGGGCGAACACTCGGTGGTAAATGCACTAAGGATCGATGTTGACGTGCACTCATCAACCGGTTGCTAACACCATGAATCAACGAGGAATCCTGGTATGGAACAGCTATTGGATCGTTTCAAGCTATCAGTTGTATTTGCTGCACTTATGTCATTGAACGGACTGGCCCTCGCTGCTCAAACGGAGAACACCAACATCCTGTTCATCGTCTCCGACGATACCGGCTACGGTGACCTTGGCCCCTACGGTGGTGGGGTCGGTCGAGGAATGCCTACGCCGAGCATTGATGAGCTGGCGGCAGAGGGGGTCACTTTTTATTCTTTTTATGCTCAGCCAAGCTGCACGCCTGGTCGGGCAGCCATGCAAACCGGACGTATCCCCAATCGTAGCGGCATGACCACGGTGGCCTTTCAAGGCCAGGGCGGTGGATTGCCGGCGGCGGAGTGGACGTTGGCCTCGGTTCTCAAAACCGGGGGGTATGACACCTATTTCACAGGTAAGTGGCACTTGGGCGAAGCCGATTATGCGCTGCCCAATGCGCAGGGTTACGACGTGATGAAATACGTCGGTCTGTACCACCTCAATGCCTATACCTACGCAGACCCGACCTGGTTCCCGGACATGGATCCGGAAACCCGTGAGATGTTCCAACGGGTCACCAAGGGTGCATTGTCCGGCAAGGCGGGGGAAAAACCGGTCGAAGAATTCAAGGTCAATGGCCAGTACGTGGACACGCCTGTCGTAGACGGAAAACCCGGCGTGGTCGGCATTCCATACTTTGATAACTACGTCGAAAAAGCCGCCCTGGAGTTTCTTGACACCGCGGCTAAATCGGACAAGCCGTTTTTCATCAACGTCAACTTCATGAAAGTGCACCAGCCCAACATGCCGGCACCGGAGTTCGTTCACAAGTCCATGTCCAAGTCCAAGTACGCCGACTCCGTGGTCGAACTGGACACCCACATTGGCCGGATCATGGACAAGCTCAAGGCGCTCGGCCTGGATAAGAACACCCTGGTGGTCTACACCACCGACAACGGGGCCTGGCAGGATGTTTATCCGGACGCTGGTTACACTCCGTTCCGCGGCACCAAAGGGACGGTGCGTGAGGGTGGCAACCGGGTACCGGCGATTGCCGTCTGGCCAGACAAGATCAAGCCCGACACCAAAAACCACGAAATGCTCGGTGGCCTCGACCTGATGGCAACGTTCGCGTCCGTGGCGGGAGTGAAGTTGCCGGAAAAAGATCGCGAAGGTCAGCCCATCATCTTCGACAGTTACGACATGACGCCCGTGCTCAAGGGCAGTGGCCCTTCACCGCGCAAAGAGTGGTTCTACTTTACCGAGAATGAACTGTCACCAGGCGCGGCCCGTGTCGGTAACTACAAGGCGGTGTTCAACCTGCGCGGTGACGATGGCGCGCAAACCGGCGGCTTGGCAGTGGACACCAATCTGGGTTGGAAAGGCGCCGAAAAATATGTGGCCACCGTTCCGCAAGTCTTCGACTTGTGGCAAGACCCGCAAGAGCGCTATGACCTCTTCATGAACAACTTCACCGAGCGCACCTGGACGATGGTACCGATCACGGGCGCGATCATGAAACTGATGAAAACCTACGTCGAATACCCACCGCGCAAACTGCAAAGTATGGGTTATGACGGACCTGTCACGCTGTCGCAGTACCAGAAATTTCAATCCGTGCGAGAGTCTCTGAAGCAAGAGGGCATCAACTTGCCGATGCCTGCTGGCAATTGATCAATCAGCCGAAAATTGGCGACCTCATCAGCGGTCGCCACTTCGCAAATTGAAGTTGGCGAGTATTCACCACGCTTTAAAGATAAGGCGGTGGATTTTCAAAGGTCCACCTTCTCGCGCGGTTCTAAGGGAGTAGTCCATGAAAGACATCTTGTTGGTTCGTCCGGCAATACGCTGGCTTTGGCTTCTTTTATTGTGGCCGCTGCTTTTGCAAGCGGCTGAACCTTTACCCTCTTGGCGTGAGGGCCCTTCCAAACATGCCATCGTTGAATTCGTCCAGGCAGTGACAGCTGATGGTTCCAAGGATTTTGTGCCACCTGCTGAACGCGTTGCAGTGTTCGATAACGACGGCACGCTGTGGAGCGAACAGCCGATGTATTTTCAAATGCTGTTCGCCCTTGAAGAGGTCAAGCGCCTGGCACCACAGCATCCTGAATGGCAACAACAACAGCCGTTCAAGGCAGTCTTGGAAAACGACCAGAAAACGTTGGCCGGCAGCGGTATGGAGGGTTTGATGAAGATCATCGACGCTACCCATACAGAGATCAGTACCCAAGAATTTTTGACCAATGTCCGAAAATGGCTCGCCAAGGCCGTGCATCCCAAAACCCATAAACCCTACACCGAAATGGTCTACCAGCCGATGCTGGAATTACTCGCCTATCTACGAGCCAACGGGTTCAGAACCTACATCGTTTCCGGAGGCGAAGTGGAGTTCATGCGCGCCTGGGCAGAGGAAGTATATGGCGTTCCACCGGAGCAGGTGATCGGGACTACCTTCACCGCCGAGTATCAATATAACGCCGGCAAGCCGGTAATCATGCGCATGCCCAAGCTCGCTCATAACGACGATGGCCCGGGTAAACCCGTGAGTATTGACGCGGTTATAGGCCGACGACCGATCTTCGCTTTTGGTAACTCCGATGGCGATCAGCAAATGTTGCAATGGACTGCCGCAGGCGACGGCAAACGCTTCATGGGGCTTGTGCACCACACCGACGCGCAGCGTGAGTGGGCGTACGACCGGGAGTCGAAGATAGGCAAGCTGGACAAAGCGTTGGACGAAGCCCTGGCGCAGAACTGGACGGTAGTTGATATGGCTAAAGAGTGGGGGAAAATCTACCCTTTTGATACCGCGGCGCCATGAAACCTAATGATAGAGGCCAGCACGATTGACTGCTTCGCGGCGGCTGTCTGTTTTTAGATGGACCCTAATCTCGCTGATCCTTAGCGCACGACGAAGCCGCACAGGAAAGCGCGCACGAAAATGAGACGAATGAGCGAAAGGCGAGGGTGTCGTGACATGGCAGCAGCTGCGGAGGCTAGGGGCTGTGGTCAAAACTGCGCACACGGATGTGTGCTTCTTGAATTTCAGAAACGACAAAGCCCTGAATAATCAGGGCTTTGTCGTTACAAATATGGCGGAGGCGATGGGATTCGAACTCATGGACCTGTTACAGTCGACGGTTTTCAAGACCGTTGCCTTAAACCACTCGGCCACACCTCCGTTGCGTTGCGGGCGCCATAATACCTGAATGAAACACACTGTCAAACTCTCTGCGTAGCTTGTTACAGAGTGTCTGTTATGATCTTTGCGACTGAACGTTTCAAACCAACAGGAGTGTCGCCATGCGCGAACAGGATTACGCAGTTAATAACAGCGTGCAGGCTGAGCAGCTAGAGGTTAGCCGCGTCCTGCGCAACACTTACGGCTTGCTCGCTCTCACCCTCGCATTCAGCGGCGTGATGGCGTTTGTCGCTCAACAGATGCGTGTCGGTTACCCGAACATTTTCGTGGTTCTGATCGGTTTCTATGGCCTTTTCTTCCTTACCAACAAACTTCGTGATTCGGCGTGGGGTCTGGTGTCGGCTTTTGCCTTGACCGGTTTCATGGGTTTCCTGCTCGGCCCGATCCTCAACCGTTACCTGGGCATGCAGGGCGGTGCCGAGGTCGTCAGTTCGGCTTTCGCGATGACCGCACTGGTGTTCGGTGGCCTTTCGGCCTACGTACTGATCACCCGTAAGGACATGAGCTTCCTCGGTGGTTTCATCACAGCAGGTTTCTTCGTGCTGCTGGGTGCGACACTGGCAAGCTTCTTCTTCCAGATCAGCGGTTTGCAGTTGGCGATCAGCGCAGGTTTCGTGCTGTTCTCCTCGGTCTGCATCCTGTTCCAGACCAGCGCCATCATTCACGGCGGCGAGCGCAACTACATCATGGCGACCATCAGCCTGTATGTATCGATCTACAACCTGTTCGTCAGCCTGTTGCAGCTGTTCGGCATCATGAGCCGCGATGATTAATCGTCGGCCATAACTAAAAAACCCGCTCAGGCGGGTTTTTTATTGCCTGAAAATCCAGGGGGTCAGTTCACGATGATGCTGCCGTCGGCCTGTTGTCGATAAATAGTGTAGGGCAGCATCAAGGTATCGAGTGCGCCGGAAAGGACAATGTCGACCAACACAACAGCCGGCGCAGGACTGTGTTCCCCCGCATCCCGTCCTTTTTCCAGCGGTGCGTTCAAATAGCAGAAATCGTAGGTCACGCCACTGTAGATTCGCGGGACTGCGCCGCAATAGCTTTGCTGTTCCTTGAGGCTTTTGACGGCCACTTCATCGCTTCGCATGACCGTTTGAACCGTACCGCAACCCGCCAGCATCAGCGCCGCCAATGCCATTACCTGAATTTTCATGTTGCCAATCCTTAGCTGGGAAATAGTCAATCTACGGACTTTAAACCAAAACTTCACTCATTCCATTGGCGGCAACCTTCGCTTGACGGGCGTTTTCTTGACGATCGCAGTATTGGTTTCCGCATGTGTGTTTAGGCGGTCAAGCAACGTATCAAGCTGTTCCATGGAGCGCACGTGCAGTCTTGCAATAAAGCAGTCGTCTCCCGTGACCTTGTCGCACTCGGTGAACTGAGGGATCGCCTGAATCTGCCGTTCAACCTCTTGCAGCTGACCTGGCAGCGGGCGGATGCGCACGATGGCCTGCAGCTGATAACCAAAACATTTGGGGTCGATCTCGACGGTATAGCCTTTGAGCACGCCCCGTTCTTCAAGACGCCGCAAACGTTCGGCGACACTAGGCGAAGACAACCCACTGATGTTCGCCAGCGCCTTGAGTGATCGCCGGGAATCCTCCATCAATGCTGTTATCAGCACTTGATCAATATCGTCGGTCATGGCGAAACTTCTCTTAGGCAATTGATCAAATCCGCCTTTATAAAAAAGGCAGATTCGAATTCTAGCCTGCTTTTTGCGCTGGAGAAGCCTGCGGGCGAATAGGCATACTTTGGGCTCAAATACAGGAGTCTGAAGATGGACAAGTCAATCCGTCGCGGTTCATTTGAGATGACCGCCGCCATGTTGATTTCCGGGACCATCGGCTGGTTCGTGCTGGTGTCCGGGCAACCGGTGCTGGACGTGGTGTTCTGGCGTTGCGTGTTCGGTGCCGGCACCTTGCTGCTGATCTGTGCGGCATTCGGCTTTTTACGTCGCAGAATCCTGACCCGAACCACGTTCCTGCTCGCCGTACTCAGCGGTATGGCGATTGTCGGCAATTGGGTCTTGTTGTTTGCGTCGTATTCCCGGGCATCGATAGCCATCGGGACAGCGGTCTACAACGTCCAGCCGTTCATTCTGGTGGGGCTGGCCGCGCTTTTCCTCAACGAGAAAATCACCCTGCAGAAGTTGTTCTGGCTGGGCATCTCGTTTCTGGGAATGCTGGCCATTGTGAGTGCGCACGGCACGCAGGGCGAGAGTGGCAATGACTACTTGTTGGGTATCGCACTGGCGCTGGGCGCTGCGTTTCTCTACGCCATTGCAGCGTTGATCATCAAACGCCTGACCGGCACTGCGCCGCATTTGATTGCACTGATCCAGGTCTGCACCGGCGTACTGGTGCTCGCGCCGTTCGCACACTTTTCGGCGCTGCCACAAGCGCCAAGCGCCTGGGCCAGCCTGGTCACTCTGGGCATCGTCCATACCGGTGTGATGTACGTCTTGTTGTACGGCGCCATCCAGAAACTGCCGACAGCGCTGACCGGCGCGCTGTCATTCATCTACCCGATCGCCGCGATATTTGTGGACTGGTTCGCCTTCGGCCATCGCCTGGAGCTCCTGCAGTGGTTCGGTGTCGCGGCAATCCTGCTGGCTGCGGCCGGCATGCAGCAGGGCTGGAGCCTGAAATTTCGCCGAGTAGCCGCTTGATGCCTGCCTCCAGCGGCTACAGGCTGTGGTTCTACTCAGGATCAAATACTCCAGCGCGGCGCAGTTTTGGCCAGGCGCTGGCGCATTTCTTCAATGTTGGCGACCAGTTGCAAAATCAATAAACGGTAGCCATCCAGAGGGCTGTAAACCGGTGCTTCGAGGCTCGCCTCCCGCGCCGGCTCCACGGGCCGATTGAGTCGCTGGTAGGAACCGGTTTTCAACGCCCGGGCCATGCCCACCAGCTGTACCCGAATCAACCGATGCTCAGCTTTCAAGACCGATTGAAGTTGACCCATGGCTTGAGCGTCGCTGACGTCCGGCCGGGTGTTGGCCAGTATTTCCAGGGTGCTGACACACATCCGCAAGTTGCGTTGGAGGGCATCGAGTTCGGTCATGGAGATCTTCACCTCCTTGGACACCGACGGCATCAATGAACGCAATTGCACCATCACCGTATTCAGCCGGCCCATGAGTTTGAGGTGTTCATCATCGGTGACCGATTGGCCATTGATGATTCGCCCGTAAATCGTCGCGCAATCGCGCAACGAATCCGCCAGGTTGTAGCGCCAGGAAAATACTGCGTACAGCGGAAGGGCGAACGAAAACGCGAGCGCCAGGGCAATCCCGATCAGGATGTCCACCCCGCGCCACAAACCGTCGCTGAGCGGATTGTCGCCATGCCCCGCGACGATAAACACGGTGATACCCGCCAGCAGCGCGGTGTACCCCCCTTTGCCGATGGCGTGATACGAGAAAAACCCGCACACCACCGACATGACGAAATAGGTCAGCGACGGCATCCCGAGCCAGGTCTGTTGCAGCACCAGCAACAACCCGATGCCGGCCCCGACCAGGGTGCCGATGGCCCGCTCGGCGGCTTTTTTGCCAATGTTGCCGTGATGCTGCAAGCCGCCGATGACCACCAGCATCGTCACCGACGCCCATTCACCATGGGGCAGGTTGATGCCGGTGGTCAGCATGATCGAAGCCAGTAATCCAAGCGACACACGCACCGCGTGGATCAGTTTGGCGTGTTGGTAGCGCCGATACGGATCCAGCAACGGACGCAACAACCGGCGCAACAGCGGTGGCAGTCGATGGGCTCTGATCATGCTCAGACCGGGTCTCCTCAGAAGATGTAATCAGTGGTCAGGAAACTCGAACTGCGGCCGCTGATGATCTCGCTGATCAGCTCTTTGTTGGTTTCCTGGAACTTGGTGGCCACCAGCGTGCGGATCGAAAAAACCCTCAGCGCATCATGTACCGACAACGTGCCTTCGGCGGAATTTTTGCGCCCGTTGAACGGGTAAGTGTCCGGGCCGCGCTGACACTGGGCGTTAAGGTTGATCCGGCCGACCTGGTTGGCAAAGGTGTCGACCAGCCTGCCGACTGCCACCGGATTGGTGCCGAAGATGCTCAGTTGCTGGCCGAAGTCAGACTCCAGCACGTAATCGATCACGGTATCCAGGTGACGGTACGGCACGATAGGAACGACCGGGCCGAACTGTTCTTCCTGATAGACACGCATTTGCGGCGTGACCGGGAACAGCACGGCAGGGTAGAAGAACGAGGCGCGGGTTTCACCGCCGTTGGGGTTGACCACCTTCGCACCTTTGCTCTCGGCATCGGCCACCAGCGCGTGCAGGTAATCGACTTTGCCCGACTCCGGCAAAGGCGTCAGGGCCACGCCGCTTTCCCATGGCATGCCCGGTTTGAGCGTGGCGAGCTTGGCGTTGAATTTCTCGATAAACGCGTCGACCACGTCTTCGTGAACAAAGAGGATTTTCAGCGCAGTGCAACGCTGACCATTGAAGGACAACGAGCCGGTGACGGCTTCGTTCACGGCGTTATCCAGATCGACTTCGGGCAACACGATGCCGGGATTCTTCGCGTCCAGACCCAGCGCCGCGCGCAAACGGTGTGGCTTGGGGTGCAGCTTTTTAAGGTCGCTGGCGGCCTTGTTGGTGCCGATAAACGCAAAGATATCGATCTTGCCACTGGCCATCAGCGCACTGACGGTTTCGCGGCCGCTGCCGTAGATCACGTTGATCACCCCGGCCGGAAAGCTGTCGCGGAAAGCTTCCAGCAGTGGACGGATCAGCAGGACACCGAGCTTGGCCGGTTTGAACACTACGGTGTTACCCATGATCAGTGCCGGAATCAGCGTGGTGAAGGTTTCGTTCAGCGGGTAGTTGTAAGGCCCCATGCACAACGCCACGCCGAGTGGAACGCGGCGGATCTGCCCGAGTGTGTCCTGTTCCAGTTCAAACCGGCTGGAACGGCGGTCGAGTTCCTTGAGGGCGTTGATGGTGTCGACGATGTAATCGCAGGTGCGGTCGAACTCTTTTTCCGAATCCTTGAGGTTCTTGCCGATCTCCCACATCAGCAACTTGACCACCGCCTCACGCTGTTCGCGCATGTGCCCGAGGAAGGTTTCAACGTGCTGAATGCGCTCGGCCACGCGCATGGTCGGCCACAGGCCCTGGCCTCGGTCATAGGCGCGGACGGCGGCGTCGAGGGCAGTCAATGCAGTCTCGGCGTCGAGCAGTGGCGTGCTGCCGAGGATCACCTGTTCATCACCTTGCTCACCGGTCAGGTACACCGGGCTGCGGACTTGAGCGAGCGGCCCCGACCAGATTTTCAGCTCGCCATCGACCAGGTACTCGCGCTGTTCGGTCGGGCCGTCGAGGCGGTATTTTTCCGGGACGCTGGCCGCGTCAGGAAACAGGTTGCCAAGGATATGTGCTGTGGTCATGTCGCTACCCCATCTTGATGATCTGATTCGCTGATGAATCGTTTTAGCAGACCTGCGCTTCGCTTGTCATGACTCATTTTCGTCTCAGTGGCGAACAGGCCGGTTCCTTGGCGCTTGCGGTCATGGCCTCAGAAGCCCCCCTTGTTGGCCCCCAATGCCCTGAACCCTGCGGCACGGGTGCCTTAGTGTTGAGCTTTCCTTGAACACAATAAAAAGGTGTACCCGGCTGACCGGAGCACCAAAGAGAGGGCGGTCATGCGGGCACGTCAATTCACGGGAAAGCCTAGCCTTTGTTTGGCGTTGGTGGGGTGCGCCTTCGTCGCGCTGCTCAGCGGTTGTGGTGAAGAGAAAAAAAGCCCGGCGACCCGCAATCAAGCGGCCATCGCCAAACCGGGCGATCCCGCGCTGGCGCAGATCTACGACAACAGTTGCAAGCTCTGCCACGCCAATCCGGCGGCCGGAGCGCCGTTGACCGGCGACAAAAAAGCCTGGGAGCCACGGCTGCTCCAGGGCGCGGACACGCTGCTGGATCACGCCATCAACGGCTACAACGGCATGCCACCCATGGGCCAGTGCGTGGAGTGTTCAGAGGAACAATTCCTCGCGCTGATCAACTTCATGGCCGGGCAAACCCTCCAACAATAACAACCCGGGGTGCACTTGATGACGATGGATTTAACACGGCGGCAATTGTTGCAGCGGGCAAGCGTCATTGGCGCTTTCACGGCCCTGGGCAGCAGCCCGGCGCTCGCTGAATTGCTGCGCGCACCGCGGCTGATCCCTTGGCGTAATTGGTCCGGCGCCCAGAGTTGCCTGCCGGCGGCGCGGCTGGCACCCAAGCATCTCGATGAATTGACCCAGGTTATCCGTCAGGCGCCTGGCAAGATTCGTCCGGTCGGTTCGGCACACTCCTTCAGCGCGCTGGTGCCCACCGATGGCACGCTGTTGTCGCTGAGCTACTTCACCGGCTTGCTCGATCACGACGCACAGACGCTTCAGGCCGAGTTCGCCGCCGGCACGCCGATGTCGCGCATGGGTACACCGCTCAAGGACATCGGGCAGGCGCTGCAGAACATGGCCGACATCGACTATCAAACCCTCGCCGGCGCCATATCCACCTCGACCCACGGCACCGGCAAGCAGTTTCAATCCTATTCGGCACATGTCTGCGGCCTGCAACTGGTGACCGCCAGCGGCGACGTTCTCGACTGCGACAGCACGCGCCATCCCGAGGTATTCAGCGCCGCCCGGGTGTCCCTCGGTGCATTGGGCGTCGCTACCAGAATCCGCCTGCAAAACCGTCCGGCTTATCGCCTGAGGGAGCGTCAATGGATCGCCAAAACCGAAGAGCTGCTGGAAGACCTGGACAAGAACACCCGTGAAAATCAGCACTGGGAAATGCTCGTGGTGACCCATTCCGACTATGCCCTGTCAATCGCCCTGAACGAGACCACCGACCCGGCCACGCCGCCGATCCCGGCAGACGAGGAGGGCGGTAACGAGTTCGTGAACTTGATCGAAAAGATCGACAAGTACGGCAGCGATTTTCCCGACCTGCGCCGAACCATGCTCAACAACTTGCGCCACCTGGCCAGTTTCGACGATCGGGTGGGCGACTCCTTCGATATCTACGCCAACGTACGCACGGTGCGCTTCAACGAAATGGAATACTCGGTCCCGGCAGAACACGGCCCGGCTTGTCTGCGGGAAATCCTCAAGTTGATTCAGGACAAGGACCTGCGCACCTGGTTTCCCATCGAGTACCGCTACGTCAAGGCCGACGACATTCCATTGAGCATGTTCGAAGGCCGGGACAGTTGCTCGATCTCGGTTCACCAGCATTATCAGATGGACCATCACAACTTTTTCGCCGCCATCGAACCGATCTTCTGGAAGTACAACGGCCGCCCGCACTGGGGCAAATTGCACACGCTTAACGCTAAGAACCTGCAACCGCTGTATCCGCGCTGGCAGGAGTTCATTGAGGTCCGCCAGGCCCTCGACCCCAGCGGCAAATTCCTCAATGCGCACCTGGCATCCATCCTGGGGGTGAACCCATGAATCGGCGTCATTTCGTGATGGGAACGGTGGGTGTCGGAGTCTTGCTGGCGGGTGTCGCCGTGTGGCTGCGACCGGGGGACCGAGGTGGGCCCTACAGCGATTATTTCCGTGCGCTCAATCGCGAACTCAAGGTGCACGGGCCGATGCGGCCGGTGATGCTGGTTGACCTGGATCGGCTCGATCACAACATTGATGTGGTGATGCAGTCGGTCAAGCGTGGGGGCAAACATCTGCGCCTGGTGGAAAAGTCGATACCGGCGCCGGGTTTGCTGGCATACATCGCCAAGCGCGCTGGCACACAGCGGTTGATGTCGTTTCATCAACCGTTTCTCAACCATGACGCCGTGACATTTCCTGAGGCTGACATCCTGCTGGGCAAGCCGTTGCCGGTGCGCTCGGTGCAGTTGTTTTATCAAACGCACACCGGTCCGTTCGACCCGTCGAAGCAATTGCAGTGGCTGATCGATACGCCGCATCGCTTGCAGGAATACCTGGCACTGGCTCAGGGATTGGCCACGCGATTGCGGGTGAACATCGAGCTGGATGTCGGCCTGCATCGCGGCGGCATAGGTGATGTAACGGCGCTGGGGCAGATGCTGACACTGATCAGCGCTAACCCGCAGCATCTGGAGTTCGCGGGTTTCATGGGCTATGACCCGTTCGTGGGCATGGGCGTGCCAGGTATTCTGGGTTCGTCTGAAGAGTTGTTCGCCAAGGTGATGGTGATCTACAACCGTTACGTCGACTTTACCCGTCGCGAGTACCCCGGTCTGTGGCATTCAGGCCTGACGCTCAACACCGCTGGCAGCCCCAGCTATCGCCTGCACGAGCAGGAGAAACTCAGCACCGAAGTGTCGGTGGGAACCGCCATGCTCAAGCCCACGCATTACGATCTGCCGTCGCTGGTGGAACATGTTCCGGCGGCTTACATCGCGACGCCTGTGCTCAAGAGCACCGGAGCGGTAAATATCCCGGCGCTGGATGGCAAGTCGAAGCTGTTTTCGTGGTGGGACATCAATCAGCGCGAGACCTTTTTTATCTACGGCGGCAACTGGATGGCCGAGTTCGAATCGCCCAAGGGGCTGCAGAGCAACGGCGTGTATGGCCGAAGTTCCAACCAGGAGATGGTCAATGGTTCGGCGGCGGTGGGGTTGGCGTTGGAGGATCAAGTGTTTTTGAGACCGACCCAGACCGAGTCGGTGCTGTTGCAGTTTGGGGATCTGCTCGCGGTGCGCGGAGGCAAAATTGTCGACACCTGGCCCGTGTATTCCTGAGCTCGGTAGCCCTCTAATTCCGTGGGTCCCGAAGGAGCCCACGGAACCTGCGCATCACTCAAAACGCATACGGAATACTCACTTTCGCCCACAACATTTCCCCCTCGGGCCGGTTTTCCACGTCAAATTCCTTGGCCCAGCGAATCTCCGCACTGGCGTATTTCAGGAAGGTCAGGTGCAACGCAGGGCCAATGGCGAACACCTGCCCGCGCACGCCGTCATTCACATCTTCGCCATTGAATTGCACGGTTCTGCCGAACTGCTTGTCGTCGGTGGTCTGCTTCAAATAGTAGCCATTCAAGCCGAGCATCAGGTTGTCGGTGAGCTTGTAGCTGGCGGAATAATCGACGTGGAAAATCTGCCCCGATTTGTAGTCGGTGTCCTTGTTCTTCTCGTTGAAGCTGTAAGTCGTCTTCATCGACAACTCGGTTCTCGGCGTCGGCAGCCAGGTGAAGGAAAACAGCGGTTTGTACGTGTAGAAGTTGTTGCTGGTGTTGGCCAGCCGGTCGACGCTGTATTCACCTGTCGGCACGGTGATTTCCACGGCAGCACCGAGGGTCAGGTTCTTGCCCATGTCCCAGAGAATGATCGGCGCGATGGTGGTGTCGCCCATGCCTTCGCGAGTGTCCTGCAAACCGAACATCGAGACTTCCTGTTTCAGCCACGGCTGCGCGATGTAACCGGCCAGACGGCCCCCGAACACCCGTACCGGGCTGAGGTAATCGATACGCGGAATGACTGCCGTGGATTCAATCTCGACATTGGGCACTTTGCCGCCCAGCGAGCTGATGTTCAGCTTGGTGGCTTTGTAGTGGTTGTAGTAGAGGTTGAAGGCCAGCATGTTGGCCGGGAGGCTGTTCACGTCCAGTGGCAACATGAAAAAGCCGTCGGTGCCTGGGCCAATGTTGTCCACGCCGGCCTCGGTGGCCAACGCCGGTAATTGAATGGCGCAGACACCCGCCAGGCCGACGGCCAGTCGCAAGGAAACGTTCATCCGGATCAGGTTCATGTGTGTACTCATTCTTATTGTTAGTGGTCGCGCCGGTGGCATGACGCCGGTGACCAGAGCCCCAGGGCATAGAAATAAGCTGTTAAGGCGAGCGCGGGCAGGGTATTGGCGGCCAGATAGGGGGCTTCTGCGGACAGCCTTCAATGCCTGTGCTAACTTTCGTCGACATAACCGGTAACAAAAAATAAGAATCCAGACACGATCCGGAACGTATAGCGCCCATGCAGATGAAAGTAATCGATCCCACCTTTGAACTGGCGCTGGTGTCGCCGTTTCTGCTGCAAACCCTGGCAGAAGTCGCGCAGCAAAAAGGGGTCAATCCCGAGACCCTTTGCCGAGGACTGGGCTTTGCCCTCGAAGACCTGCAGGATCCGGCGCACCGCATTTCCTACCGCCAGGCCGTGGCGATGATTCAGCGTGCGTTGAAGGCATTGCCTAACCGCGGTTTGGGCCTGTGGGTCGGTGCGCAGAACGTGCTTGGCACCCTCGGGCTTCTCGGCCACGTGCTGTCCCTGTGCAAAAACCTGCGGGATGCGTTCGAGCTGGGTATCCGTCATCAGCACACCTCCGGCGGCATCGCCGTATCGAGTGTCGAAGAAGCGGCGGACCGGGTGTTCGTCGACGTCGAGTGCCGGTTGCCGTTCGCCGACGTGCAGGTGTTCGCGGTCGAGGAGTTTTTCGCCAGTTTGCTGGTGTACGGCCGAGCGCTGGTGGGCGCGGATTTCAAGCCGATGGCGGTGGAGTTTGTGCACGCGGCGCCGGATTACCGTGCCGAGTACCACCATTGGCTGGGGCCGGATGTGCAGTTTGGCTGCCTGCAAAACCGCATGGTCATTGCCGCTCACTGGCTGGATGTGTGCCTGCCCAATCATCATTCCCTGGCATTGCGTCAGGCGGTCAAATTGCTTGAGCTGGAGGCCGCGCAGATTCATCAGAAAATGGACTTGATCCAGGCGGTGGAGCGCGCGATTTCCCGCGACCTGACTGAGGGCAGCCACATCGAAAAAATTGCCGGCGACTTGAACATGAGCAGTCGTACCTTGCGGCGACGGCTCACCGAGCACGCGTTGACGTTCGAAACCTTGCTGGAACAAGTACGCCAGGCGCGCACCATGAGCCTGCTGGGCAATCCGGAGATGTCCATCGAGCGCATTACCGAAGAAGTCGGCTACAGCGATGTGCGCAGTTTTCGTCGAGCGTTCAAGCGCTGGACCGGCTTGAGTCCCACGGCATTTCGCAACGAGGGTGCGGTCTTGCAATGAATTCGCCTCGGCGCTCAATAAAAAGGGCCGTATTTGGTGGCAAGTAGCTATCCGTTTTCCAGACGTACGGTTATGCTCCACGCGTTTCCATTTGCCAATGATTACTAACCACAGTGATGTTATGAGCCAATCCGAGACGCGTGCGACTGTTCTAGAGATGTATCCGGAAGATTCCCGCGAGGCGGCGGCCCTGCTCAAGCAAGCCGTCCCATTGATGGTTCGTCATAACATCCCGCCCAACCCCGTGCACTACGCGCTCTGGTACACCTACAGCAAGGGCCAGGTGCCCGAGCTCAATCGGCAACTGGACAAGGTAATCAAGGATTTCGATCGATTTCCTGCCGAGTCCGCGTCGAAGCTGTTTCGCGACTACATCATTCGCGACGAGCTGGAAGATGCGCGTGCCGGCCAGCAACAGGCGATCAACCTGGTCGACGACATGGCGCGGGACGTTTCGCGCAGTGTCGAAGGTAATCGCAACTTCCAGACCAGTCTCGTTCACTGCCTGGACATGCTCGAAGCGCCTACCCACGAGCGCTTGCCGGACATTTTGAGCGAACTGCAACAAAGCACCCGGCTCATGCAGAGCCAGCAGGAACACTTTCTATCCCAGCTGCATTCCGCCCAGGACGAAATCAAGACCCTGCGCAGCAAACTCGAGCGCGCGCAACTGGCCGCGACGATCGATGGCCTGACCGAACTGCTCAATCGCGCTGCCTTCACCCGCGTGCTGGAACGGGCGCTGGGCAGACCATCGCGAGGCGTCGCTCTGGTGATGCTCGATATCGATCACTTCAAGCAATTCAATGACCAGTATGGCCATCCCTTGGGCGACCGGGTTCTCCAGCATGTCGCGCAAACCTTGCGCCATTCACTGCCCAGCCACGCCAATGCCGCGCGTTACGGCGGAGAAGAATTCTGCGTGGTGCTGGAGCAATGCCCCGACCTCGCCAGCGCCCGGGCTTTTGCCGAGCAACTGCGCCTGAAAATCCAGTCGCTGCGAATCAAGGCGCGTGGCGACGGCAAGGTGCTGGACACCATAACGGCTTCCTTCGGTGTGGCGCTGGCAGTGCCCGACGACACCCTCGACAGCCTGTTGACCCGTGCGGATGACGCGTTGTATCAGGCCAAACGCAACGGTCGAAATCAGGTCATTTAAGCGCTGGCCGTTGCCCGACACTGCAGGAGCGAAGCTTGCTCGCGATGACGGCGGCACATCCAGCATCGATGTAGCCTGACACGGCCCCATCGTCGGAGTGCCGCCCGGATCAAGCCCGGCTCCCACCTGGAAGCCTGCGCTTTCATCGCCCATGAGCTTTAAGCCGTCGCAGCGCAATGACCAACGCCATGCCCATCAACATCAACGCTACGGCAAACGTGGTCTGCATCCCGTGTGCAATCGCATCGGGATGCGCGAGATTGCTTTCGACAGACCTTGATGCCAGCGCAAACACTGCGCCCAACGCAGCGGCGCCGGAGACCAGTCCCAGATTGCGCGACAAATTGAGAAAACCCGAAATCACCCCGCGCTGGTCCGCTATAACATCTGCCATCACCGCTGTGTTGTTGGCTGTCTGGAACAGCGCGTAGCCCGATGTGATGACAGCCACGGCCACCACATAGCCGCCGATGCCGAATTCCGCTGGCGTTATGGATAATGCGAAACACCCTATGACCATCGCTGCAAGCCCCGAGACAGTCATACGCCGAGCGCCGAACCGGTCGACAACGCGGCCCGCCGGCACCCCTGTCAGCGCAGCGACCAATGGCCCGACCGACATCACCAGGCCAACCCCGACGGCATCCAGTTCAAGTGCCTCTGACAAGTAAAAAGGCCCGACCACCAGCGTCGCCATCATCACCATGGTCACCAGCGCACTCATCGCCAGGCAGGCGCTCAAGTCTGGATCGCGGAACATTTCCAGGCGAATCAAGGGGGAGGCGACACGCTTCTCGATGGACACAAACATCCAGAGAGCAACACCCGCGAACACTAGAAGCGCACTGTTGAGCCATCCGAAACTGCCGCGCCCGATCGTCATCGCCAGCCCGTACGCCGTCAACATGACCACTAACATCAACGTGCCCGGCACATCGAATCCACTGCGCCTGGCTCCGGATTTCGCGCTGTCGGCAGGGAGCCAGCGATACGCGAGCCACCCTGTCAGCAGCCCCAGTGGAACAGTGATCAGAAAGATCGCCCGCCAACCGAATCCATAAATCAAAAGACCACCCAATGTAGGCCCCATCGCGGTGCCGATGGCCGACATCGTCCCGAGCATCCCCATGGCCCTGCCGATCCTGGGTTTGGGCACGGCATCGCTGACAAACGCCAGGGTCAGCGCCATCATGATGGCGGCGCCAAGCCCCTGCAGCGCTCGGGCGGTGATCAACAGATTCAGGGTCGGCGCCACTGCACATAACGCCGACGCCAGGGTAAACAGACCGATGCCGATCAGCAGTAAACGTCGACGCCCCGTGATATCACCAAGCCGTCCGACACTGACAATCAATGCGGTGATGGCGAGAAGATAGGCAATCACGACCCATTGCACCGACTGAAAGGGCGCGTTGAACGCTTCAGACAATGTCGGCAATCCCACGTTGGCAATGCTGGTCCCCAGCGAAGACAGCAACATCGACAGGGAAAGACTGGTGAGCGTCCACCGTGTGGCGCCAGCCGACCGAGCGGCGGCAATCGTAGTCATCATCTGCGTCCTCTTTCTGACCGCTCCCGAAGCGGGGCTGTCAGAAATCTACGCCCAGGCCTAACATGGCGGAAGACGCACGGTTTGCACTGTTTTCATGCGTCAAACGCCATCTCCCACCTGCCAGGAGCCGAAGCATGCCTTTCCCCGATCTGAATCTGCTGATCACTCTGGACGTGCTGCTCGCTGAAGGCAGCGTCGCCCGCGCCGCCAAACGCCTGCAGCTCAGCCCCTCGGCGATGAGTCGTTCGCTGGCCCGTTTGCGCGAGACCACGGGCGATCCGCTTCTCGTCAGGGCAGGGCGCGGTTTGGTACCAACCCCCCGGGCCATCGAATTGCGCGAGCGCGTCGGGCAACTGGTACAGGACGCCGAAGCTGTCCTTCGCCCGGCCGAACAGCCGGATCTGCAGCATCTGAGCCGCACTTTTACCCTGCGCACCAGCGAAGGCTTTGTCGAAAACTTCGGCGCGCCGCTGATAGCACGCATCGCCGCGCAAGCCCCCGGTGTGCGCCTGCGCTTCATGCACAAACCCGATAAGGACAGCACCGCGCTACGGGACGGCACCGTGGATCTGGAAACAGGCGTGGTCGGGAAGGGCGCGGGGCCGGAGCTGCGTACGCAGGGGCTGTTTCGCGACCGCTTCATTGGCGTCATGCGCGAAGACCATCCACTCGGCAAAGGCGACATCACGCCTGCTCGCTTTGCGGCGGGCGGGCACATCAGTATTTCCAGGAGGGGGTTGGATAAAGGACCGATTGATGACGCGCTGGCGGCGCTGCAACTCACACGCGACATCGTGACGACGGTCGCCGGTTTCTCGACCGCTCTGGCGCTCGCCAGGGACACCGACCTGATCACCTGTGTTCCAGAGCGCCACACTGAAAGCCTGCGTGCCGGGATGCACAGCTTTGCACTTCCATTCGAGATGCAGCCGTTTACCGTGGCCATGCTCTGGCATCCGCGAATGGATGCCGACCCGGTGCATCGCTGGTTGCGCGGGTGTCTTAAAGAGGTGTGCGCGCCATGAGTCGTGGCCCGATAAATTGATCCGTTTGCTCTTTGAAAAAGAGGAAATGCCTGACAGATAAGTTTTATCAAGAACGCCTTAATTCCCGTGCACCAGTGTCCAGGAAAGGTGTTTCGCAGGAACCTGTTGAAGCCGTTGGACACTCGATGAACAGCCAGAATCGAGGAGCTTCACCATGGCAAAACCGTTGAATTTATTGACCCCTTCCCAGGCGCAGGCTGCTTTGGAAGGAGATCACACCCTAAAACAACTTAGCGGCCGCTCTTGGGTTTCGGAGTTTCCAACCAGTACGCGTCTTGACGATCTCAGCCCGGCCTTTGGTTCGTCTGCCCATTCCTTCATCAGCGCCCTCCAGGCAGCAGGTGCGAGCGTGAACATCGCCGCTACGTTGCGTCCTGCCCAGCGTGCATTCCTGATGCATTGGGCCTGGAAAATCGTCAATGCCGACGCAGACCCGAAAACCATCCCGACTCGCGAGGGCGTGAACATCGAGTGGAGCCACGTAGACGAAAAGGGCGAATTTTGTAGCGAGCGATCCATCGTCGCCGCCCGCGAAATGGTGGATGCCTATGGCCTGAAAAAACTGAGAGTTGCCCCGGCGCTGAGGTCACGACACATCGAGGGGAATGCCATTGATATGGCCATTTCCTGGACGGGAACGCTTTCCATAACGGACGCCTTGGGCTCGACCATTCACATCACGACAGCGCCCAAGACAGGAATGAATACGGACTTGCACGCGGTGGCAATCACTTACGGCGTCATCAAGTTCATGGGCGGCGACAAGGACATACCTCATTGGTCTACTGATGGATGCTGAACCCACGCCAGCTCCTAAAACGTGAACCGCCGCGTGGTATCCAGAGCCACTTCCTTGTCCAATAGGTGCTCAACCAACACATCGTTCAGAAACCGAAACTGATCATTCAACCCCACCACTTCATTGCTGAAATGGTTGGCGGCGGCCGGCATCAGCAACGCTTCGAAATTTTTGTCGAACACCAGTGAAAGCGCCTGGCGCGGAACAACCTGCTGGGAATAGTAGTTATTGCCAAAAACCGGAAAGCTCACGGAGAGGGTGACGGGTTGAATCATGATGGCTGCTCCTCGGTCTGACCGACGTCCAGAACGATCCAGGAAAAAAGGGTGAGGGTGACGGCGGTCAGGGCCAGGCAAGTCAGGAGATGAATCAGCATGATGAACCCCTCCGATGCGGGATTTATTGTCGGGATGAGGTTGATCCTACGCTGACGGATTTTTTGCGGAAGGCATTCGGGACGATGGTGGTTATCGATGGGAATGATGGTCAGGAGGGAGGGTGTTTTGACTGGCCCCTGATGATCCGGCATCGATGCCAACTGACGCGGCCCCATCGCGAGCAGGCTCACTCCCACAATTTTCGGCGGTGTACGCCAATGCTGTGGCCGACAAAGATCCCTGTAGGAGTGAGCCTGCTCGCGATAGCGGTCTTACATCCAACATCGATATCGACTGACACGGCCCCATCGCGAGCAGGCTCACTCCTACAGTTTTCGGCGGTGTATGCCAATGCTATGACCGACAAAGATCCCTGTGGGAGCCGAGCTTGCTCGCGATAGCGGCCTACAGATTCGACACCGGACCAAGGACAGACCCGGTCCTCCACCTATACTCAAACCAGTACCCTTCGACCGCCGATCCTTACGGTCGGCGTAACACTTTCGGGAAGCCGCGACCTTGAACCTGCGTTCGCTGATCGTCGCCGTGCTGTTGGTCGTGGCGGGTTGCGCCACGCCCACGCGTGCGCCTGTTTCCCCGCCACCGGTCATCGTTTCCCAGGCCACTTGGCAGCAAGTGGACCGGGACATTGTGGCGGCATCACGATCGGCCACTGAGCAGGCCAAGGTCTTTGCGCGCGGGTCCATGGAACATTGGCGCACACGCGTTTACGAACAGACCGAAGAGAATTTCATTCCGTGGTTCAGCAGTTATTGGGCCCAGGAATGGATGTCGATGAAAGTCAGCTGGTACACCATCAGCGCCAAAGGTGAGCAGGACGCCTCGGCCAAGCGTCTGGCGGCGTATTTGCTGGAGGAATACCAGGAACGCGTCCTGGCACCGGTGGCGGTGGAAATCGACCCGGACGCGATTCTTCATCAGGCCACCGAGTTTTATGTGCAGCTCATTGGCCAGCAACTGCAGGTCATCTCCCAGCGCTACGGCGTACCGATGGACCAGCTCAATGCCCGCGTCAACAAGATCCCCGCCATCGCGCTGGGCCCGCCCTCTGCCCGGGACGCCTCCCTCTATCAGGTCATCCATACCGACCTGAACATGCTCCCGGCGTTTTCCGCGCTGATCGACAAGATCCACACCGCGGGCGGCGACAAGGGCGTCGGCTCGACCGATACCGCCATGGCGCCCGTGGCCAAGCGCGCCAGTCAGCGAATGGAAGCCGAAATGGCTCCGCGTGGGGCGGCCAGTGCGGTGGCGGCGGCGGCAGGGAGGCTGGCGGGAGGATTGATTACCGTGGGCGTCGCAGGGATTCGCGCGATCATCCAGGCCAGCGACCGGCCTGACAGCGAGGCGCTGATTCGCAGCAGCCTGGGCAATACGTTCGACAAAGCCTGGGTGAAGCTGGTGCAGAACCCGACGACCGGAGTGATGGCCGGGACGTTGTACATGGCGGCGCAAGTTGAAGGGAATCTGGCGGGGGCCGTCGAAGCACCGTCGGTCAGTTCGGGGGGCGGGTCTGTCGACTGGAGCCCGACGGAATCGACTAACCAGCAGATCGACCCTCTACCCCCCGCAGGAGAATGACCATGTCTTACGTTGATGGCTTCATTGCAGCAGTCCCCACCGCCAATCGGGAAAAGTTCAAGAAACACGCCGAGTCGGCCGCCGTCATTTTCAAAGAAAACGGTGCCTTGAGCGTCGTTGAATGTTGGGGCGATGACGTGCCCGACGGCAAGGTCACCTCGTTCCCCATGGCGGTCAAGCTCAAGGACGACGAAACCGTGGTGTTTTCCTGGATCGTCTGGCCCGACAAGGCCACCCGCGATGCCGGAATGAACAAGCTCATGTCCGACCCGCGCATGCAGCCGGACGTCAACCCGATGCCATTCGACGGGCAGCGCATGGTATTCGGCGGTTTCAACGTGATCATGCAAGCCTGACGCCCGTCGCAGGATCACTCCGATGAAGGGTTGATCCTGCAGCTCTTGCGATTGCGGATTTCACTGTCCGTAGGTCGTTCCCGGATAAATTCGAAACGCGGCTCACCTTCGCTATAGTGAACCAGCCATCCCCAGTCCAGCTCGGACTCATCCTGACCAGGTCGCGGTGGCATTGCCCACCACGGTTCCTTGCTGATGATCTCTCGCATGGTCACCTCCCGTTGATTCGGTTGTCTGAACTATAACTTGCCCACCAGGAGCTGCCAGGCATGAGCGACGAATCCCATGAGCCGTCGAAACGGCTGTTTTTCGCGCTGGACTGCGCACCCGCGCAACGCCGGGCGATAGCGCAATGGCGTAGCGCGCTGCAACTCAGGACCGGCCGCCCGGTGCCTGCGGAAAATTTCCACCTGACGTTGTTGTTTCTCGGCTCGGTCGATGTGGCGCAGATCGCCGATGTCTGCAGTGCCGCTGGCAAGGTTCGCGTGCCCGGTGAGCCATTGCGGGTCGAGCTGGATCGACTGGATGCCTGGCGCAGGGCAGGGGCGCTGGTGCTGGCATCAGAGCAGGCGCCACCCGCGTTGCTACGTCTGGTGTATGCGCTGGAGCAGGCGATGCTGCCGTTCGGATTCGAGGAGACGTCCAGGGAATTTCGGCCGCACCTGACCTTGATGCGCGACTACCGGGCACCGGTGCCCGAATCGACGACGCCCCCGGAGTTTTTCCTGCACGCCGATCACTTCGCCCTGTTCGAATCCCATAAAGGCCGTTATCGGGCACTCGCGCAGTGGCCGTTGATTACATAACGCCAGCCACAAAAAAAGGCGCCCGAGGGCGCCCAAATTCACCTTGACCGAGGAAGCCAGGTGAGGCCGTTCTTCATCAGAGAAAGGCAGCGGTGGTAAGGCGCTGCGGGAACGGAAATCGTTTCAATCCTGCGTTGTCAGTTAGGGCCTCATCGCGGGCAAGCCTTGCTCCCACAGGTATCGGTGTCGATCACTCCTCTATGATCCGTCTTGATTCCCTGTGGGAGCGGGCTTGCCCGCGATGGCGGCCGCAAACCCAACCACTACCTCAAGTGAGTCACTTCCCGAGCTTCACCCGAGTCCAACCCCGAGTCATCACCCGCTGAATACCAATCGGCAAATCCGGAATCGCATACAACGTCGCGATCACGTCTTGCGGCGGATACGACCCTGGATCATCACGAATCGCCTCATCCACCAAAGGCGTCGCCGCCGCGTTGGCATTGCTGTAGCCAATGTTGTTGGTGATCTCGGCGATGATGTCCGGGCGCATCAGGAAGTTCATGAACAGGTAAGCGTTTTCGACGTTCGCCGCATCGCGGGGGATGGCAACCATGTCGTAGAAACTGCCGGCACCTTCTTTCGGAATGCTGTAATCAATCTTCACTTTATCGCCGGCTTCCTTGGCGCGGGCCTTGGCCTGCAGCACGTCGCCGGAGTAACCGACCGCCACGCAGATGTTGCCGTTGGCCAGGTCGGAGATGTACTTCGAGGAATGGAAATACGCCACCGATGGGCGAATCTTCATGAACAGCGCTTCGGCTTCAGCGATTTGAGCCTTGTCCTGGGAATTCACCGCATAACCCAGATAGTGCAGGGCAGCCGGCAGCATTTCCGTTGGCGAATCAAGGAAGCTGATACCGCAGGCTTTGAGTTTTTCCGCGTTTTGCGGTTTGAACAACAGGTCCCAGGAGTTGGTCGGGGCATTTTCGCCGAGCACTTCCTTGACCTTGTCCGGATTGAACCCGATACCAATCGAGCCCCACATGTACGGGAAGGCGTGACCGTTGTCGGGGTCGCTGGCAGAGGCGTTTTTCAGCAACACCGGGTTCAGGTTTTTCCAGTTCGACAGCTTCGACTTGTCCAGTTCCTGATAGACGCCAGCCTTGATCTGCTTGGCCAGAAAACTGTTGGACGGCACGACGATGTCATAGCCGGATTTGCCGGCAAGCAGCCGCGCTTCAAGCGTTTCATTGCTGTCGAACACATCGTAGGTCACACGGATGCCGGTCTCGTCTTCGAACTTTTTGACGGTGTCCGGGGCGATGTAATCCGACCAGTTGTAAACGCGCAGTACCTTGTCATTGGCCTGGGCGCCTGTGGCGATCGCGCCGAATAAGGACAGTGTCAGCAAAGTCCTGCCAAGCATTTTCATCGAGTACAACTCCAATTCTTTTTATTCAAAATCACACAGCAAAGATGCAGTGAACACACAACCTTTGAAGCGAACTCAAACCCTGAAGCCAACACATCAACCCTGTGGCGAGGGAGCTTGCTCCCGCTTGAGTGCGCAGCACTCACAAAAAATTGGCGGGGTGGCCGGAGTTTTCGGGGTCGCTTCGCAACCCAGCGCGAGCAAGCTCGCTCGCCACAGGAGCATGTTTACGTCCGATGACATCAGGCGGTAGCACCCGCCAATGGCTTACCAGGCTGCCACGACTCACTGGCCGTCTGATCCATCGCTTCCTGAATCGCACGTTTACGGCTCGCTTCAGCGCGACGGCTGAAGTACCAGACCATGAACGTCACAATCGACACCGCCAACAAAATCAGGCTGGCAACCGCGTTGATCTCAGGCTTCACACCCAGACGCACCGCCGAGAACACTTCCATCGGCAGGGTCGTCGACCCCGGCCCCGACACGAAGCTCGCCAGCACCAGATCATCCAGCGACAAGGCAAACGACATCATGCCGCCCGCCGCCAGTGACGGCGCGATCATCGGAATGGTGATCAGGAAAAACACCTTGAAGGGCTTCGCACCGAGGTCCATGGCCGCTTCTTCGATGGACAGGTCCAGCTCGCGAAGGCGGGCGGAGACTACCACTGCGACATAGGCGGCACAAAACGTGGTGTGGGCGATCCAGATCGTGACGATGCCACGCTCCATCGGCCAACCGATCAACTGCGCCATGGCCACGAACAGCAGCAACAGCGACAGACCGGTGATCACTTCCGGCATCACCAGCGGCGCGGTCACCAAACCGCCGAACAACGTGCGGCCCTTGAAGCGTGTCACGCGGGTCAGCACGAACGCTGCCAACGTCCCCAATGCGACCGCCGCCACCGCCGTGTAGCAGGCGATTTCCAGCGAGCGCACCACCGAGCCCATCAGTTGGGTGTTGTCGAGCAGCCCGGCGTACCACTTGAACGACCAGCCGCCCCACACCGTCACCAGTTTGGAGGCGTTGAACGAGTAGATCACCAGAATCAGCATCGGCAGGTAGATAAACGACAAGCCGAAAATCAGCATGAACTTTGAAAATCCGAAGCGTTTCATCCCCGTGCCTCCATCTCTTTGGCCTGGCTGCGGTTAAACAGCAGAATCGGCACAATCAGGATCAACAGCATCACCACCGCCAGGGCAGACGCCACCGGCCAATCGCGATTGTTGAAGAACTCTTGCCACAACACGCGACCGATCATCAGCGTCTCCGGGCCACCGAGCAGCTCGGGAATCACGAACTCACCGACCACCGGAATGAACACCAGCATGCAACCGGCGATGATGCCGTTCTTGGCCAGCGGCACGGTGATTTTCCAGAAGTTGTTGAAGTTGCTCGAACCCAGGTCCTGCGCCGCTTCCAGCAGGCTGCCATCGTGCTTGACCAGGTTGGCGTACAGCGGCAGCACCATGAACGGCAGGTACGCATACACCACGCCGATATAGACAGCGGTGTTGGTGTTGAGGATCTCGATCGGGTGCGACGTCAGGCCGGTCCACATCAGGAACGCGTTGAGCAAGCCGTTGTTGCTGAGGATGCCCATCCACGCATACACACGGATCAGGATCGCGGTCCAGGTCGGCATCATGATCAGCAGCAGCAAGACGTTCTGCGATTCCTTGCTCGCCTTGGTGATCGCGTAAGCCATCGGGAAACCGATCACCAGGCACATCAAGGTGCTGAAAAACGCGACCTTCAACGACCCGAGGTAGGCGGCGATGTACAACTCATCCCCGGCCAGCAGCGCGTAGTTGCCGATGTTGAGCAGCAGGTTGAATTTCTGCTCGGCGAAGGTGTAGATCTCCGAGTACGGCGGAATCGCCAGGGCGGCTTCGGAGAAGCTGATCTTCATCACCAGGAAAAACGGCAACAGGAAGAACAGGCACAGCCACAGGAACGGAATGCCAATGACCAGTTTTCGCCCGCTGGGGACCAGTCTGAGGAATTGCTGATTGAAGGTTCTCATGCGCGCAGTACCACGCCGCTGTCGTCTTCCCACCACACGTAGACCTGGTCGTCCCAGGTTGGACGTGCGCCGCGGCGTTCGGCGTTGGCCATGAACGACTGCACGACTTTGCCGCCTGGCAGTTGCACATAAAACACCGAGTGGCCGCCGAGGTAGGCGATGTCATGCACCTTGCCCACGGACCAGTTGTAGCGGGTGTCTGGCTTGATGGTGCTGACCAGCATTTTTTCCGGGCGGATCGCGTAGGTGATCGACTTGTCCTGCACCGACGTGCTGACGCCGTGACCGACGTAGATCTTCTGCTCAAGGTCCGGGCTGTGAATGATCGCGTGACCTTCAAGGTCTTCAACAACCGTGCCTTCGAAGGCGTTCACGTTGCCGATGAACTCGCAGACCATGCGGCTGACCGGAGCTTCGTAGATGTCGACCGGGCTGCCGATCTGGGCGATCCAGCCCAGGTGCATGATCGCGATGCGCTGGGCCATGGTCATGGCCTCTTCCTGATCGTGGGTCACCATCACGCACGTCACGCCGACGCGCTCGATGATTTCCACCAGCTCAAGCTGCATCTGCGAACGCAGTTTCTTGTCCAGCGCGCCCATCGGCTCGTCGAGCAGCAACAGCTTCGGACGCTTGGCCAACGAGCGAGCCAACGCCACACGCTGACGCTGACCGCCGGACAGTTGGTGAGGTTTGCGCTTGGCGTACTGGGTCATGTGCACCAGTCGCAGCATCTCTTCCACACGGGCGTCGATTTCACTGGCGGACAGCCGATCCTGCTTCAGGCCGAAGGCAATGTTCTGCGCCACGGTCATGTGCGGGAACAGGGCGTACGACTGGAACATCATGTTGATCGGCCGCTCATACGGCGGCATGTCGGTGATGTCCACACCGTCGAGCAGGATACGTCCTTCGGTGGGGCGCTCGAACCCTGCGAGCATGCGCAGCAGCGTCGATTTACCGGAGCCGGAACCGCCGAGCAGGGCGAAGATTTCGTCTTGATGGATCTCAAGCGAGACATCATCCACTGCGACGGTTTCGTCGAATTTCTTGGTGACGCGATCGACTTTCACCAGCACCTTTTTCGGTGCCTGGTGACCTTCAAGAGCCTTCCTGTAGATGCTGGAGGCGTTTGCCATGTGAAACTCCCAACAGGTTTCAGTCGTCGGGCCAACGCGGCCTGACTTAATAGTGAATTGCCAACGCGAGCCGTGCGGTGCCAGTCAGAGCGCTGCCCCCCTGTAGGACGACTGTGGCGAGGGGATTTATCCCCGTTGGGTGGCGCAGCCGCCCCAAAATTTTGGGCCTGCTCCGCAGTCCAGCGGGGATAAATCCCTTCGCCACATTTATGTCCCACAGGGGATTTGCGTTTGCTGCACTGGCATCGACCGGCCTGGGCTGGGGCGGCGCCGCCGTCCTGGCTGCCTGGGTCGTACTTGTTGTTATTGCAGTGTGTTGTTTTCACAAGTCACGGATGCGCATAGGCGCACCCGCCAGACTCGCGGGGGCAGTAAACGGGTTGATTGTCTGTTTAAGTCAGCGCGCGTTACGCAGCGCAGCCCGTCGCCGGCACGCATCGCCGAACGCCTGGAAAATACTCAAATAGGGAGGGTTCGAAAGCACCTGCCATTCCGGGTGCCATTGCACACCGACGGCAAAGGTGGGGCTGCGCTCCACCGAAATCGCCTCGATCAAACCGTCCGGCGCAATCGCCTCGCAGCGCAGGCCAGGCCCCAGTCGGTCGATGCCCTGGCTGTGAATCGAATTGACCATGAACTCGCCAGGCAACTTCAGCGCTTCAAATACACCCCCAGGCTGAACCGTCACGGCATGGGCCGGTGCGTACTGCACGGCCAGTTCCGGGTGATCCGCCTCGCGGTGATCGAGCATGCCCGGCAGCTCATGCACCTTCTGATGCAGGCTGCCACCAAACGCGACGTTCATTTCCTGAAAGCCACGGCAGATGCCGAGCACCGGAACGCCTGCCGCGATGGCTGCACGTAATAAGGGGAGGGTAGTGGCATCCCGGGCCGGATCGTGATCCGTGCCGGGCGCACTGGCCGTGCCTTGATAGTGGAAAGGTTCCACATTCGAAGGTGAGCCGGTCAGCAACAGACCGTCGAGCTGCGCGAGCAGATCCTCGATTTCAGTCAGTTCGCCTAAGGAAGGAATGACCACGGGCAACCCCAAAGCCGCGACGCTGACAGTACGCAAGTACTTGTCGCCGCTGACGTGGTAGGGGTGCAGGCCAATCTGTTTGACGCATGCAGTAACGCCGATCAATGGCTTGAATGCCATTTTTATCACCTCGAAGTTTCACACTTGAACGAGCTTTTCCGGAGCTTAGCCTTGTTGATTTTAATTAACAACTCTCATGTAAAAAATTCTAAACGCCGTGTGTCCGATCATTAGGATTTACGCGGTGTGCGGGACTGATGTGGCACTCTCGTGCCCATTAGAGGCCCGAAAATAAAGGTTGAAAGGCCAAGTGTTCGCTATTGACTTCACTTTGCCTTTCGGATTGACTGAGCTCGCAACAAGGCAGTGAACATAATAATTAACAGCTAATAGGTGCATCATGTCGGTCCCTCTGCGTACCGTTCAACTCAACGAAGCAAACGCATTCCTTAAGAAATATCCTGAGGTTTTGTACGTCGACCTTCTGATTGCGGATATGAACGGTGTGGTGCGCGGCAAGCGCATCGAACGCACCAGTCTTCATAAGGTTTACGAAAAAGGCATCAACCTTCCGGCGTCGCTCTTCGCCCTGGACATCAACGGTTCAACGGTGGAAAGCACCGGCCTGGGTCTGGACATCGGCGACTCCGATCGAATCTGCTACCCCATCCCCAATACCCTCAGCATCGAGCCTTGGCAGAAGCGCCCAACCGCGCAACTGTTAATGACCATGCACGAACTGGAAGGCCAACCGTTCTTCGCCGACCCTCGCGAAGTACTGCGTCAGGTCGTGAGCAAGTTCGATGACATGGGCCTGACCATCTGCGCCGCGTTTGAACTCGAGTTCTATCTGATCGACCAGGACAATGTGAACGGTCGTCCGCAATCGCCACGTTCGCCGGTGTCGGGCAAGCGTCCGATGTCGACTCAGGTGTACCTGATCGACGACCTGGACGAATACGTCGACTGCCTGCAAGACATCCTCGAAGGCGCAAAAGAGCAGGGCATTCCTGCGGACGCCATCGTCAAGGAAAGCGCCCCGGCGCAATTCGAAGTGAACCTGCACCACGTCTCCGACCCTATAAAGGCCTGCGACTACGCGGTGTTGCTCAAGCGTCTGGTGAAGAACATCGCCTACGACCACGAGATGGACACCACCTTCATGGCCAAGCCGTATCCGGGCCAGGCGGGCAATGGTCTGCACGTGCACATTTCGATTCTCGACAAAGAAGGCAACAACATCTTCGCCAGCGAGGATCCCGAGCAGAACGCCGCGCTGCGACACGCGATCGGCGGTGTGCTCGAGACCCTGCCGGCGCAGATGGCGTTCCTGTGCCCGAACGTCAACTCGTACCGCCGCTTTGGCGCGCAGTTCTACGTGCCGAACTCGCCAAGCTGGGGCATCGATAACCGGACCGTGGCCGTGCGCGTGCCAAACGGTTCGCCGGACGCCGTGCGCATCGAACACCGCGTTGCCGGTGCCGACGCCAACCCGTACTTGCTGATGGCGTCGGTCCTGGCCGGTATTCACCACGGCTTGACCAACGAAATCGAGCCGGGCCCACCGGTGGAAGGCAACAGCTACGAGCAGAACGAACAGAGCCTGCCAAACAACCTGCGCGACGCACTGCGCGAGCTGGACGACAGCGAAGTCATGGCCAAATACATCGACCCGCTGTACATCGACGTGTTCGTCGCGTGCAAGGAAAGCGAGCTGGCCGAGTTCGAGAACTCCATCTCGGACCTTGAGTACAACTGGTACTTGCACACGGTTTGATGGCGTTGGCGGCGTACACAAGATTTGTGGCCGCCGCCAAACCTGTGGGAGCTGGCTTGCCAGCGATGGCGTCATCGCAGTCCACATTCATGGCGTCTGATCCACCGCAATCGCTGGCAAGCCAGCTCCCACAAGGATCGCATTTCAATTTTTTTGATTGGGCGGGCAAACCCCCACGATCACTCAATTTCCTGCGTCGAGTCACAACAATGACAAACACTCGCAGCGACTGGGAGCAACGCTTCCAGTCCCTAACCATAGAAAGCCGCGCCTTCATCGACGGCCAATACCGCTCGGCACTCAGCGGTGACACTTTCGAATGCACCAGCCCGGTCGACGGCCGATTCCTGGCCAACGTCGCGAGCACTGACGAAGCCGACGCCAACGCAGCAGTCGCCGTCGCACGCCGCACCTTCGAATCCGGCATTTGGGCCAATCTCGCCCCGGCCGAACGCAAGCGCATCCTGATCCGCTTCGCCGACCTCATTCTGGCCAACCAGGAAGAACTCGCCTTGCTCGAAACCCTCGACATGGGCAAACCGATCAACGACTCGATGAGCATCGACATCCCGGCGACCGCCAACGCGATCCGCTGGAGCGCCGAAGCCATCGACAAGATCTACGACGAAGTCGCCGCCACGCCCCACGATCAGCTCGGCCTGATCACCCGCGAGCCGGCGGGTGTGGTCGCCGCCATCGTGCCGTGGAACTTCCCGCTGATCATGGCCAGCTGGAAGTTCGCTCCAGCCCTGGCGGCCGGTAACTCGTTCATCCTCAAGCCTTCGGAAAAGTCGCCACTGACGGCTATCCGCATCGCCCAGCTTGCGCTGGATGCCGGCATCCCGAGAGGCGTATTCAACGTGCTGCCAGGCTTCGGTCACACCGTCGGCAAGGCACTGGCGTTGCACATGGACGTCGATGTACTGGCGTTCACCGGCTCGACCGCGATTGCCAAGCAACTGCTGATCTACGCCGGCCAAAGCAACATGAAACGCGTCTGGCTCGAAGCAGGGGGAAAGAGCCCGAACGTGGTGTTCGCCGACGCGCCGGATTTGCGCGCGGCAGCACAAGCCGCAGCCGGCGCCATCGCCTTCAACCAGGGCGAAGTCTGTACCGCCGGCTCGCGTTTGCTGGTGGAGCGTTCGATTCGCGAGCAGTTCATTCCGCTTCTGGTGGAAGCGTTGCAAGCCTGGAAACCGGGGCACGCTCTGGACCCGGACACCACGGTCGGTGCGGTCGTCGATCAGCGTCAGCTGGACAACGTGTTGCGTTATATCCAGGTCGGCAAAGACCAGGGCGCGCAACTGATCGCGGGCGGCAGCCGAACCCTCGAAGACACCGGAGGCCTGTACGTGGAACCGGCCATTTTCGACGGCGTGACCAACGCCATGACCATCGCCCGTGAAGAAATTTTCGGCCCTGTGTTGTCGCTGATCACCTTCGACACGGTTGAAGAAGCCCTGGCCATCGCCAACGACAGCATCTTCGGTCTGGCCGCCGGCGTCTGGACCAGCAACCTGAGCAAGGCTCACACCTTCGCACGTGGTTTGCGCGCCGGCAGTGTCTGGGTCAACCAGTACGACGGCGGCGACATGACCGCGCCGTTCGGCGGGTACAAGCAGTCGGGTAACGGACGGGACAAATCGCTGCACGCGTTCGATAAATACACCGAACTCAAAGCGACCTGGATCAAGCTCTAATACTTCTACAACGGCGGTCGCAGGCGTGCCTGCGACCTTCGGAGAAACCTATGAAACAAACCCATGTAAACAGCTACTACGCCGCCACCCGCAACTTCACCGGTGATTTTCCGGTGCTGGAACAGGCTGTGGACTGCGACGTCTGCATCATCGGCGCTGGCTACACTGGCCTGTCCTCGGCCCTGTTCCTGGCCGAAGCCGGCTACAGCGTCACCGTACTCGAAGCCGCCAAAGTCGGTTTTGGTGCCAGCGGTCGCAACGGCGGTCAACTGGTCAACTCCTATAGTCGCGACGTCGATGTGATCGAAGAGCGCTACGGCGACAAAACCGCCGAAGTACTCGGCAGCATGATCTTCGAAGGCGCGGACATCATTCGTCAGCGCATACAGCACTACGACATTCAGTGCGACTACAAGCCCGGTGGCATTTTTGCTGCGCTGAACAAAAAGCAACTCAAAGGCCTGGCCGAGCAGAAAAGCAGCTGGGAACGCTACGGCAACAAGAACCTTAGAATGCTCGACGCGGCCGACATCAAGCGCGAAGTTGGTTGCGACAACTACGTCGGCGGCCTGCTCGACATGCAGGGCGGCCACATCCATCCGCTGAACCTGGCCCTCGGTGAGGCCTCGGCCATCATCGGCCTGGGTGGCAAGATCTACGAACAATCGGCCGCAGTGGAAATCACCTACGGCGAGCCGATTACCGTACGCACCGCCAAAGGCGTGGTCCGCGCCAAATACCTGCTGATCGCCGGAAACGCCTACCTGCCGCAAGACCTCGACAGCCGCGTCACGCGTAAAAGCATGCCGTGCGGTTCGCAGATCGTCGTCACCGAACCGTTGTCCGAAAAGGTTGCGCGCAGCCTGATCAAAAACAACTACTGCGTCGAAGACTGCAACTACCTGCTCGACTACTACCGCCTCACCGCTGACAACCGCCTGCTGTACGGCGGCGGCGTGGTCTACGGCGCCCGCGAACCGGACGACATCGAACAACTGATCAAGCCGAAGATCCTCAAGACCTTCCCGCAACTCAAAGACGTGAAAATCGATTACCGCTGGACCGGCAACTTCCTGCTGACCATGTCGCGCATGCCGCAATTCGGCCGTATCGAGAAAAACGCCTACTACATGCAAGGCTACAGCGGCCACGGCGTCACCTGCTCGCACCTGGCCGGCAAACTGATCTCGGAAATGATCCGCGGCGACGCCGAACGCTTCGATGCTTTCGCATCATTGCCGCACATGCCGATGATCGGCGGCCGCACCTTCCAGGCCCCGCTCACCGCCATGGGCGCCGCGTACTACGCGCTGCGCGATCGATTCGGGATCTAAGCGACACAATCCCTGTAGGAGCGAGCCTGCTCGCGATGAGGCCCTGTCAGTCGCCAAGAATGTCGCCTGACACTCCGCCATCGCTAGCAGGCTAGCTCCCACAGAGATCCAGTTTGAGCAAAAAATCCACGGCCAACCGGGACCAAACTGTAGGAGTGAGCCTGCTCGCGATGAGGTCCTGTCAGTCGCCAAGAATTTCGCCTGACACACCGCCATCGCTAGCAGGCTAGCTCCCACAGAGATCCAGTTTGAGCAAAAAATCCACGGCCAACCGGGACCAAACTGTAGGAGTGAGCCTGCTCGCGATGAGGCCCTGTCAGTCGCCAAGAATGTCGCCTGACACACCGCCATCGCTAGCAGGCTAGCTCCCACAGAGATCCAGTTTGAGCAAAAAATCCACGGCCAACCGGGACCAAACTGTAGGAGTGAGCCTGCTCGCGAAGAGGCCATACCAGCCGCCATCAATCCCGACTGACACCCAGTGACAGCCATTTCACCCACCCATTCATCGAACCTGCTGAGCAACACCACCAAACGTGATTTAATACCCGACTTTCAAATTTCCGGGACAGGGAAGCGGTACTTTCGCGGCCAAAAGTCGCCCGCCATCCACCCCCATAACCCTTAAGTTTTCCTCACATAAGGCTGTCATGGACACGGGCTCACGACTCAAACTAGTACGCGAAAGCTACAAACTCTCCCAGCGCGAGCTGGCCCGGCGTAGCGGCGTCACCAATGCCACCATCTCCCTGATCGAGCAAAATCGCGTCAGTCCCTCCGTCAGTTCCCTGAAAAAACTGCTCGAAGGCATTCCCATGTCTTTGGCGGACTTCTTCACCTTCGATCAACCGCCCCGTGAACATCAATACGTGTTCCGCGCTAACGAACAGCCGGACCTCGGTCGCCATGGCCTGCGGTTGCTACTGATCGGGGCTTCGGTGCCAAGCCGGCAGATGCGGCTTCTGCGCGAGCAATACGCACCGGGAGCGAGTTCAGGGGAAGAGCCGATCGTGCACTCGGAAGGCGAGGAGTGTGGGCTGGTTACGCGAGGCACTGTGGAGCTGACGGTTGATGGCCAGATCAGCGTGCTCAACGCGGGCGACGGTTACTACTTCCCGACAACGCTGCCGCATCGGTTTCGCAACATCGGTCAGGACGAAGCAGAAATCATCAGCGCCAACACCCCGGCTAACTTCTAATCTCAGTATCCCCCCTGTAGCAGCTGGCGAAGCCTGCGTCCGGCTGCGAAGCAGTCGTAAACCCACGCCACACGGTTCGTCTGATACGCAACGTCCGCGTTTTATGACCGCAGCGGTCGAGAGCGACCCCGGAGCCAATCCAGGCGTCGCCGCTGCGACAGATTTGCGAGTTATTGATCAATTCGGCGGGATTTGGGCGACTTCGCCGCCCAGCTGGAGCAAGTTCCTTCTCCACAATGAGTAGTTTTCTACAAGATTTCAGAACGGAAAATTAGAAGAACTCAGCCTACGACCGCCCCCATATCAAGTATTGGGCCGCCAGAAACAACAAAGCCCCGACAATTCGGGGCTTTGTTTTATGAAGATTTTGAAATCCTGGTACTAAGGCCAGTCCGTCCTGCGCTACTGCCTGGCCTGCGGCGAATGCGGATTCTGAGCCGTGTGCTTCGGCCCTGCCAGCGCCCACGCCACAAGTCCAAACAGCGGTACAAACACGATCACCACTATCCATACCAGCTTGTTGCTCGATTTCCCCTCGGCTTTACGCACCCGATTAATCGCCCACAACTCGACCAGCACAAGAATTGCCGCGAGTACGATCCAGATCGTTTCGATTTGCATTAGCCACCTCCTGATAGTCCTTTCGTTAGGTGGGCAACGGCGTGCGGGGTTCATTTTATCGGTGTGCAAAGTTCCACTAGCGTGCCATCCGGGCATCGGACGTAGGACACGGTTTGACCCCAGGGCTTGACCAGCGGGGCGGCTATTTCCGTGGCGCCGACACTCAGCGCTTTGGCGTGAGCGGTGGTGACGTCTTCGGTGACAAGGCCGACTTCCATGCCCAGCGGCATGATCGAGCTGTGGGCCGCGACGTGGCCGCCGCTGAAGTTCATGGCGGCGAGCTCATCGGCGGCGAAGGCCAGGGCGGTTTCACCGGTTTCGAGTTCGCCGTAGGTGTTGGATTCGTGGAGAAAGCGCGTGGTGAGGCCGAATGCGGTTTCGAAGAATTGCAGCGAGGCGGGAACGTCGGAGACGTAGATGATCAGGTAGCCGAATTTCATGGACGAACATTCCTTGTTGAGAAATTGGGGCATGAATGTAGCAGATTGCATCGAAAGTCTGGTTTCCAGGAAATGCCTTACAGTTCGGATCTGAAGCGGGATGGGAACGGTCTGATTCAAGTTCGCTCGCGAGGCTGTGCCATTCAGCATCCATGCTAACTGTCAGTGCCTCACCCCGAGCAAACCCACCACCTTGAACCTACCGAACTCCCGCCCCCGCCATCGATTCCGGCACCCATTGCGCCGTCGACAGCGGCTCGATATACCGAATCCCGCCATGCGGACCAACCACGCCATTGATGTTGTAGCTGCCGCGCGACAGGTCGTACGTCATGAAAGGGGTAGCGTCCGGGACTTGCTGGTCATAGCTCTGGCTGAGGAACGCGAAGGAGCCACGGTAAAGCTGGCCACTTGCGTCGTACTGATCGGACGCCAGCGCGGCCCAGCTGTCTTCATCCAGGTAAAAACGGCGTTTCTGGTAGATGTGTTTTGAACCCGACTTGAGGTTGCCCTCGACCACATAAACACGGTGTTTTTCCCAGCGCACGAAATCCGGTGAGATGTAATTGGGCGTGGTCAGCGACTTGGCATCCCGCGCGTAGGTCAGCTTGTAGGTGTTGTAGGGCACGATCATTTCCTGCTTGCCCACCAGCGTCCAGTCATACAGCTCCAGCGCGCGGGCGGTGCCGGGGTTGGGTGTGTCGTAGGCCAGGACCGAAATCTGTTTGACGCGGCGCTGGGCCGGCATGTATTGCCAGGCGCGGCCGGGAAAGTGCAGCGGGTTGGTGGCGTTCTTGAGCATGATCGACTCGCCAGCGCGCCGCGCAGGTCCGGTATAGGACAGTTTCATCTGATGGTAGATGTCGGAGTTGTTGAAGGGCTTCGACAGGTGTTCGTAAATCGGGAAGGAAATGAAGGCCTCGCCGGTGATCGCCAGGCTTGCCACGCCGGCCGAGTCGACGTTCCAGGAATCGTACTTGGAATGGATGTTCACGCCCTGGTAGCGCAGCAAAAAATTCCACATCGCCTCGGCGCCCGATTTCGGGATGGGAAACGGCACGCCGGGCAATACGTTGTCGATGGCTAACCCGCCTTCAAGGGATTTGGCGTCGATGGCATTGCGGCGGCTGTTGTTGAGCACTTTCTGGGGCAGCGCTGCAGTCCTGTGGGTCGGGTATACGTCGATGCGGTAACCGGGGAAGCGCTTGGCCAGCGCCACCGTGGTGGCTGATAGCAGGTCTTTATACTGATCGACGTTCCTGCCATTGATCACCAACAGCGGCTTTTCGTTGGCGTAAGGATCCGGGCGCATGCTGTCGCCGGCCTTGAAACTGGCGGGGGCAGTGGTCAAGCCACCGCTGTATGGCGGAATGGAGCCGTCGGCGTTACCGGCTTTCTCAGCGCCCACCAACGTGAGGTTGGTGCCCAGTTGTGCGGCTTCCTGACTCGATACGGAGGCTTGGGTATCGATGGCAAGCGTCATAAACATTGACGCCGCGAGAAGACTTTTCACGAATTTCATATTGTTATTCTCTTGCTTGGGCACTCGCAGACGCGTCACTCGGGAGCAGCAGACGCGTTCGTCGGTTCAAGTGCGGCTGGCTGAATCGCCAGAAGCTTTTTTTAGTACTGACATTAAAGAGCCCACGAATCATGGGTGCTTTTCTTTTGACGACAGGCGCTTCACTTTTGATGACAGAGCATCCTGGCCCCGGACCCACGCGGGACCAGAAACGGTGAAGCCTCAAGCTTGGCGAATAACGTGCAAATTCACCTCAGCACTAAAGTGACTTGTCACGGTCAATAATTCCCGCACATCGTCAGCGGTCCTCCGACCGGGAGCCGACCGGTTCTACTTCGATGGTTTGATCAAGGAAAGTGAAAGGATGCTTGCCGCAATGTAACTAGCCACTGCCTCATTGAGTCTCCGTAAATCGAGACTCTCCGCACGTTTTTCCTCTATTCAATACAAAGAATTTAAAGCATGAACCTTCGCAAAATTGCAGTAGGGCTGTCGGCCCTTGTTTTGCTCTCGAACGGCGCGCAAGCCCGCAGCCTGTTTGATCTCCTTAAACCGCCCGCCGAGCACCAGCAACACACATCCCGTTCGGGTTCGATCAACCAGAACGCGGCGTTGGACCTCTATTCAAACAAACAGAAACAGGCCTCCTTTGATGGCTGTGCAGACCTGTTTCCGGCGGCGAAACCGATCAATCTCGCCACTGTGCCTGCAACCATGAAACCCCTGGCCCTGTGTTCCGACAACTTCGCGGTGCTGTACTCGCAAACCAGCAAGACGCCAATGGTCGTTGTCGAACGCCTCAATTCAGCCCTGTTGCAGGACGCCAAAGGTGAGGAACGCACCAACCAGTTCTACCCGGACCCGCGTATCCCCAAGAGTGGGCGGGCAGAGTTGAGCGACTATCGCAGCCAGCACCCGGCCGTGGACCGTGGGCATCAATCGCCGGCGGCCGATGCACCGAGCCCTAATGCCATGGCTCAATCCTTCGCGCTGTCGAACATGGTGCCGCAGGACCCGACCAACAATCGGAAGATCTGGAGCAAAGTCGAATCGGACGTCAGAAAGTTTGCGAAGCGCGCCGATGGCAATGTGTTTGTCTTTACCGGCCCGTTGTTTGACCAAGGCCACACCACCATCGGCAACAACAAGGTCTGGGTCCCGACTCGCCTGTTCAAGCTGGTTTACGACGCATCGTCCAAACGCGCCTGGGCCTACGTGTTACCGAACGCTGAAACCCGTATCGAAAAGCCGATGGACTACGACACTTTCGTGAAGAGTACCGGGCTCAAATTGCTGGGCAATCTGCCAGTGACAGGTTCCGTCGGACGCACTTGATGGCTTGACGGGTGACACGCCCAGTTTGAAAACAAAAAAAACCACATCATCGAGCGTAATGCTGTTCATTTAAGAAATTTTGAACTGAATGCAAACCTGTGGCGAGGGAGTTTACTCCCGCTGGGGCGCGAAGCGGCCCCATGCTTTGATATGAAAAGCAGGGGGCTGCTGCGCAACCCAGCGGGAGTAAACTCCCTCGCCACAGGTAGGGTGTCGCGGTGGTTTTTTTGCGTCGGAAACGACGAACGCTCCCTTACACAGCGTTAGCCAGTTTCCCGCTCGACAGGCGACGTTTGTACGCCGTGTCGCGGTTTGCCAACCAATAGTAGAGCGGCGAAGTGATCAACAAACCCACCAACCAGGACAAGTCAGCCCCGTTGATGTGCTCCGAAATCGGCCCCACATACAGCGGCGTATTCATGAATGGAATCTGCACCACAATCCCGATCGCATACGCCAACAGCGCCTGGGGGTTGTATCGGCCATAGATTCCGCCATCGACCTGAAAGATCGAGTTGATGTCGTACTTGCCTTTGTGAATCGCGTAGAAGTCGATCAGGTTGATCGCGGTCCACGGCACCAGGACCACAAGCAATACCAGCACCATGTCGACGAAGTGGCCGATGAAATCCGCCGAGGCACCGACAGCGGCGAAGCAGCAGCCGGCGAGGACGATGATCGAGATGACGGCGCGGCTTTTGGCCGTGGGGATCCAGCGGTAGGCGAAGGTTTGCACCAGGGTGATCAGCGACAGCACGGCGCCGTAGAGGTTAAGGGCGTTGTGGCTGATGACGCTGAGCAGGAACAGCACCAGCATCAACGGGCCGATGGAACCGGTCGCGAGTTTGACGGCGTCCATGGTGTCCATGCCGACTGGCGTTGCGAGGACCGCGACGGCGCCGAAGATGAACGAGAGGCTGGAGCCGAGCACGGTGCCCAGGTACGTGGTCCAGAAGGTCGAGGCCACCGGTACATCCGCCGGCAGGTAGCGCGAGTAGTCGCTGACATAGGGCGCGAAGGCGATCTGCCAGAGCGCGGCGAGGGATACGGTGGCCAGCCAGCCTGAGATGTTGAAGCCGCCACGGGTGAGGAAATCGGCGGTCTGCACGTGGGTAAAAATGTAGCCAAAACCCAGCACGATGCCGGCGCCAAGTACCCAGGTACCGATGCGGTTGAGCACGTGGATGAAGCGGTAGCCGATGATGCCGATGATGCCCGATCCCACGGCGCCGATGACGATGCCCACCGGTACCGGAATGGTATCGACCACACCGTGCAGGGACTTGCCGGCAAGGACGATGTTGGACGCGAAGAAGCCGATGTACATGATGCCGGCGATCAGCACCACCAGCAGCGCGCCGAGTGAGCCGAACTGCGCACGGCTCTGGATCATTTGCGGGATGCCCATCTGCGGGCCTTGGGCCGAGTGCAGCGCCATCAGCACTCCGCCGACCAGGTGACCCACGAGGATAGCGACGATGCCCCACACCAGGTTCAGGTGGAACAGCTGCACGCCGAGGGCGCCGGTGACGATGGGCAGCGGGGCGATGTTGCCGCCGAACCAGAGGGTGAACAGGTCCCTTGTCTTTCCATGGCGATCTTCGGGCGGCACGTAGCCTATCGTGTGTTTTTCGATGAGCGGGGCGGACGTTGTTGCGGAGGTGACCATGACGAACTCCAAGGCAATGTGAGTACGTTTTCGTACTTCGGTGAGCGCCGCGCGAACGACGCTTTTCTTGTTGGAGTGATGATGTGCGGTGGTGGAGGAGAGATAAATTAGTAAGTTTGTTGCTACAGACGTTAAAAAAAGTATGCCCGTGGATCAGGTGGGTCCGGTATTTTTCAGCGGGATCACACGACTGCGAAATCCCTGAATTTGATCCCCTTTTTTGCGAGCACCGCAGTGCCCTGTAGGAGCTGTCGAGTGAAACGAGGCTGCGATCTTTTGATGTTGTTTTTAAAGAGCAAGATCAAAAGATCGCAGTCTCGTTTCACTCGACAGCTCCTACACAGCTCCTACACAGCTCCTACAGGGAATGGTGTTGATCAATCAGTTGCTGATCGATCGCAGCATCCGTTGCAGCAGCGCGTCGCAGCCATTCAATTGTTCAAGGCTGACAAACTCGTCCGGTTTATGTCCCTGATCCATGCTGCCTGGGCCGCAGACGACGGTGGGTATGCCTGCCGCGTCGAATAGACCGCCCTCTGTCCCGAACGCCACGGTGCCGAACTCTCGGGAACCGGAGAACGCCGCAATCAACTCAGCCGCTTCACTGTGCGCATCAGTTGCCAAGCCGGGATAGGCCGACAACTCGCTGAAACGTATGTCGCTCTGCTCACTCACCGCGCGCATGCGAGGCAGCACTTGCTGCTCGGCAAAGGCCTGCAATTGCTGCGCAACTTCGCTGGGATCATGGGAGGGCAGGGTGCGAATTTCAAAGTCGAATCGGCAATCGGCGGGCACGATGTTCAGCGCCTTCCCGCCGGAAATGACACCGGTCTGCACCGTACTGAAAGGCGGATCGAAACGAACGTCGTGATGCTCGGGCGCCTTGAGGCGATGGCCAATCCGGCCCAGTTCACTGATCAACTCAGCGGCGTATTCAATCGCATTGACCCCGAGCGGCGCATACGCGGAATGACAGGCCTCGCCATGAACATCGCAGCGCATCGCGAGCTTGCCTTTGTGGCCCAGCACCGGCTTCAGCTCGGTCGGCTCACCGATGATGCAGAGCATCGGTTTGACCGGGCGCTTTGCCAATTCCGACAGCAGCGATCGAACGCCCAGGCAACCCACTTCTTCATCGTACGACAGCGCAATGTGCACCGGCTTTTTCAGGTCGGCCCGCACCAGCGATGGCACCAGGGCGAGCACGCAGGCGATATAGCCTTTCATATCCGCCGTGCCACGCCCGTACAACTTGCCGTCACGCTCGGTCAGCTCGAAGGGCGCCAGGGTCCACGGCTGGTCATCGACCGGCACCACATCGGTGTGCCCGGACAAGACAATGCCCGGCCGTTGCGCGGGGCCGATGGTCGCGAACAGATTGGCCTTGCTGCGCTGTTCGTTGTAGATCAGTTCACAGGGCACATCGAAACCCGCGAGGTAATCGCGCACGAATTCGATCAGGTGCAGGTTTGATTCACGGCTGGTGGTATCGAACCCCACCAGGGTCTTCAGCAAGTCGAGGCTGGTGCTCATCGATTGTCTCCGGCGACTCCGTAGCCTGGGGATTTGTCGGGCGCGAGGGCGCGGTCGATGTAGTCCTGTACCTGTGGGCGATAGGCGTCCCAGAGTTTTTCCAGCTCGGCGATCGGGTTTTCATCAGCCCAGTCGACCCGAAGGTTGATGATCGGCCACGTCAGCTCACCGACCACTACCATCGCGGCGGAGTGCACCGGTCCGGCTTCACCGCCTGCTGCAATAGCGGCTTTCATGGCGGCGAGCAAGCGGTCGGCCAGTTGACCTTCGCCCTGTTCGAACGCATTGACCATTGCTTCGATGACGGCGCGGTCCGCGAGCATGTTTCCCGCCGCGACACATTGCTCACCGGATACGGCATTGTGATTACCCAGGGTCTCGCTGCCGCTGAAATGCGCGGTGCGGCCGAGATGATCGATGGCGGTGATCTGTCGGTACTGGCTGTAACCGTTGCGCGTCAGCACCTTGTCCAACGCCTCGGCAGGTGCCAGGCCTTGTTCCATCAGGGCGAGGGTTTCCGGGCCGAGGGAGGGCAGGGTGATGTTCTGCGTCGAGACCGCGCCGACACCGGGCAGCAGCCACGGGCAGCGGGCACCGACGGCGATGCTGGAGGAACTGATGGCGATGCCGAACTGGCCGGTTTCGGGGCAACGGGCGGCGATGGAGAAGGTCATGGTTTGATTCCTTGGTTAGCCTTGACGGGTGCGTGTCTGAAAGGGCGCCATCGCGGGCAAGCCCGCTCCCACAGGGATTGGCAGCGGCCACAAAATGTGTGCACGACGACTTGCCCTGTGGGAGCGAGCTTGCTCGCGATACCGCAACTCGGTCCTCCCGACTACTCAGGAATCACCGCAATCACATCAATCTCCATCAACCATTGCGGCTGCCCCAACGCCGACACCACCAATCCGGTCGAAATCGGAAACACACCTTTGAGCCACTTCCCGACTTCCTGATACACCGGCTCGCGATAACGCGGATCGATCAAATAGGTCGTGGTTTTGACAATGTGACTCAAGTCGCTGCCAGCCTCTTCCAGCAACTGCTTGACGTTGCGCATCGCCTGCTCGGTCTGTGCACGCGGGTCACCGAGGCCGATCAGTTTGCCCTCGAAATCGGTCCCGACCTGGCCACGGACATACACCGTGTTGCCGGCGCGCACGGCCTGGCAAAGGTCGTTGTCCAGGCTCTGGTTCGGGTAGGTTTCCTTGGTGTTGAACATGCGAATACGGGTATGGGTTGGCGTGGACATGTGTGGCTCCTGAAGAAAGAATTAAGCACTGACCGGCGTTTTAGCCGTGACCGCAAGTGGCTCGGCCTGACGTTGAGCGGCATCGTGGTAGTCCAGGTAAGAACGCTGGATGGCGATGTGATCGGCCACGTATTTGGCGTCGTGCCAGACGCCCCAAATGAACGAAGAACCCCGGCGGGATTGCCACGGCAGGCCGAGGAAATAAATGCCTGGCTCGCTGGCGACACCGCGCTGATGCTGTGGTTTTCCGTGGCCATCGAAGGCGTCAACCTTCAGCCAGCTGTAATCCGTGGCGAAACCGGTGGCCCAGATGATCGACGTCACGCCGGCCTTGGCCAGGTCGAGTTCCAGGATCGGATGAGTGACGCATTCCGGGTCCGGGAACGTGTGCCGCGCCTCGGGCTCTTCCGGCAGGTCCAGGCCATTGCGTTCGATGTAGGCGTCGGCGGCATTCAGCAGCGCCAGGTAATTCTCGTCACCGCGCGCCAGGTTCTCGGCCAGATTCGGCTGGAAAGTCGCCACCGCGCCATTGAACGCCTGGGTCAGCCCGACCAGCGTCATTCCGCGATGGGCCAGGCCCCGGAAGTCCACGGTGCGCCCGCCATGAGCACCACTGACCGCAATGGTCACGTGCTCCCGACCAGGCTTCATGGCGGCCTGATCCCACTCGCCGAGTACACCCAGCCACCAGCAGAAATCACGGTTGCGATAAGCGCGAGGAGGGCGGTCGTGTGCGCCCACAGACAGGTAGACCTTCTTGCCGGCGCGCTGCAATTCATCGGCGATCTGCACACCCGATGAGCCTGCGCCGACCACCAGCACGGCACCTTCGGGCAACTGCGCAGGATTACGGTAGTCAGCGGAATGGATCTGCTGGAGCGGCACGTCTTTCGGCGCGATCGGCGGGATGACCGGACGCTGGAACGGCCCGGTGGCCGCGACAACACGGTTGGCTTCGATCACGCCCTCGGAGGTTTCGATGGTGAAGCCCGGACGACCCACATTACGTTCGACCTTCAGTACATCCACGCCGGTACGGATGGGGGCGTTGAATTTCTTTGCGTACGCTTCGAAGTAATCGGCTACCCGCTCTTTCGGGGCGAAGCCGTCGGGGCTGAGGTCGTCGAACTCAAGACCGGGAAATCGATCGTGCCACGCCGGACCGTTGGCCACCAACGAGTCCCAGCGCCCGGTGCGCCAACGCTCGGCAATACGGTTGCGCTCCAGCACCAGGTGCGGCACGCCGAGTTTGCTCAGGTGCTCGCTCATCGCCACGCCAGCCTGACCGGCGCCCACAATCAGCGTGTCTGTTTTTATTTTATCAGTGGTCATCTCTCTACCCTTCGATGTGGGATTCAGGCGGTTATGGCCTGCCATCTCTTGGGCTCAAGACTAGGGATCACCCTGGTATCGGTAAAATATTATTAAGCTGGCATTTGAGTATAAATAACTGATGCAGAGTGTTTTGTTCCCCGTGACGGGTAGGAGCAGAGCGCATCTGCTGTTAATGACAGAGGTGTCTGTCAGGGTTTTCTATTTTTGCGTAGGAATCTTCTGGATTTTGTCCGAAGGGTGGAATGGCTCCGTCGGATGGTCCATCGTTTGCGCCACTGAAAGGATTTTTGTCACGGCAATGATTGTCGTGTGTATGTCTGGAGGCGGTGATGACGTCAAGCAGTTTTCAAAACGAAGTGCCCAAGGCACGGGTCAACATAAAACTCGATTTGCATACCGGCGGTGCGCAGAAAAAAGTCGAGTTGCCATTGAAGTTAATGGTGATGGGTGATTACAGCAACGGCAAAGAGCAGCGGGTAATCTCGGAACGCACCAAAATCGGCATCAACAAAAATAATTTCGACAGCGTACTGGCCCAGTTCTCCCCGGACCTGAAGCTGGCGGTAAAAAACACCCTCGTGGATGACAGCGCCGAAAGCCCGGTCGAATTGAATTTTCAAAGCATGAAGGATTTCGAGCCTGAGCAGGTGGCCCGGCAGATCCCGCAACTGCGCGCATTGCTGGCCATGCGCAACCTGTTGCGCGACCTCAAGTCGAACTTGCTGGACAACGCCACCTTTCGACACGAACTGGAGCGCATCCTCAAAGATGATGCACTGAGTGATGAGCTGCGAGCTGAATTGGCCGCCTTGGCACCCCAAGAAAGTCGTTAATTCACTTCAGATTATTTAAAGGGAATTTTTTCGTAATGAACACAGAAAGTTCTAACGTGCAATCGCGCGGCGCTACAGTGTTGTCTGAAGAAAGCAAAGGCGTTTATAGCGCCCTGTTTGGCAAGATCAATCTCAGTCCAATTACAACATTGGGCGGAATCGAAGTTTTCCAAAATGCCGAAGCGCTTTCTGAAGCCTCTGTCGATGAACGGGTAACGGCCGCCGTCAGTGTATTCATGAATTTGCTCAAGCAGTCCGCACAGAAAGTCGAGCGTCTGGACAAGACGCTACTGGATGAACACATAGCGTCCCTGGATGCACAGATCAGTCGCCAACTTGACGCCGTCATGCACCACCCTGATTTCCAGCGAGTGGAATCAACATGGCGGGGTGTCAAATCGTTGGTCGATCAGACGGATTTCCGCCAGAACGTCCGTATCGAATTGCTGGATGTCAGCAAGGATCACCTGGTCCAGGACTTCGAGGACGCACCGGAAATCGCCCAGAGTGGTTTGTATGTTCATACCTATATCCAGGAATACGACACGCCGGGTGGTGAGCCGATAGCGGCGGCCATTTCCAACTATGAATTCGACCGCAGTCCACAGGACATTGCCCTGTTGCGCAATATTTCCAAGGTGTCGGCGGCAGCGCACATGCCTTTCATAGGTTCTGTCGGTCCCGCCTTTTTTGGCAAAAAATCGATGGAAGAAGTTGCGGCCATCAAGGATATCGGCAACTACTTTGACCGTGCGGAGTACATCAAGTGGAAGGCCTTCCGTGATAGCGATGACGCGCGCTACATCGGCTTGCTCATGCCGCGCGTGCTGGGCCGACTGCCTTATGGCCCGGACACCATTCCAGTACGCAGCTTCAATTACATCGAAAGCGTCAAGGGGCCGGATCACGACAAGTACCTGTGGACCAATGCCTCGTTTGCCTTCGCTGCAAACATGGTGAAGAGCTTTATTGCCAATGGCTGGTGCGTGCAGATTCGGGGCCCTCAGTCGGGTGGCGCCGTCACCGAGTTGCCGATCCACTTGTACGATCTGGGTACCGGGAACCAGGTGAAGATTCCATCGGAAGTGATGATTCCGGAGACCCGCGAATTTGAATTCGCCAACCTCGGCTTCATTCCACTCTCCTATTACAAGAATCGCGATTACGCCTGTTTCTTCTCGGCCAACTCGACCCAGAAGCCGGCGCTGTACGACACGGCGGACGCCACTGCCAACAGTCGGATCAACGCACGATTGCCCTACATCTTCCTGCTCTCGCGCATTGCTCACTATTTGAAGCTGATCCAGCGCGAGAACATCGGTACGACCAAAGATCGTCGTTTACTGGAACTGGAACTGAACAAATGGATCGGCAGCCTGGTGACTGAAATGACGGATCCGGGTGACGACTTGCAGGCGTCGCACCCGCTGCGTGATGCGAAAGTCACAGTCGAAGACATCGAAGACAATCCAGGCTTCTTCCGCGTCAAGTTGTATGCCGTACCGCATTTCCAGGTGGAAGGCATGGACGTCAATTTGTCCCTGGTTTCGCAGATGCCCAAGGCGAAGGCCTAAGCCCCTTCGACCCCAATCACTTCGTAGGGAAACGACGTAATGAAGATAGACCGCCCCTTATGGGTCGCGGGGGCTCTGTTGTCTCCGCAGCAATTCCAGCAGCAAGCGCGCTGGGAAGCCTGGGCCAACGAGCGACTCGCGCATTTGTCCCTGGTGCATCCCTGGGGCGTTCAGGCCGTGGCGTTTGACCTGCAAGCACTGCGATTGGGCAAGCTCAAAGCCACTCAGCTGTGCTTGCGAATGCCCGATGGCACCTTGATCGATACCGATCATATAGACCGGCTGCCACCGGGTCTGGAGTTGACCAGCCTGCTGCCCGATGACATTCAGAACCCGATATTGGTATTGGCATTGCCACTGGAACAAGCCAATGGCAACAACTGCCTTTTCGACGCTACCAGGGCAGATCGGCCGATCCGCTATCGCCAGGCCTGGCGTGATGTGCAGGACGTTTATGCCGACGAGGTGCAATCGATCGCCGTTCTGGAGCACATGCTGAGCCTGCGCTTCGATCACGACGAGAACGGCGATTACCTGACATGTCCCATTGCACGTCTGGTGCGCGACGGGCAGGGCGGATGGAGCCTCGATCCAGCCTATGTGCCGCCGCTGCTCAGCTTCGCTGCTCATCCCGGCTTGCTGATCCAGTTCGACAACCTGCTGACCCAGCTGGCTGCCAAGCGCCAACGACTGATGGGCATGCGCCGGGAGAGCAACCAGCGCATGGCAGACTTTGCCGTGGCCGATGTATCGCTGTTCTGGTTACTCAACGCCCTGAACACCTACCAACCGGTACTGATGGATTTCAAAGCCTGGCCCGTGCGACATCCCGAACAGGTCTATCTGGAATTGACGAAGCTGGCCGGCGGCTTGCTGACCTTTTCCCTGGAACACGATCTCGACCAGATACCCGCGTACCGGCACGAACACCTGGAAGCGGTGTTCCCGCCGTTGATGGGCATGATCTCCACGCTGCTCGAGGCGAGTCTTCCTTCGCGGGTTGTTGCACTGACATTGGAGAACAGCAGTGCCAACCGTTGGCAGGTCACCCTCAATGATGCCCGACTGCGCGAACGTGATAGCGCGGACTTCTATCTGTCCGTGCGGTGCCGGCTGCCAGCAGTTGAACTGCAAGGCCAGTTCCCGCGCCTGTGCAAGGTCGGTACCCCGGATGATGTCGATCATCTGATCAACGCCGCGCTCGATGGTGTGCCGTTGCAATCGCTCAGCCATGTCCCGGCAGCCATCCCCCTGCGTCTGGAAAACCAGTACTTCGCCCTTGATCTGAGCCACCCCAAGGGGCAAGCCATGCTGGCGGCAGGGGTCTGTGCATTCTACGTCCCGAGCACTCTGGTCGACGTGAAGCTTGAACTGTTCGCGGTGCTGCGCACATGAACCTGAACCCATCCAACGACCCTACGTCGATGTCCGTGGATATCGACGCCCTGTTGCAGGACAGCTACCTGTTGGTCGTGGAGCTGCGACAGGGGGCTTGCGCGCTGAACACAGACAAACTGTCGGCGCTTTGCATCAAGCAGATCGAACTCGTTCGCCGCCTGCTCAAGGAGGCAGGCCTGAGCTCGCGCAGCATCGACCACATCAGCCATGCTCAATGCGCTTTGCTGGATGAAACCGTGCTGGGTCGCGGCAAGGATGAAGACCATGCCAAATGGGCACGCAAGCCCTTGCAGGCAAGGTTTTTCAACCGTCATCAGGCCGGTGAGTTTCTGTATGAAGACATGCGCGAAGTGCTGCGCGAACCTTCGGCCGACCAGCATGTGCTGACAGCCTTTCATCGGGTGCTGATGCTCGGTTTTCAGGGCCGTTATCGTGATGCGAACGATCCCGAGCGTGAACAACTGGTAGTCGCCCTGACAGCCCGTGTAGCGCCTTTGAAACTCAGTCATACGTTACCGACCCACATTAATGTGGGTCGCCGGATGAAGGCGTTTTACTGGTTGCGTTCGCCATTGGCTCATGTGCTGGCGGCCAGCCTGCTGCTCGTGGGTGTCTGGTGGGGGCTGGATCATCTGTTGAATGGCGTCATCGCCTCGCTCTCATCGGTCCAGGCGTGAGGGGCAAATGACGCTGAAACTCAAGAAAGCACTGTTGCTGTGGACGGGTGCGCTTGCATTGGCGCTGTTGGCCTTTCTCCCGCTTGCAGGCTGGGGGCAACTATTCACGGCGTTGACGGTGATGTGTGGCGTCGCGCTCGCCTTGATTCAGGCAGTACGCCGGGCTTCGCGCCAGCGCAAACGCCTGGAGTTTGCGCACAGATTGACGCTGCCTCCAGCGGCTTACCGTCAGCCCGTGATACTGGTGTGCGGTGACGGGCTGGATGGTCTGTTTGGTGCGACAGCCGACGAACAACCCGCGCTACGCGTGACCGAACACGGATGTTATTTGCGGGTATCTCATCTGGAGCAACTGCCGCACTTAACTGACAGCATCATGGCCGTGCGGCCGCAATGGTGCGGTCAGCTCAGTGTGATGTTCGTTGCCAACCCGGCTGAACACACTGATGCCGCGATGCTGGCCGGGCAGGTGCATGCGTTCAGTTATCAGTGGGCACAGAGTCGCAAGCACGGCCTGGCACTGCCGCTTCTGCTGGTGAGCTATCTGCAAGCCTCACGAGGCGAGGGGCCCTGGTTCAGCTGGGAAGCAGGCCAATCGAATTCACGTGTTTACGAGGCCGGCGCTTGCCACAGTCTGGGCGAATGGCAACGTCAAATTGTCAACGGCGTGGCGACGACCCATCGCTTCCAGACCAGCGTGCAACTCGACAGTGCAGCGGCTTGGTTGGCTGATCACGTCATGCCACATTTGACGGCCTATAAACGCCATGCTGTCAGCCCGCCGACGGTCAGTGCGATCACGCTTGTGCCGGCATTGCCCCATAGCGTGAAAGGCAACCTGTGGCAGCATTGGCTGCGTGACAAGGGGGCGCTAGTAGAACACGCGCCAGCGGTCGGCACGTCTCTGCCGTTTCCCGACCCCTTGCTGCATTTGCTTCCCACGAAAGCTCAACGATCTCCAGTGCATCGCGCCGGTGTGATTGCCGTGTGGTTGTTCACCGCCGCAGGTGTCATGGCCTTGGCCAGCTCCGCCTGGCAGAACACGTTGCTGCTACGCCAGGTCAGTGACGACCTGCGCCGTTACACGACCATTGCGCCGTTAGAGCACCGTGACAGGCCCGGGTTTGTCCTGCGTGAGGAGGCATTGAGTGCTCTACGCGAGGACGCAGCGCGTCTGGACAGTTACTACCGGCAAGGTGAGCCACTTGCATTAGGACTCGGCCTGTATCGCGGTGAAATTCTGCGAACCCGGCTGCTGTCGACGATTGCCGATCACCGTGAACTCTCGGCGGGACCAATGCCCGTGGGAGCACCCAGGCCGGTGCGGCTGAACAGCCTGTCGCTGTTCCGCACCGGTAGCGCACAACTCAAGCCTGAGTCGACCAAGGTACTGATCGATGCCTTGAACGACATCAAGGCTCAGCCTGGCTGGTTGATTGTCATCACCGGGCACACCGACGCCGTTGGCAGTGACGATCACAATCTAAAGCTCTCCCGAGACCGCGCCTCGGCGGTGCACGACTGGATGCGCCAAATGGGTGGCATCCCAGACAACTGTTTTGCAGTGCAGGGCATTGGCAAAAGCCAACCCATCGCCAGCAATGACACCGAAGCCGGGCGCTCGGCCAACCGTCGCGTCGATATCCGTCTGGTGCCGGAAGTGGGGGCGTGCGAGTTCCCCACGGCGGGACCAGACCTGCAACCCCCTGTCGCCTTACGCGACATCCATCCAAGAAAAGGAGTTTCACATGGCAATTCCGGTTTACCTGTGGCTGAAAGATGACGGCGGCGCCGACATCAAAGGGTCGGTGGACGTACAGAAGCGTCAGGGAAGTATTGAGGTGGTCGCCCAGGACCATAGCCTTTACATCCCGACCGACAACAACACGGGCAAGTTGACCGGGACGCGGGTGCACACCCCGTTCCTCTTTACCAAGGAAATCGACTCCTCCAGTCCGTATCTCTACAAGGCGGTGACCACCGGACAGACGCTCAAGAGCGCCGAGTTCAAGTGGTACCGCATTGATGAAGGCGGCGAGGAGGTCGAGTACTTCATCACCAAGTTGGAAAACGTAAAGGTCGTGAAAGTCGCGCCAAAAATGCACGACGTCAAGGACCCGGCCAAGGAGAAGCACAACCACCTGGAACAGGTTGAGTTGCGTTACGAAAAGGTCACCTGGACCTACAAGGACGGCAACATCATCCACTCCGATTCCTGGAACGAACGCCAGAGCGCCTGATGCAACAGGTCCGGCAGACAGGTTCAAGTCTGCCGGACCTCTGGTGTGCAGGGTTGAGCGTCTGTTCGCGGGCGCTCAGCCAAACACATCAAGCGCCAGGCTTATTGCTTGCCCCGACGACACCTCGCGAATACCGAACAAGGATGTAACGCATGACACAGAATTCCACGCGCTTGCTTCGCCGCCTCAACCCCTACTGCGCCCAGGCGCTCAGTGCGGCGGCTTCGTTGTGTCAAAGCCGTGCCCATGCACAGGTCAGCATCGAGCACTGGCTGCTCAAGTTGCTGGAGCAAGGCGAGGGGGACCTGACCCTTATTGCCCGACGTTATGAATGGGATATGGATGCCCTCTGGCGTGGCCTGCTGGACCATCTCGATACGCTGCCGCGCAGTGTGCAGAGCAAGCCGCAGCTAGACGGCAAGCTGCAGGAACTGATCAGAAGTGCCTGGTTGCGGGCGTCACTCGAAGGCCACGAAAACTTGCGATCGGTACATGTGCTCGGCGCCTTGCTGGAAGCTCCCAACCTGCTCGCGTGCGATGCCGCCTGGCCCTTGCTCAGCCTTGGCCAAATTCAGCTGCAACGATTGTTCCCCCTCCTGGATCAACATTCCGAAGAGCGCCCGGAGGTGCAGCAACCAGACGAGCTTGGCAGCGCAGACGTGCTTCAACCGCTCGCCACTTCACCAGCCCGTGACGCCCGGAGCGACGCTTTGCAGACGGTCCTGGACAAGTTCACCCAGGACATCACCGCCAAGGCCAGGGCAGGGCACATCGATCCCGTATTCGGTCGCGATGATGAGATCCGTCAGGTCATCGACATCCTCAGTCGTCGGCGCAAGAACAATCCAATCCTGGTCGGCGATCCTGGAGTTGGCAAGACCGCACTGGTCGAAGGACTGGCGTTACGCATTGCCGAGGGCAATGTGCCCGACAGCTTGAAACCGGTGAGTGTGCGCACCCTGGACCTGGGATTGCTACAGGCGGGGGCGGGGGTCAAAGGCGAGTTCGAACAGCGGCTGAAAAATGTCATCGATGCCGTACAGCAGTCGGCTAATCCGGTACTGCTGTTTATCGACGAAGCCCATACCCTGATCGGCGCCGGCAACCAGGAAGGCGGCACCGACGCCGCCAATTTGCTCAAGCCGGCTCTGGCTCGGGGCGAATTGCGCACCATCGCCGCCACCACCTGGAGCGAATACAAACAGTACTTTGAGCGTGATGCCGCCTTGGAACGGCGCTTTCAAATGGTCAAAGTGGACGAACCGGATGACGTCAATGCCTGCCTCATGTTACGAGGTCTCAAAGCCCGTTATGCCAGTCATCACGGCGTGCACATCCAGGATGCGGCGGTTCAGGCGGCGGTCAACCTGTCACGGCGTTATCTGACGGGTAGGCAATTGCCGGACAAAGCCATTGATCTGCTCGACACCGCCAGTGCGCGGGTACGCATGAACCGCGATTGCGAACCTCAGGCACTGGTCCGGATCAAGGCCGGTCTGGCAGCTCTGGAACTGGAACGACAGGCGCATGAAGAGGACGCTCGGCTTTGCGGCGGTACTCCAAGCGAGCGCCTCAACATGATCGCCACGCAAGAAGCCGAACTCCTTCAACAGCAGACCGACCTGCTGCGGCAATACCGACTCGAGCACTCCCTGACCCGGCAATTGCTCGATGAACGCCAGATCGATTCCCCATCGTTGAGCGTCCGCGCACAGGTGCAACGGCAACTTGTCGAGATTCAGGGCGAACAACCATTACTCTCCCTGGATGTCGGTGTGCGTGATGTGGCCGAAGTCATTGCCGACTGGACCGGTGTGCCCATGGGCAATCTGCTCAAGGACGAACAGACCAGCCTGTTGGCTTTGGAACAGCAGTTGAGCGAGCGGGTCATTGGCCAGAATTCCGCGCTGAGTGCGCTGGCTCAGCGCCTGCGCGCCGCCAAGACTGGCCTGACGGAAGAGAAAGCCCCGTTGGGAGTATTCCTGCTGGTGGGCACCAGTGGCGTCGGCAAAACCGAAACCGCCCTGGCCTTGGCCGACTGCCTGTTTGGTGGCGAGAAATCGCTGATCACCTTGAACCTCTCCGAGTACCAGGAAGCTCACACGGTCAGCCAGCTCAAAGGTTCGCCGCCGGGTTACGTCGGTTACGGCCAGGGCGGTGTATTGACCGAAGCAGTGCGACAGCGGCCCTACAGCATCGTATTGCTTGATGAAGTGGAAAAGGCCCACCGCGACGTCCTGAACCTGTTCTATCAAGTCTTTGATCGTGGCTTCATGCGCGATGGCGAAGGGCGCGAAATCGACTTTCGCAACACCGTCATTCTCATGACCTCCAATCTTGGCAGCGATGTGCTGCAAGCGGGACTTCAGGAACAACCCGAAGCATCGGACAGTACCCTGCACGAATGGCTGCGGCCCACCCTGCGTGAGCATTTTCAACCGGCGTTGCTGGCGCGTTTTCAGACCCTGATTTATCGGCCGTTGCAACCCGAGGCACTCAAACAGATTGTTGCGCTGAAACTCGCTCGGGTCGCCAACCGCCTGCAGCGCCATTACGGCCTGAACTGTGTGATCGACGACTCACTGAACGATGCGTTGGTAACCGCCTGCTTACTACCCGACACCGGCGCCCGCAATGTCGACAGCCTGCTCAACCAGCAGATCTTGCCCGTTCTCAGTCAGCAATTACTACAGCGTCAGGCAGCCAAACAAAAAACCCGCAGCGTCACTCTCAGCCATAGCGACGATGAAGGCATCATCCTCTGTTTCGCCGACGCAATGAGCGCGGATATGCCTGTCGTGACGGAGGCCTGAACATGCTCACCCAACTGCCCGCTTTCTTCGACCACAGCCGCCACAAACTCGAGGTCCGCCGCGTCGACCTGCCCCTCGACGTCCTGGCCTTCCATGGCGAAGAACGCCTCAGCCAACCCTTCACCTACCTCATCGAGTTCACCTCCACTGAACTCGACATCGGCGCCGAGCAGTTGCTCAACAAACACGCCCAGTTCAGCCTCTTCCCCGCCGTGCAACCGCTGTTCATCCGCGGCCTGCCCAAGCCCGAGATCAACCCCCTGCGCACCTTGCGCGGGGTGATCACCGGCTTCAAGCGCCTGTCCGGCTCCAACGACGAAGCCCGCTACGAAATCACCCTGCAACCGCGCCTCGCACGACTGGGCAGGGGCCAACAGTGCCGCATCTACCAGCATCAATCCGTGCCGGAAATCGTCGAGCACATCCTGCGCAGTCGTCACGACTTCGAAGGCCAGGACTTCCTTTTCCACCTGCACCGCGACTACCCCAAGCGCGAACAGGTCATGCAGTTCGGCGAAAGCGACCTGGCCTTCATCGACCGCCTGCTGGCTGAAGTCGGCATCTGGTACCGCTTCACCAGTGACGACCGCCTGCACATCGACGTCGTCGAATTCCACGACGACCAGCGCGCCTACCAGTTCGACGTCGAGCTGCCGTACCGCCCGCCTTCCGGGCTCAGCAGCAGTGATCAGGATGGCGTGTGGCACCTGCAATCGAGCCACGCCGTGGTCGAGCAACACGTCAACATCCGCGCCTACCACCACCGTGACGCCCGCGCCCATCTGGACGGCGAAATCGACCAGACCCACGGCGCCACGACCAACTACGGCGAGGCCTACCACTACGCCGAACCCTACACCGTGCTCGGCGACCGCTACGACCAGGACGAAGACCTGCAAAGCGAAAGTGGCTACTTCTACGCCCGCCTGCGCCACGAACGCTACCTCAATGCCCAGACCCGACTCAGCGGCATCAGCAGCAGCGCCACCCTGGCAACCGGCCAGGTGCTGAAAATCTCCGGCGGCGCGCCCCAGGCCTTCGAGCCCGGCAGCGTCATCACCCAACTGATCACCCAGGCTGCTCGCGACCGCAGCTTTGAAGCGCATTTCCAGGCCATCCCCTACGCGCAAACCGTGTGTTTTCGTCCACCGCTGCCGGCCAAACCACAAATCGCCGGCACCATCCCCGCCCGCATCACCAACCCCCAGGCCAACGATCCGTACGCTGAAATCGACCTCGAAGGCCGCTACCGGGTCAACTTCCTGTTCGACCGCGACACCTGGAACCCCGGCCTGGAAAGCATGTGGCTACGCCTCGCCCGACCCTACGCCGGCGACACCCACGGCCTGCACC
>NZ_WFGV02000027.1 GCF_010095445.2 Pseudomonas sp. TNT3
GGAATTCATCTCGCATTACAACTATCGCCGTTGCCACTCCGCCTCGAACCACTTGCCGCCTGCGCTGTTCGAGCAACAGGCGGCTTAATCCTCCTACGGGATGGTTTAAAAAAACTGAACCACTACACCGCAGGCTGCGATCTTTTTGTTGAGTCACCCGATGCTGATGGCCGGCAGGGTAGGCAGCGTCACGGTTTGCTGTTTACGCGGAGCCAGGATCTCCGCTTCGCCATCCACGACCAACTCATCACGCTGGTTGAAAACGCGGGTCGCAATGCGCACGCGAAACTTTGGCAGTTTCTCCAGAATTTCCAGGCGCACGGTCAGCGTGTCACCAATCTTCACCGGCTTCTGAAAGCTCATTTGCTGGCCGATATAGATAGTGCCTGGCCCAGGCAACTCGCAGGCCACGGCGGCACTGATCAGCGCACCGCTGAACATGCCATGGGCGATGCGCTCCTTGAACATCGTGCCAGCGGCGAATTCGGCGTCCAGATGCACAGGGTTATGGTCGCCAGACATGGCGGCGAACAGCTGGATATCGCGCTCTTCGACCAATTTGCTGTAGCTGGCAGTCTGGCCGACTTCGAGTGCTTCGTACGGGGTGTTGGTAACCTGGGTCATCTGTTTCAATTCCTGTCACGAATAAATAAATGTACAAAAAAACTATTCCGACCTGAGTGGCCGTCGGTGCGCCAATGCCTGCGCGATCCAGTTCAACACGTCGTTGATCACTTCATCGCGGTTGCTCTCGTTAAACAATTCATGCCGAGCCTGGGGGTAGATCGTCAGCTGCAGGTTCTGGCTGCCGGCCTCGCGCAGTGCGTTAGCCAGATCTTTCAGACGTTTACCTTCGCTCACCGGATCACATTCACCGCCAATCACTAACAGCGGCAGGCCCGGATCAATTTGCGCGAGATTGGACGCTTTGCTGATTTGCTGCAAGCCGCCGAGCAAATCGATCCACAGTTGGTTGGTGCAACGAAAGCCGCAAAGCGGGTCGGCGGCATACAGATCGACTTCAGCCGGATCACGACTGAGCCAGTCGAATGATGTGCGCACGGGTTTGAATGACTTGTTGAACGAACCGAATGTCAGCCATTCAATCAGCGCACTGCGCCCCTTCGGCCCCTGCCGCAGGCGTTCGAGACGAGCTATCTGCCGCGCGGCACGATAAAGCGCCAAGGGCTGGAAATTTGAACCGCTCAGGATTGCGCCATGCAGGCTGGCGCTGTGATGCAGAAGATAAGCCTGGGCGATGTAGCTGCCCATGCTATGGCCGAGCAACACAATCGGTACGCCCGGATGCTGTTGGCCGATGTGCTGGTTGAGGCTGGCGAGATCACCGACCACCTTGCACCAGCCATCGTCGTCGGCGAAAAAACCCAGCGTCCCGTTTTCGGCAGTTTTGCCATGTCCACGCAAGTCCGGGGCGTAGACGCCGTAGCCCTGATCGCAGAGTTTTTGCGCCAGACGGGCGTAGCGACCGCTGTGTTCCGCCATGCCGTGTGCCAGCAGGATGACTGCTTTCAAAGGGGCAGCGGGCAGCCACTGATTGACGTAAAGGCGGCTGCGGTCACTCGCGGTCAGCCAGAAAGTGTCGTGGATCATGGCGATTCCTTTGCTATGGGGCTGCCAAGTGGAAAACAGCTCCGATGCATTGTATAGCGCATCGCGCGCTTGCCGTCTGATCAGGCTGATCAGGCCGGACCACGGAATCAAGATTCACACGGTCAATGAGAGTCACTGGCGTATTTGCCTGATAGGCCATAACTGCTAGTGTCCGTGAAGCTCCGCCTTCTGCCTTTTGTTTTACAAATGACAGAACAGCGGCCCGGATAGGTTCAGGTAAAGAGGACAAGAACAATGCAACCTGATTTCTGGAATGACAAACGCCCGGCCGGCGTGCCCCTCGACATTGATCTGGGTGCCTACAAGTCGGTGATCGAGGTGTTCGAGCGTTCCTGCAAGAAATTTGCTGACCGCCCGGCATTCAGCAACATGGGCGTAACCCTGACCTACGCCGAACTGGAACGCTACAGCGCCGCGTTCGCCGGCTACCTGCAAGCCCATACCGACCTGGCACCGGGCGATCGCATAGCGGTACAGATGCCCAACGTTCTGCAATACCCGATTGCCGTGTTCGGCGCCTTGCGCGCCGGCCTCATCGTGGTCAATACAAACCCGCTGTACACCGCACGGGAGATGCGTCATCAGTTCAAGGATTCCGGTGCCCGGGCGCTGGTCTACCTGAACATGTTCGGACAGAAGGTCCAGGAAGTGCTGCCGGACACCGACATCCAGTACCTGATCGAAGCGAAGATGGGCGACATGTTGCCCGCCGCCAAGGGCTGGTTGATCAACACCGTGGTCAGCAAGGTCAAGAAAATGGTCCCGGCCTATTCATTGCCGCAAGCCATTTCCTTCAAGAGCGCGCTGCGCATGGGCAAAGGCCAGGGCATCAAGCCGCTGAACGCCGGCCTCGACGACATCGCCGTGCTGCAATACACCGGCGGCACGACTGGCCTGGCCAAGGGCGCCATGCTCACCCACGGCAATCTGGTGGCGAACATGCAGCAGGCGCGGGCCTGTCTGGGGCAGTTTGGCACTGACGGTCAGCCGCTGTTGCGCGAAGGGCAGGAGGTGATGATTGCGCCGCTGCCGCTGTACCACATCTATGCATTCACGGCGAATTGCATGTGCATGATGGTGACCGGCAACCACAACGTGCTGATCACCAATCCCCGGGACATCAAGGGCTTCATCAAGGAGCTGCAGAACTGGCGCTTCTCGGCGCTGCTGGGGCTCAACACGCTGTTTGTCGCGCTGATGGATCACCCGGACTTCAAGACCCTGGACTTCTCCAGCCTCAAGCTGACCAACTCCGGCGGCACCGCGCTGGTCAAGGCCACCGCCGAACGCTGGGAAAAACTGACCGGTTGCCGCATCACCGAAGGCTATGGCCTGACCGAAACGTCGCCAGTCGCCTGCACCAACCCGTACGGCGACAAGTCGCGCATCGGCACGGTGGGCCTGCCGGTGCCGGGCACTACGCTCAAAGTCATCAACGATGACGGCGTCGAGCAGCCTTTGGGCGAGCGTGGCGAGTTGTGCATCAAGGGCCCGCAGATCATGAAGGGTTACTGGCAGAAACCCGAGGCGACGGCTGAAGTGCTGGATGCCGAGGGATGGTTCAAGTCGGGTGACATCGCGGTGATCGATCCGGATGGATTCGTGCGCATTGTCGACCGCAAGAAAGACATGATCATCGTCTCGGGCTTCAACGTGTACCCGAACGAGATCGAAGACGTGGTGATGGCCCACCCCAAAGTGGCCAACTGCGCGGTGATCGGCGTGCCTGACGAGCGATCGGGGGAGGCGGTGAAGCTGTTCGTGGTGGCCCGCGAATCCGGTGTCAGCCTTGAAGAGCTGAAGGCTTACTGCAAGGAAAATTTCACGGCGTACAAAGTGCCCAAGCATATTGTGTTGCGTGATTCGTTGCCGATGACACCGGTCGGCAAGATTTTGCGGCGGGAGTTGCGGGATATCGCCTGATCGGTGAATGGCCGCGCTTTGCGCGGATCGCGGGCAAGCCTTGCTCCCACAAGTCTGCATCGATATTGATGTGAACCGGTGAGAGCAAGGCTTGCCCGCGATGCTTTTAACGGGGCCAAAGCCCTATTTCACGGGGCCTTTTACAGCGGTATAGAATTTTTGCTCTAAAACTGACTATTGCACATTCATGGGTCACGAATGTGACCGTAGAGGCCGCTTTTGGCTCTAGTCGACCCTTGGCAAAGCTGCTACTCTCGGCGCGCTTTGTGACCTCTCGGCCTTGAAAAAAGCCAGACTCACCAACAAACAAACACCAATAATAATCGCATCAAATGCGGTGATGAATTCGCGTTGCTGAGGAGTGGGCTTCCATGATCGAAGACTTCTGGAAGGATAAATACCCTGCCGGGATTGCTGCCGACATCAATCCGGACGAGTATCCGAATATTCAGGCAGTGCTCAAGCAGTCCTGCCAACGCTTCGCCGATAAACCGGCATTCAGCAACCTGGGCAAGACAATCACCTACGGTGAACTGTACGAATTGTCCGGTGCCTTTGCCGCTTACCTGCAACAGCATACCGACTTGCAGCCGGGCGATCGAATCGCTGTGCAGCTGCCCAACGTTTTGCAGTACCCGGTCGCCGTCTTCGGGGCGATTCGTGCCGGGCTGATCGTGGTCAACACCAACCCGCTGTACACCGCGCGGGAAATGGAACACCAATTCAACGACTCCGGTGCCAAGGCCCTGATTTGCCTGGCAAACATGGCGCACCTGGCGCAGACCGTGGTGCCGAAAACCGGCGTCAAGCACGTGATCGTCACCGAAGTGGCCGATCTGTTGCCGCCGCTCAAGCGCCTGCTGATCAACAGCGTCATCAAGTACGTGAAGAAGATGGTGCCAGCGTACCACTTGCCCAAAGCCATCAAGTTCAATGACGTGCTGAGCAAGGGCCACGGCCAGCCAGTGGTTGAAGCCAACCCGGCCAGCGGCGATGTGGCGGTCCTGCAGTACACCGGCGGCACCACCGGGGTGGCGAAGGGCGCGATGCTGACTCACCGCAACCTCGTGGCGAACATGCTGCAATGCAAGGCGCTGATGGGTTCCAACCTGAATGAAGGTTGCGAGATCCTGATCACGCCTCTGCCGCTGTACCACATCTATGCCTTCACCTTTCATTGCATGGCGATGATGCTGATCGGCAACCACAACATCCTGATCAGCAACCCGCGCGACTTGCCGGCGATGGTCAAGGAACTGTCGAAGTGGAAGTTCAGCGGCTTTGTGGGCCTGAACACCTTGTTCGTTGCCCTGTGCAACAACGAAGGCTTCCGCAAGCTGGATTTCTCCGCGCTGAAAGTCACCCTGTCGGGCGGCATGGCCCTGCAATTGGCCGCCGCTGAACGCTGGAAAGCGGTCACCGGTTGCTCCATCTGCGAAGGTTACGGCATGACCGAGACCAGCCCGGTGGCGACGGTCAACCCGATCCAGCACATCCAGATCGGCACCATCGGCATTCCGGTTCCGTCGACGCTGTGCAAGATCATCGATGATGCTGGCGTCGAACAGCCGCTGGGCGCAATCGGTGAGCTGTGCGTCAAGGGTCCGCAGGTCATGAAGGGCTATTGGCAGCGCCAGGACGCCACCGACGAAATGCTCGACAGCGAAGGCTGGTTGAAAACCGGTGACATCGCGCTGATCCAGCCCGATGGCTACATGCGTATCGTCGATCGCAAGAAAGACATGATTCTGGTCTCCGGTTTCAACGTGTACCCGAACGAGCTGGAAGACGTGCTCGCGACCTTGCCAGGCGTGCTGCAGTGCGCAGCCATTGGCATCCCGGACGAGAAGTCTGGCGAGGCGATCAAGATCTTCATCGTTGCCAAACCGGGCGTAACGTTGACGAAAGAGCAAGTCATGGAGCACATGCGTGCGAACGTGACGGGCTACAAGGTCCCACGCTCCGTCGAGTTCCGCGACGCACTGCCGACGACTAACGTCGGCAAGATCTTGCGGCGTGAACTGCGGGATGAAGAGCTGAAGAAAATAAACACGAAGAAAGCCACCGCCTAGTCAAAAAAAAGCCCCGCAGATGCGGGGCTTTTTGTTGCTGCTCTTGTGGCGAGGGAGTTTACTCCCGCTGGGGCGCGAAGCGGCCCCGTTCTTTTACCTGAACAGAAGGGGCCGCTTCGCAGCCCAGCGGGAGCAAGCTCCCTCGCCACAGGGGCATATGTGGGGTTACAGGCGGAACGGCGCGAAGTTCACGTTGGTGCCCGCCGGACGCATGTCCTGCAAGTACGAATCCTTGTCTGCACTCAGTTCCAGGCTCAATGCCGCCTTGCGCTTGCCCTCATTGCGCACCACCAGCCCTTCAAGCTTTTCGCGCAGGAACACCGTCGGCACTTTCAGGTGCACCAGTTCGTCGGTGTCCGGCGTGTGCATCAACAGGTGCACCCATTCGTACTGACCAATGGCCAGGCGCGCGACCGGAATATCGAACCACCAGATATTGCGGTTACGGTTCAATTCGGTGAAATGGCAGTTGTTGACGCCAAGCACAGCACCGCCGAGTTCCTGGTTTCTGCGGGCAATGGCCTGCTTTTTATCGAGTTTCATAACATTCCTACGGGATTGGATCTTCAGCGCCTGAGCCTGAATACGTTGCGCATTCTCGGGGGTTGGTCGGCAAACATAAAGCCCAACCTGCGTCGATCGATGAAATGTCCTGCTGAAAATAAATGAAACTCCCTGCAAACGCCTCCGGTCAATCTTTGTGTAACGACTTTTCTCGTTCAATTGTTCACAGGAGAAACACCATGAGCAGCACTGGCGATAAAGTAAAAGGCATGGCCAACGAAGCCGCTGGTAACGTCAAGCAGGGCGTCGGCAAGGCCACCGGCAACGATAAAATGCGCGCTGAAGGCGTCGTTCAGGAAAAGAAAGGCGAAGCTCAACAAGCGGTTGGCAAAGCCAAAGACGCGGTAAAGAAAGGTGTCGACAAGGCCTGATCCAGGCCGTGACGTGCTTTACGAACGGCCATCCACGGATGGCCGTTTTTGTGTCAGCTTGAACTTGAGCACGGAAATTGTTTCAAAGTCGCCAAGTAGGCTACTTTGATGTAGAAAACGGCCCCTGAGTCGCCTCGACTTCAACCCAATTTTGCGGCGAAAGGAGACGCTAATGATTTTCCCGGACATGAAAGGTCTGCCCATCCATCGCGTGATGGTGCGCACAGTCACAGAGTTCGTTGACGACGAGATGTCGACCTACGCCTCGGCACTGGCCTATCAGATGTTGTTCTCGTTATTCCCCTTCATCCTGTTCCTGATTGCACTGATCGGTTTCCTGCACCTGCCGGACTTTTTTTCGTGGCTGCGCCTGCAGTCGGAACTGGTGTTGCCGCCCCAGGCTCTGGAGCAGGTGAACCCGGTGATCGACCAGCTTCAGCAGTCCAAAGGCGGGTTGCTGTCGGTCGGTATCGTGATTGCGCTATGGACCGCCTCGGCCGGCGTGCGCTTGATGATGAGCGCGATGAACGCGGCCTACGATGTGGTGGAAGGTCGCCCGGCCTGGAAGCGCTTTCCCCTGTCGATCATCTACACCATTGGCATCGCCGGCATGCTGTTGGTGGCCGCTGCCTTGATGGTGTTGGGGCCGCAACTCATGGGTTGGATCGCCGCGCAGGTCGGCCTCGAGGACTTCATCGTCACCTTGTGGACAATCGTCCGCTGGCCGGTGGTGGTGATCCTGCTGATGGTGGCGGTGGCGCTGATTTATTACGTCATGCCCGACGTCAAGCAGGAGTTTCGCTTCATCACGCCGGGGTCCGTGCTGGCGGTGGTGGTGTGGATTCTGGCCTCCGTGGGCTTCGGCCTGTACGTCAAGGAATTCGCCAACTACAACGCCATGTACGGCAGTATCGGTGCGATCATCGTGTTGCTGCTCTATTTCTATATTTCTGCGGCGGTACTATTGCTCGGCGCAGAAATGAATGCAGTGATCGAGCACATGTCCACCGAAGGCAAGGACCCAGGTGAGAAGGTCCCTGGGGAGCTCGACCACGAGCCTAAACACCACGTTTCCGGACTGGGTCGAGACCACTCGATCAAGTCGCCCACTGACGAAGCCATCTAATGATCCGTGAAATTCTAAAAATGGGTGATGAGCGCTTGCTGCGCATTGCCCCGCCGGTTCCGGCTGAAATGTTCGACAGCCCCGAGCTGTGGCAACTGATCGACGACATGTTCCAGACCATGGAAAGCGTCGGTGGGGTTGGCCTGGCTGCGCCGCAGATCGGCGTCGACCTGCAATTGGTGATCTTCGGTTTCGAGCACAGCGAACGCTATCCGGACGCTGAAGCCGTGCCACAGACGATTTTGATCAATCCACTGATAACGCCGCTGAGCCCGACACTGGAAGAGGGTTTCGAAGGCTGCCTGTCGGTACCGGGTCTGCGCGGTGCGGTGGATCGTTATCGGGATATTCGCTACGAAGGTGTCGACCCCAAGGGGCAACCGATCCTGCGCATTGCTTCAGGCTTTCACGCACGGGTCGTGCAGCATGAGTGCGATCACCTGATCGGGCGGCTGTACCCGTCGCGCATCACGGATTTCACCCAATTCGGATTTACCGAGGTGATGTTCCCGGAGCTTGATCCGAACGCTGACGATTAACACAAGATTTTTGAATCCCCTGATAAACCTGTGGGAGCCGGGCAAGCCCGGCTCCCACATTTGGTTCTTTACAAGTGTTTGGATTGCTTCATTTTTCCGGGCTTAATAAGCCGCAATGTCATCCGTTAATTAACGGATTCGCACCCCGCTTGAAGAACTGCCCTTCATCGACCGATCACACGTTATCGATGGGCGACCTCACCAACGGTTCTAAACCCATGGCAATCATCGGCTTGCTGCGTGCGTATCGGCTCAGGCGTTCGGCCATCGAGTAGGGCAGTGGCGGATCAAAAGCAAAACCACGCCGCTCATAAAACTCCCGCAAGTCTGGATGACAAAACAACCACACCGGACCTTCGGCGTCCTTGATCGCGTGGGCGATCAGCGTCGCGGCGATGCCCTGTTCGCGGCAGGCAGGATCAACGAACAACCCGGTCAACCAATGCCCGTCCGCGACCGGTCGCAAGCACAGCGCGCCGATGATCCCCTCGCGTCTGGCGACCCAGAGTTGTGCGTCGCGCACGGCTTTCATCGGCGATTGATGAGCGCGATAAAACTTGTTCATCAGTGGCCACAAAGGCTCGTCGAGCAAGGTGTACTGGGTGTCGGGCATAGGGTTGGTCTGTCGATACGTAAAACGGGCGATTATAAAAGAACACGCGTGCGGCGATAGGTGTATACCTGATTCCACATCCCGTATGAGTGGAGTACGTATCATGGCCAAAGGCATGGATTCAAAGAAAGCAGCGAAGAAAAAACCGGCAAAAACCGCCGATGAAAAGCGCGCGGACAAGAAGGCCAAGAAGGTGGATGTGTTCGGTCATTGATCCCGCGACAAGGGAGCCCGGCCCTCGGGCTCCTGCTGTCTGTCTAACCTCATAACCAAATAATCTGCAAGAAAACCCGGCGTTCATGCACAGAAGGGGATTGATCCTCGATCTGAGCAACGCCATGCCCACCACTTCGACAATACCCTCCGGGCGCGCTCCAGGGAGGTGTTCCGCGATCCTGAAGACAAGGGTTGCTTGCCGGGTTACATCGCCACGAGGGTTGGCGCCGGTTTGTAGCGAGAAAAAAGGATCAAAACTGTCATTTGTGACAGTAGACAAGATGTCATCAGAAACAGACTCTGCACCTGAACATCACCAATGATCAGCGTGTATTCAGGCGCGGAGTTTTTACATGGTTATCAGATTGATCCTCGTCATCTTTGCGCTGTGTGTTGGCGTCTTCGTACTGTTCTTCTTTTATGCAAAAGACGCCGTAGGTGAAAAAAGTCGTTTCGCCGTCATCAATCCCCCAATGAATGCTGCGCAAACGGTGGCGGTCCAGCAGCGGATCGATGAACAGCTCATTCGCAAAGGGGGTGGCGAGCAAATCAGCTCGACTCAGCTGGTCTACGAAAATGGCGCGGTGATAATAGCCTTTCCGGTTCCTGGCGACGTCCAGGGGAGCGACGGCATCTGCGACTACGGCTATTTCTGCGTTTGGGAAAATCGGGATTACACCGGGAAAAAATTGTCGGTGTTGAGCAAAGCCGCCAATCGTCCCATCAACCTGTCTGACTACAACATGAGCAAACAGGTATCGTCCTGGCAGCACAATAATAGAGTTCACACAGTGAAGATCTTTGGCGTAGATGGCCCCGATGCTATTGGTAACATGATGATGAGCAACATCAAGGAAGTGGGATTAGGCAGGGGTTGCTGCCCCTTCAGTTTTCCCGAAAAAGCCGTCGTCCCTGCCCAGGTCACCGAGCTCTATTCCCAGAATGAATTGATCGAGCAAAGCGACAGAATGGTCAGTGTCGCGTTTTCTCCGATGTTTATTTTGTTTGCCCAGTAGTAGCCATTCTCATCCCGCGTGACACCTTTCGACGCTGAAACGATTTAGTCCCGGATGCTGGCCGACTAGTGGCCTTGCTTCACGATAATGGCTGTCTATGCTGACGCTAGCCAGCAAGGAGTCTTTGCATAAAAGGAATTACCTATGAATACATCAGGGTTGGCCCTGTCCGGGGCTATCAAGAGAAGGATGTCTTGATAAGAGCGTTGCAGTCAGGACTCTCCGATTGAACATCATTTATCACCTGACACTTCCTTCCTTATTGGGGGATGCGTGTGCCTGTTCCATGGAACGTTTTGGTGGATACGTTGAAAGAACGTTGAACTTTCTTCATTCAAACGACCGCGCTTAGGGTGATACAACCATGTTTAACCTACATCACAAGTCTGATCTGCTGGAAATCGAACGCTTCAGCTGCGCACTGACTGAAGCCAACGGCAAGTTGGCGGCTATCAGTCGTTCAATGGCGATCATCGAGTTCACCCCTGAAGGTGTGGTAATAGACGCCAACGACAACTTCTGCAGCGTCATGGGTTACAGCGTTGAAGAAGTGCGCGGCAAGCACCACAGAATGTTCTGCGAGGAGGCGTTTTATCGGAGCGAGGAATACGCGAAATTGTGGCGCGACCTGGCACGTGGCGAACCGGTGACCGGGACTTTTTCACGCTTGAATAAACGGGGCCAAGAGGTCTGGCTTGAAGCCAGTTACATGCCGGTATTGGGTGCCGATCGCCAGGTTAAAAGCGTGATGAAAGTGGCCTCGGACATCACCGATCGAATCAACAAGGAACACGAGAACGACAGCTTGCTCGCCGCCATCGGCCGCTCCATGGCGGTCATCGAATTCACTCCCGATGGCAAGGTCATTACCGCCAACGAGAACTTTCTGAAAACCATGCACTACTCGCTCAACGAAGTAGTGGGGCAGCACCACAGCCTGTTTTGCCATCGCAGCGAAAGTGATTCACAAGCGTATAAGGCGTTTTGGGCCTCACTCAACCGTGGCGAATATCACTCGCACCGTTTCGAGCGCAAAGACAAGTACGGTCATACGGTGTTTCTGGAAGCTTCCTACAACCCGTTGTTCGACGCCAAGGGCCGGTTGTACAAAGTGGTGAAGTTTGCCAGTGACATCACCCAACAGGTCACGACCTTGCAAACCGCCGCGGAGTCCGCTCACAGCACGTCAGTTCAAAACGATGCCTGCGCGCAGAAGGGGTCTCAGGTGGTGCAGCAAACCGTGCAGATCATCCAGGACATCTCCCGCGATCTGAACGAAGCTGCCCTGAGTATTGATGCGGTCAGCAAGCAATCCGACATCATCGGCACCATCGTCCAGACCATTCGCGGAATCGCCGATCAAACCAACCTGTTGGCACTCAACGCAGCCATCGAGGCGGCTCGGGCGGGCGAACACGGGCGCGGGTTCGCGGTGGTGGCCGACGAAGTCCGCAGCCTCGCGGCGCGAACCAGTCAGGCGACGCTGGAGATTGTCGACGTGGTGCGCAGGAACCACGACCTGTCGCTGAGTGCGGTCACCAGCATGCAATCGAGCTTGAGCCGGACCGGGCTTGGCGTTGAACTGGCGAACGAGGCGGGCGAGGTGATCCTGGAGATCCAGCAAGGCTCACGGCATGTGGTGGATGCGATCAGCCAATTCAACTCGACGTTGCAGTTGAATTAGCGCACGCATGTCTAAATGGCATACCCAATCCTTGTAGCAGCTGGCGCAGCCTGCGTTCGGCTCTGTTGTGGCGAGGGGATTCATCCCCGTTCGGCTGCTCGGCAGTCGTAAAGATATGGGGCCGCTGCGCGACCCAACGGGGATGAATCCCCTCGCCACAGAGCAGCCGGACGCAGCCGAACGCAGGCTGCGCCAGCTGCTACAGGGATTTGTGTGTATTCAGGGACTAAAGCGCGGCCAGGAATTTGTCTACCACTTGGCCATTGTCCTTGTCGGCACTGCTATCAGCGTTCTCGGTTTTCGCCAGTTTCAGCTTGTCTTCCATGCGCTGTGCAAGCTCTTCGCCGATCGCCTTTTGCTGCTCCGGTGGCATGGCTTTGACCTCCTCTTCCGTCAGCCCCATCTCTTTCAAAAGGCTGTCGCGCAGACGCTGTTCCGGCGTCTTGCTCATGTAGTCCTTGAAGTCGCTCATGGCCGTGCTGTCGCTCGACGCCGGTACGGTCGATGCGTCAGTCGCTTGCAGGTTGATGCGGGTTTTCGCGAACGCTTCATTGACGTTGTCGCTGATCTTGCTGGTGTCGCTGGCCTGCGCGGTGGGCGTAACGGCGTTGTTCTGGACGTTCTGGATCAACCCGCTGTACAGCGCGCTGGCGGCGGCCGTCGTGGGGTCCATGTCCGTGCGTTGCGGGGGTTGAACGACGTGTGTCTGTTTTGCACTGACCAACATGATGGATAAACCTGCAGGTAATGGCTGATCCAACGGTAGGAGCAATTTGCATGCCGTCAGCTGAGCCCCCTGTTTTCAAGGGGCCAGCGCCATGCCGTGCAACGAAGGCGGAGACAGGTTGCCGCTTGGCGGCATCCCTCGTCCGCGTTGCGGTCAACGATGGGCAATGTTCTCCAGGGCCAGGTTGCGGGTCCGTGGGCCGAACCAGCCGATGGTGATCATCACGATCAGCATGCTGCTGACGATGAACGCCAACACACCCGGCGTGCCGAAATGCTCGAGAAATATCCCGATCAGCAGGCTGCTGAACACCGTCGACAATCGACTGAACGAATAACAGAACCCGACCGCCCGGGCGCGGATATTGGTGGGGAACAGTTCGCTTTGATAAGAGTGATAACTGAAGCTCAACCAGGCGTTGCAGAAGGTGATCATCACCCCACAGAAAATCAGGCCGAACGCACTGGTTTGCCACGCGAACAACGTACCGAACGTCATCGCGCCCAGCGCTGAACCGACGATCTGCCATTTGTTTTCAAAACGGTTGGCGAACTTCACGAACAGCAAAGGCCCGAGCGGGTAGGCAAGGGTAATGATGAAGGCATACATCAGACTGTGGGTGACACTCACACCTTGCCCGGACAGCAACGCCGGCAGCCAGTTGCCAAAGCCGAAGAAGCCGATGGCCTGAAACACATGGAACACGATCAGCATCAGGGCCCGGCGACGAAACGGTGGCTGCCAGATATCGGCGAAACGACCTTTGCCTTGAACGTCCACCTCAGCCGGTTCCGGCTCGTCCAGCGCCTTGCCTTGATCCTTCACGCAGCGCGCTTCGATGTCATCGAGAATCTTGCCGGCCTCGTCGAATCGGCCGTGCTGAGCCAGCCAGCGCGGAGACTCCGGCAAGCGCGAACGCAGCCACCAGATGAACAAGGCAAACACCGCGCTCGCCAACACCACCCAACGCCAGCCCGAGACACCAAAGGGCGCTTGCGGCACCAGCCACCACGACATCAATGCCACTGCTGGCACCGACAGGAACTGTACGAAAAACGCGAAGGCAAAGGCGGAACTGCGCATGCGTTTGGGGACCAGTTCCGAGAGATACGCGTCGATGGTCACCAGTTCGATGCCCAGGCCAATGCCCACCAGGAAGCGCATGCAGATAATCCCCAGGGCCGAACTCTGAACCCCCATCGCGACGGTCGCGACGGTGTACCAGATCAGGGCAAAGGTGAAGATCGCGCGGCGACCGAAGCGGTCCGCCAGTGGACTCAGCAGGCTTGCGCCAAGAAACAACCCGAGGAAGGTCGCCGAGGCAAACGCTGCCTGATCGGAAAAACCGAACACGCCCTGACTGCCTGTTGCGAAGATGCCATCGCGAATCAGGCCAGGGCTGATGTAGGCCGTCTGGAAAAGATCGTACAGCTCGAAAAAACCACCGATAGAAAGCAGCGCCACCAGTTTCCAGATCGTTGAAACGGCAGGTAATCGGTCGATGCGAGCGGAGATTTGAGCGGCGCGGACGGGATCGATACCGTCCGCTTGGCTGAAGGAGGCGAGGGTGCGCGCAGACATATGCTGATCCAATTTTTATTGATGGAGAAGCTTAGCCTGCTATCGGAATCAGGTGTGTGCGAATCCCGGCGCATTTTCACCGCATTTCGCTGGTTTATTGCAGTAACGGTATTCATCTTGGTGGTTTATGGCGCAATGGGGATGTCGAACTGTTGAAACGCGTCATCCATCGGCTCATAGCCAAGCACTCGCGTCGTTTCGCTGAGGTCCAGCCGCTTGAAGCGGTTGTTGGAGATGCCATGGGCAATCAGGTGTTGCACGCCTTCCACTTCCACCGAGCGTTGCAGCAACTGCACCGCATCTCGTGGGCTGAGCCAGGCACTCAGATCACGGGCATTGGTCAGTTCATGACGGTCCGGGAATTCGAACGCGCCGATACGCAAGGCGATGGTAGAAAGCCCGCGTTTGGCGGCGTAGTACCCACACAACGCCTCGCCATAGCACTTGCTGACGCCGTAAAGGTTGGCCGGCATCACCTGCATGCCCGGCGTGATTTGCCGATCCACCGGATAACCTTCAATGGTTTGCGCGCTGCTGGCGAACACCAGTCGCTTGCATCCGGCAGCGACGGCGGCTTCGAACAGGTAGGTGGTGGCAAGAATGTTGTTGGGCAGCAACTCATCGAACAAGGCGGTGGCGTGCGGGATGCCAGCCAGGTGCACGATCACGTCGATGCCTTCCAGGGCATTGCCCACGGCTGAAGCGTCGGCCAGGTCCAGGCGCAGGAAACGGTGCGGGACGTCGACCGCGAAGTCGGGTTCGATGCGATCCGTCAGCACAAAGGTGTAGCGGTCCTTCGACGCTTCGAAAAAGGTTTTGCCGATTCTGCCGCAGGCACCGGTCAGCAGTACGTTGAGTCCGTTCATGTGTCTCTCTTTTCAAGGGGGTACAGAAGGGTATGTCGGGTGCGCTAGGGCAACCCGTTGCAGCCATGTTTGAGAAATCCTGGGCGTTGGGCCAGCCGTTGAAAGTACTCGTCGACGGCGGGGTAGTCGGGGCGATCGATCGGTGTCATCAGCCAGCGGTTGACTGAAAGTCCGACGACGATGTCGGCCAGGGTGAAGTGAGGGCCGGCGACATAAGCACCGGTTGCCTTGAGCTGCTGTTCGAGGATGGCCATCTTCTGGTTCCAGGCGCGCACGCCGACGGCGAGACGGTGCGGGTCCTGATATTCCGGATCCTTGCGCACCAGCGCCGTGAACGCATAACTCCAGGAGGGGTTGAGCTCGGTGGCCTGCCAATCCATCCACTGCTCGACCCGGGCGCGGGCTGCAGGCTCCGTGGGCAGCAGATCGGTGTGGTGGTGTTTGCCGACCAGGTAGCGGCAGATGGTGTTGGACTCCCATAACACGCCGGCGTCGTCGATGATCACCGGCACCTGTGCGTTGGGATTGAGCTTGATGAACTCGGGGCTGTGGGTCGATGCAAAACCGCTGCCCCAGTCCTCGCGTTCGTAGGAAACACTCAATTCGTCGCAGGTCCACAGGACTTTTCTGACGTTGATCGAGGATGCTTTACCGAGAATCTTCAGTGCGTGTTCCATTGAGCTACTCCTTTAGCGATTCGACGCTTCAGGAATCTAACAGCGTGTCGGCCAGGATGCGACTCAGGCCGGGTCCGGTAACGCCGAGGCTGGCAAACCAAACGTGCGGTCAAACAGCCAGTTGAACGCGAAGGTGTAGCAGGGAATGAAGATGATCAGTGCCAGATCCAGCAAGAAAGCTTGTACCAGGCTGATGTTCATCCACCAGGCAATCAGCGGGATCAGAAACACTATCAAGGTTAGTTGAAATCCCACTGCATGGGCGATGCGTCGTTTAACCGTGCGGGTGCGCGAAGGCTGGCGGCTTTCCCAGCGTTCGAACAACGAGGTGTAGATGAAATTCCAGCTCACGGCGATGGTGGTAATGACCACGGCCAGCGGGCCGGTGCTACCGGGAGAGGTGCCGGACAACAAGGCCAGGCCCAGCGCCGAGAAGGTCATGCCGATGATTTCGTACAGCGACACATAAACCAGTTTGCGTTTAACACCTTGCATGGGGAACGGCCTCTTTCGGACAACGTGATGCCAGTTTTCTGAAGACTGACTGGCAGAGGCGGCGCAAGATAGCTTCAATGGTATTGACAGAAAAAGTCAGAAGCTTTCAGTTTTATTGATAGGAAGAGTGATGAATTTCAACAGTGACAGCATCGAACTGTTTCTCGCGGTGATAGAGCGCGGCTCGTTTTCTGCCGCCGCTCGAGCACTGGGCAAAGTGCCGTCGGCGGTGAGCATGGGCATTGGCAACCTCGAAGCAGAATTGGGTTACTCGCTGTTCGATCGCAGCCACCGGGAACCGGTGCCGACTGCCATGGCCCACGCGCTGATGCCCCACGCGCGACTGATCGCCGAGCAGCTCAAGCAGTTGCAGGTGCATGCCATCGAGCTGTCGCTGGGCCTGGAAAGCAAGTTGTCGATTGGCGTGGTGGCAGACATCGACAAGCGTCGACTGATGGCGGCGATCAAGGTCATCACCGAGCGACATCCGCTGCTGGACATCGAGGTGCTCAGCGCACCGCAGGATGATGTGTTGGCCTTGCTGCACAGCGGCAGGGTCAGCGTCTGCCTGGCCTTCGCCGGGTTGAGCATGAACGTGCTTGAGCGTTTCCAGTTTGTCGGCACAGAACGGATGATCGCCACGCTCTCGGCGGACAATCCGCTGTTTCAGGGGCAGGATCTGTATCTGGAGGATTTGGTGAACGTGCGGCAAATCATCGTCGCCAGCCGCGACTTGCCGATCAGCGATACACGGCCATTGGTGGCTGAGTCGTATTGGCGCACCGACACGCTGGCGATGGCGCTGGACATGGTCGAAGCCGGTTTGGGGTGGGGGAATTTTCCATTGTCAGTGGTGCAGCCCTTACTCGACGCAGGCCGACTCAAACGCCTGAGTTTTCGTAATATCGAGAACGGGTTGGTGTTGCCGGTGCATGCGATATGGCTCAAGAGTCAGCCTTTGCAGAAGGGGGCGTTGGCGGTTGTAGAACTTCTGGCCAACACAAATTCCTGATACCTGATCCGCCCCGACTGTAGGAGCTGCCGAGTGAAACGAGGCTGCGATCTTTTGATCTTGTTCTTTCCAAATGAAGATCAGGATCAAAAGATCGCAGCCTCGTTTCACTCGACAGCTCCTACACAGCTCCTACACAGCGGCCACACAGCTCCCGCAAGGAAGCTACGTACTCTCGCGCACCTTCAATTCAAACCCCATGTCCTGCACCGGTTTGGCCACCGTGTTGCCGGCCAGCAAGGTCAGCATCAACTCTGCCGAACGACGGCCAATGGCCTCGCGTGGCGTGCTGATGCTGCTCAAGCGCGGGACCATGTGGGCCGAAGCCGGCAGGTCGTTGAAGCCCAGGATCGCCACTTGTTCGGGGATCTTGATCCCGCAGCGCATCGCCTCCAGCAGCGCACCCTGAGCCAGGTCGTCGTTGCCGAAGAAAATCGCATCGACATCCGGGTGACTGGCCATCAGCTGCAGAAACAACTCCCCGCCCAACCCGACAGACGACGCACGCGGGGTCAGGATCTCCAGATCCGGATCGTACAGGCCAGCCTTTTGCAGCGCTTTGCGGAAGCCTTCACCGCGCAGCAAGGTGCGTTGATCCAGCTGCGCGCCGATGTAAGCCAGGCGCTTGCGGCCACGGGACAGTAAATGTTGCGCCGCGGTTTCGCCCGCCGCGAGTTGCGAAAATCCCACGCAGTTCAAGCCGGCCGCACTGTCGAGTTCCATCATGTACACGCAAGGTATGTTGCTGGCTTCGATCATCCGTCGCGAGCTTTCGGTGCGGTCGAAACCGGTCAGCAACAAGCCGCGAGGCTGATATGCCATGTAGTTGCGCAGCAGGTTTTCTTCTTCGTCGCGGGAGTAGTGGAAGTTGCCGATCAGCACTTCGAAGCCCTTGGGGCGCAAAACCTGATGAATGGCTTCCAGCGTATCGATAAACAACAGGTTGGACAGCGACGGCACCAGCACAACCACCGAATGACCCTGGGCAGACGCCAGCGCACGGGCGGCAGGGTTGACCACGTAGTTGAGCTCGAGGGCGGCTTTCTGGACTTTTTCCACCAGTTCGGTCGCCACGGTGCTGACTCCTCGCAAGGCGCGGGAGGCCGTGATCGGGCTGACGCCGGCCAGTCGGGCGACTTCGTTCAGGGTAGGGCGGCCAGTGGTGCGCGTATTTTTATCGTTTTTAGGGGAGATCATCGGACGGCTTGCCAAACAAAATTCGAGGCACTAAGGTAGCGCTGTCCCGAAGCAGCTGCAAATGCGTAAGCGAGTTTTGCCTGAACCTCGCTTTTCGGCGTTGGGAACGAAAATGCTGCAACCCACAAAAATGACAAGAAGGCGTCGGCAACTTCTACTTTTAGTCGAGTGTCCTAACTGACAAAGGTAGCGCTGTCTGCGCGCTGAGGTGTTACATGAATCATCCCATCACCGCCCTGGTCATCATGGGTGTTGCCGGTTGCGGCAAAACTTGCGTCAGTGAAGCGTTGTGCCAGCTCAGCGGCGCGACTGCCATTGAAGGCGATACTTTCCACCCTGCCGCCAACATCGAAAAGATGAGCGCGGGTATCCCCCTTAACGATCAAGACCGTGCCGGCTGGCTCGACAGCCTGTGCGTCGAATTGCGCCGCGTCGATGCCAAGGGCGAACGCCCGGTGTTGACCTGCTCGGCCCTCAAACACAGTTATCGCGAAGTGTTGCGCAGTGCCTTGCCGGGCCTGGGTTTCGTGTTCCTCGAGTTAACGCCTGAAGTTGCCGCCGAGCGTGTGTCTCATCGGCCCGGCCACTTCATGCCCTCGACCCTGATCGACAGCCAGTTCGCCACGCTCGAGTCGCCCAAGGGCGAGCCTCTGACCCTGGCACTGGACGCTTCCATTCACAGCGTCGATGAGTTGGCCGTTCAAGCGCACCGCTGGTGGCTCGAACACGGCCTGAAACTCGCCGTATGAGTTTTGCTCAAAAAGACAGCGCTGTCCTGATGGCTTGCGAATTACCCGCTTTAATAACAACAACAACCAGGAGACACCCCTAATGTTTGGCATGTCCCACGAGACGTTTCTGCTGCTCGATGCAGTGGTGACGGTGATCGGGCTAATCGTCCTGATTACCAAGTTCAAGTTCCACCCGTTCATTGCCCTGATCATCGCCGCAGCATTCCTCGGCCTGACGTCCGGCATGCCGATCGGCACCATCATCAAGGCGTTCCAGGACGGCTTCGGTGGGGTGCTCGGTTTCGTCGGGATCATCCTGGCCCTGGGCACGATGCTCGGCAAAATGATGGCGGAGTCGGGCGGGGCGGATCAGATTGCCCAGACCCTGATTCGTGCGTTCGGCAAGGACAAGGTGCAGTGGGCAATGATGTTCGCCGCCTTCCTGGTCGGCATCCCGCTGTTCTTCGAAATCGGTTTCGTGCTGTTGATTCCGCTGGTGTTCATCGTCGCGCGGCGTACCGGCGTGTCGATCATCAAGATCGGTATCCCGCTGCTCGCCGGCCTGTCGGCGGTGCACGGTCTGGTTCCGCCACACCCGGGCCCGTTGCTGGCCATTGGCGTGTTCGGTGCCGACATCGGTAAAACCATTTTGTACGGGCTGATCGTGGCGCTGCCAACCGCCATCATTGCCGGGCCGATTTTCGGTACGTTCATCGCCAAGTACATTCCGGGCCATGCCAACCAGGAACTGGTGGATCAACTGGCTCGCGAGCCGGAAGCGACCAACCTGCCAAGCTTCAGCATCACCCTGATCACCGTGTTGCTCCCGGTGTTCCTGATGCTGCTGAAAACATTTGCCGACGTCGCGTTGCCGGATGGCCACTTCTTCCGCACGTGGATGGACATGATCGGTCACCCGATCTCGGCGTTGCTGCTGGCGTTGCTGCTGTCGCTGTATACCTTCGGTCACCGTCAGGGCATCGATTCCAAACGCATTCTCAAATTGCTCGACGCGAGTCTGGCACCGACGGCGGCGATCATTTTGATCATCGGCGCGGGCGGTGGCTTCAAGCAGATGCTGGTCACCAGCGGCGTGGGCGATGTGATCGGCCACATGGCGGTCAACGCACAGATCTCGCCGATCCTGTTGGCGTGGCTGGTAGCGGCAGTGATTCGTGTCGCGACCGGTTCTGCCACTGTGGCGACCATCACTGGCGCGGGCATCGTGGTGCCGGTGGTGGGGATGATTCCAGGTGTGAACCGCGAACTGCTGGTGTTGGCGACCGGTGCCGGTTCGCTGGTGCTGTCCCACGTCAACGACGCCGGTTTCTGGCTGGTGAAGCAGTACTTCAACATGACCGTGGCAGAAACCTTCAAGACCTGGACCGCGATGGAAACCATCCTGTCCGTGGTGGCGCTGGGCTTTATTCTGTTGTTGTCGATGTTCGTTTAAGAAGCACCACCGCACTGATCGTTCCCATGCAGTGCTTGGGAACGATCAGCCACAAAAAAACCGCATCGCTGCGGTTTTTTTGTAGCTGCTTGATCACTCAGATGTTGGTCTTGCTGATCAATCCATCCGCCCTGAACATCCCGCGAATCCCGCGTACCGCCTGGCGAATCCGGTCCTGGTTTTCGATCAGCGCGAAGCGCACGTGATCATCCCCGTACTCCCCGAACCCCACACCCGGCGAGACGCAGACCTTGGCCTCGGCCAGCAGTTTCTTGGCGAACTCCAGCGAACCCATGTGCGCATACGCGTCAGGAATCTTGGCCCACACGTACATCGAGGCTTTCGGGTTTTCGACCATCCAGCCCAGTTCATGCAGGCCTTTGACCAGCACATTGCGGCGCTGGCGATACTGTTCGGCGATGTCTTTGACACACTGCTGATCGCCTTCCAGCGCCGCAATGGCCGCGACCTGCAGCGGGGTAAATGTGCCGTAGTCGTGGTAACTCTTGATCCGCGCCAGGGCGTTGACCAGTTCCGCGTTGCCGACCATGAAACCGATACGCCAGCCCGCCATGTTGTAGCTCTTGGACAGGGTGAAAAACTCCACCGCAATGTCCTTGGCGCCCGGCACCTGCATGATCGACGGGGCTTTCCAGCCGTCGTAGACGATGTCGGCGTAGGCCAGATCGTGCACGACTAACACGTCGTACTGCTTGGCGAGGGCGATCACTCGCTCGAAGAAATCGAGCTCCACGCACTGGGCTGTCGGGTTGGACGGGAAGCCGAGGATCATCATTTTCGGCTTCGGGATCGACCCTCGAATGGCGCGTTCGAGTTCGGCGAAGAAATCCACACCCGGAATCAGCGGCACCGACCGCACCTGGGCGCCGGCAATCACGGCACCGTAGATGTGAATCGGGTAGCTCGGGTTCGGCACCAGTACGGTGTCGCCCTGATCAAGGGTCGCCAGCATCAGATGCGCCAGGCCTTCCTTGGAACCGATCGTGACGATGGCCTCGGTTTCCGGGTCGATATCGACTTCGTAGCGATCCTTGTACCAGTTGGAAATCGCCCGACGCAGACGCGGAATGCCCTTGGACGTGGAGTAGCCGTGGGTGTCTTCGCGCTGGGCGACGGTGACGAGTTTTTCGACGATATGCGGCGGCGTCGGGCCGTCAGGATTGCCCATGCTGAAGTCGATGATGTCTTCGCCACGACGACGGGCGGCCATCTTCAGCTCGGCAGTGATGTTGAAAACGTAAGGGGGGAGTCGATCTATGCGCGCAAAGCGGCGCGGCGAACCTTGTTCGGCCATTGTTGCCTCGGATAACGTAAGCGCCCGGAACCGTCCGAGCGACGCAGGCCACTGCGGTGGCCTGTGGCGGAATGTAAGGGCAGCTGTGGCAAACTGTCCAGCGGGTTTGTAAACAAATTTTTCCGAAGGAAACCGGTCGATGGAATTCACCAGTGGCTTTTTGCTGAGCCTTTCGCTGTGCCTGGATATTGGTGTGGCCAATATCGCGATGATCACCCTGGCCATGCAGCGCGGCTATTTTCAAGGCTTTGCGCTGGGCTTGGGGACCTGTGTCGGCGACCTGATTTACGCGGTGCTGGCGCTGGCGGGCATGACGGTGTTGCTGCAGTACGAAACCGTACGCTGGGTGTTGTGGATTGGCGGTTCGGCGTTGTTGGTGTATTTCGCGGCGAAGATGATTTATTCGGCGATTCATCACGAAGCGGTGCTGGCGCAAACGGCGGAGGTGGGGCAGAACTCGCATCGCAAGGAGTTTTTCCGCGGGATCTTCCTCGCCATGTCGTCCCCCAGCGCCATTCTCTGGTTCGCGGCGGTGGGTGGCACCTTGATCGCTCGCTCCGGCGCTGCTGGCCCGGTCAGTTCGGCGTTGTTCCTGAGTGGATTCTTCTTTGCCGGGCTGCTCTGGAGTGCGGGTCTGTGCTTCGCGGCGAGTCATGGCGGCAAGTTGCTGGGCGACAAACTGCTGCGTTATTCCTACATGGCATCAGCGGCGATCTTCTGCTATTTCGCGGTGTACGTGATCCTATCGGGCTACAACGAGTTTGTTGGTGGCGGTGCCGTCGAGCAGTTGCACACCCTGTAATTTGGCGAATCGGGTTTGGCTTCTATACTCCCAGCCGAACCCACTTTTTCATTCCAGGAGTCGAGTCATGGACGAGCAAGCACGTGTGGAACTGGCTGAACCTCGCTTCGAGCATGGACACTTCCTGCTGATCGCGGGGCTTGGTGGACGATTCACCCAGGAAACCGCCGGTGACATTCCTGATCTGTGGGAAAAATTCATCCCCGAGATCGGCAAGATTCCTGGCCAAAAAAGCGAAGTCACCTACGGCATCTGCTGCAATCCGGATGGCCAGGGTGGTTTCGAATACATCGCCGGTGTCGAAATCAGCAAGCTCGATGACCTGCCCGAGAAATATCGCTGGGTCGAGGTTCAACCTCAGAAGTACGCGGTATTCGAGCACAAGGGCTCGCTGGATAAACTGCCGGAGGTCTTTCAGTACATCTGGCATACCTGGCTGCCGCAATCCGGACACGAGGCGGCGGACGCTCCGGAATTCGAGCGTTACAGCGAAGACTACAATCCGAAACTCAACACTGGCGTGCTGGAAATCTGGCTGCCGCTCAAGGCGTAATAATTTATGATCGCCAACCTTCTTCATCGCTGACTTCGAGTTGCCATGACCCTTGTTATTCGCCACGTCACGCCTGCTGACCTGGACCGCTGCTACAGCATCGAAACCGTCGCCTACGAAGGCGACGAAGCCGCCACTCGCGAAAAGATCGCGACCCGCATTGCCACCTGGCCCGAAGGTTTCATCGTCGCCGAGGTGGAGGGCGTTGTCGCCGGCTTCATCAATTCCGGCGCGGCGTTTGAAGTGGAAATGTCGGACGAGGCGTTCAAGGAGCTGATCGGCCACGACCCGGCAGGCCCGCATGTGGTGATCATGTCAGTGGTGGTTCATCCGGATTATCAGGGGCAGGGTGTGGCGAAGCGTTTGATGGAAGAGTTCATCGAGCGCATGCGCGCCATGGGCAAGGTCAGCATCAACCTGATGTGCAAGGAGCGGCATGTGCCGTTTTACGCCGGATTCGGGTTTGCCTACGTCAAGCCATCGACGTCGGATCACGGCGGGATGGCGTGGCATGAGATGGTGCTGACGTTATAGTCAGTGAAGATCAACTGTGGGCGAAAAGCTTGCTCGCGATAGCGATCTCAAAGACGCCATCGCGAGCAGAGATGTGTCAGTAAAGACTGTCGCGCACCCTCGCCGGGGCTTCCCGGTCATAGGTCTCGGCATCGAACGCCCCATCATTCAAACGCTTGTGAAACGCGCCCGCCGTCGGCAGCGCAGAGCGGTCGAGGTAGGTCTGAGGGTTCCACACATCGGAACGCACCATCGCCTTCGAGCAATGAAAATACGCCGCCTCCACTGTCACCAGCATCACCGTGCGTGCGGGTTTGCCGTTCACCGCGAAGCTGTTCAACAGCTCCGGCTCGGCACTGATCTGCGCGCTGCCGTTAACCCGCAAGGTCTCGCCAATCCCCGGAATGATGAACAGCAATGACACCCTTGAATCCAGCACGACATTGCGCAGGGTGTCGATGCGGTTGTTGCCCGGACGGTCCGGAATGGCCAGCGTTCGCGAGTCGATAATCCGCACGAAACCCGGCATGTCACCCCTTGGCGAACCGTCCATGCCATCCGGGCCGACCGAGCTGATGATCACGAGCGGGGAAGCACGGACCATCGCCTGATAATCCTCGTTCAAGAAAGGGATTTGCTTGCGTACGGCGCGATCGTGGGGTTGGCCGTAAATGGCCTCCAGTGCTTCGATGCTATTGAGCATAATTATCTCCTTGAAAAAACAGACCCATGCGCCGTTCAAAACCGACACGGCCCTTGTACGCTTCGCCGGTATCGACCCAGCCGAATTTTGCGTAAAGCGCGATCGCCGCTTCGTTATCCGCGTCCACCGACAGTTCCAGTCCCTTGATCTCCGGCCAGGCCAGGCGCGCCACTTCCGGCAGCGCTTGCAGGCAAGCCTTGCCGTAGCCTTTGCCCTGAGCCCGTTGATCGACTTGCAGTGCATGCAGCGTGGCGCTGTGTTCGTTCGCCCAGGCAGGCAATACCGGCGGGCGTTTGAGCAGCAGGAACGCGACGGGAACGTCCTCGACCAGCAAGGCAAATCCTTTGACGCCGGGGCCGGGTTTGGACAGCAGGGAATGCAGCGCTCCGAAGATATCGCCGCAAAACCTGATTTGTTTCGGATGCACTTCGATGGCCTCGACCTGTTGGCGCTGGAGCGTATTCAGGCTTTCGTAAGGCACAAGCTGGGCTGTCACTGGAGTGTCCTTTTTCCAACAGAATCGAGCCTCGGATTCTAGCGAGTTTGTGTCCGTGGATTATTTTTATTTGGGCTGTCGAATGGGCGTCGGTTCAGACGACTAAGGGTGTCTTCACAACAATACACACGGAGAACCCTCATGAGCGCACACGCCGAAATCCAGAGCCTGATCGATACCTATCAACAGGCCGTCATCGCCAAGGATATTGATAAAGTCATGGCACTGTATGCCGATGACATCGTTTCGTTCGATGCGGTCAAAGCCCTGCAATTCAAGGGCAAGGCCGCTTACCGCGCGCATTGGCAGGCGTGCATGGAAATGTGCCCCGGCCCGCACATTTTCGAGTTTCACCAAATCAACATTGTGACCGGCGAACAGATCGCTTTCGCCCATTGGCTGGCCCATTGCGGTGGTACCAATGACAAGGGTGAAACCCAGGCCTGCTGGATGCGCGGTACAGCCGGCTATCGTCGCGACGCGGGCCAATGGCGCATCGTCCACGAACACTTTTCTGCCCCCTTCGACATGGAAAGCGGTGCCACGTTGTTCGACTTGCAACCTTGATCGTCAGGCTGGTCGTCGGGAAAAAACACCCGAACGCCAAACTGCAGCCATAGTTGATCCGTTCGATCCGGGAGAATCCCATGAAGTATTTGTGCCTGGTCTACAGCAGTGAGCGCGAACTGCATTCGCTGCCCGAGAGCCCTAAAGATGCCGAATGCATGGCCTATGCCGAGTCCATCCAGGGCAGCGGGCGAATGATCGCCGCCGAGGCGCTGGAATCAGTGCAGACCGCGACCACCGTGCGCATGCGCAACGGCAAACTGTCGATTACCGACGGCCCCTTTGCCGAAACCAAGGAGCAGTTGGCTGGCTTCTACCTGATCGATGCCAAGGACCTTAATGAAGCCCTCCAGGTCGCCGGAAATATTCCGGCGGCACGGGTGGGCTGTGTCGAGGTGCGCCCCGTTCGCCAGTTGAATCCCTGAATAACAAAGACAACAGGAGATCCTGCATGAGTCCGACACTCCTTCAACGACAGCCTGCACCGTTCGAGTTATCCATCAGTCGCCTGATCGACGCGCCACGGCGCAAAGTCTTCCGCGCCTGGACCGAGCCTGCCTTGCTCGCCCAGTGGTGGGGCCCGCACGGCATGACCACGCCCGAGTGCGAAATGGACCTGTGGGTCGGTGGCCAATTCCGCACCCTGATGCGCGCACCGGACGGTTCGGAGTATCCGACCCTGGGCGTGTTTCTGGAAATCGTCGCCCCCGAGCGTCTGGTGTTCACCGATGCCTTCATTCCTGGCTGGATCCCCTCGGGCAAACCATTCATGTCGGCAGAGGTGACGCTTGAAGAGCGCGACGGCAAGACGCTTTACTCCGCGCGCGCCATGCATTGGTCCGAAGAGGACCGTCAGGCCCACGAAGCCATGGGGTTCGAGGACGGTTGGGGGCAGAGCCTGGACAGGTTGGTGACGTTGGTCACTGAAGGCATGCCGGACTGATGTCGGGCGTGTCGGTCAGCGCTCGGGTCGAGCAGGTTTATCGCGACGAGTCGCGGCGAATTCTGGCGACACTGATTCGCTTGTTGGGTGATTTCGATCTCGCGGAGGAGGCGCTGCACGAGGCTTTTTTCGTCGCGGTCGAACGCTGGCAACGAGACGGCGTGCCCGATAATCCACGCACGTGGCTGGTGTCCACCGGGCGCTTCAAGGCCATTGACGTGTTGCGCCGGCGTGCGCGATTCAATGCGTCGCGACCCCTGCTGATCGCGCAACTGGAGGCGTTGGAGCAGGCGGACTGGAGTGACGAGGACGTGGAAGACGATCGCTTGCGCCTGATCTTCACCTGTTGTCACCCGGCACTCTCGGCGGATTCGCAGGTGCCATTGACGCTGCGGGAAGTGTGCGACCTGACCACGGAAGAAATCGCCCGAGCGTTTCTCGCCACGCCGACCACCATTGCGCAACGCATCGTTCGGGCCAAAGCCAAGATTCGAGACGCAAAAATCCCCTATCAAGTGCCGACCCTGGCGGAATTGCCCGAACGTCTGGACAGCGTGTTGCGGGTGATCTACCTGGTGTTCAACGAGGGTTATTCGGCGTCCATCGGCGCCGAATTGACCCGTGAAGAACTGACCCGCGAAGCCATTCGCCTGGGTCGTTTGTTGATGGAACTGCTGCCTGAGCCGGAAGTGATGGGGCTGTTGGCGTTGATGCTGTTGCACGAGTCCCGGCGCCCGGCCAGGACATCGGCAGACGGCGAGCTGATTGTGCTGGATGAACAGGACCGCTCGCTGTGGAATTGCGAGTTGATCGAAGAAGGTTGCGCACTGATCGAGCGGGCGCTGTCGACGGGGCGGTTCGGGCCGTATTGCTTGCAAGCAGCGATTGCGGCAGTGCATGCAGAGGCGCTGAGCGCTCAGGAAACGGACTGGCTGCAGATTGTGGGTTTGTATGACGTGTTGCTGGCCGCTGTGCCTTCACCGGTGATCGAGCTAAACCGGGCGGCAGCGATTTCCAAACGGGATGGGCCGTTGGCGGCGTTGGCGTTGGTTGACGGGATTCTGCAGCGCGGTGAGCTGCTGGACTATTACCTGGCGCATTCAGCGCGGGCGGAGTTTTACCGGCAGCTGGGCAGGGCGGAGGAGGCGCGGGGGGCGTATCGGCGTGCGCTGGAGTTGACGCAGCAACTGCCGGAACGGCGGTTTCTTGAAGGGCGATTGCGGGCATTAAAGTGAGGCGACCTCGGGGCCGCCATCGCGGGCAAGCCCGGCTCCCACAGTTGACCGTGTCGGCCAGGACAACTTGGTCAACTGTGGGAGCCGGGCTTGCCCGCGATGGGGTCCTTAAGCCTGGCCAAAAATCTCAGGCCTGCTGACGTGTTGCCGCCAACACAATCTCCCGAATGCACACATTCTGCGGCTGCTGATAGGCATAGCTGATCGCCGCCGCCACATCCTCTGCGCTCAACACCGTGCCACCCATGTCCTGTTTCCAGGCCTGGTAACCGGTCTTGATCGCGTCATCGGTGGTGTGACTGAGCAACTCGGTTTCCACCGCCCCCGGCGCAATAGTGATCACTCGCACATTGTGCGGCGACAGCTCTTCACGCAGGTTCTCGGACAGACCGTGCACCGCGAATTTGGTCCCGACGTAGGCAACGTGGTTCGGGAACGTCTTGCGACCGGCCACGGAACTGATGTTGATGATCGTGCCGTGTTTACGCTCAACCATGCCCGCGACCACCGCATGCACACCATTGAGCAAACCCTTCACGTTGACGTCGAGCATCTGATCCCACTGCGCCGGATCCTGTTGAGCCATCTCGCCCAGCAGCATGACACCGGCGTTGTTGATCAACAGATCCGCGGGGCCGAACTGCGCTTCAGCCTCGGCCACTGCCGCGAGCAGGGTTACGCGGTCGGTGATGTCGACCCGGCGGCTGAGGGTGTTCGGCAGTTCTAGCGCCTCCAGACGCTCAACCCGACGGGCCAGCAGCAACAGGGGATGACCGGCAGCGCTCAACAGGCGTGCAGCCGCTTCGCCAATGCCGGAACTGGCCCCGGTGATGATAATCAATGGCTTGCTCATGCTTGACTCCAGGAATTGGAAAAACAAATAACTAAACGTAAGGCGCAGTATATTTATCGCCTTGCTGGCTGAAAAATGCCTTATTCCTCTTTCTGCTATCGGAATTTCCTATGGATATCCGTCACCTTAAAGCCTTTATCGCCGTATTCGAGGAACGCAATATCACCTCGGCGGCGCAACGATTGTTCCTCAGCCAACCAACGCTGTCAGTCACCATCAAACAGCTCGAAGAAGACATGGGCGCGACGTTGTTCCTCCGTCAGCCCCGAGGTGTGGAGGTCAGCGATGAGGCACGGGTGCTGTACCCGCAAGCCCGGCGAATGGTGGCGGAGGCCGAGGCATTGAGCCGGCTTTTTCGTGGTCGAGAAAACCGGTCACCACTGGTGCTGGGGATTGAAGGGGATATTGCCGACAGCCAGATCGAAGCCTTCGTGCGCATGGCCCATCAGGCGTTACCCCATTTGCTGCTCACGCTGGAAGAGGGTTGCCATGGCGACGGTCGCTTGGCGGTGGAGGAGATGTGTTGCGAGGACGAATTGTTCCTGCCGTTGTGGGAGGAGTCCTACGTGATGGCATTGCCGGTCGGGCATCCGATGGCCAAGGGGGAGGCGGGCCAGCACTGGACGCCGATCGATGACTGGATCACCTGTGCGCAGCATCCTTCCCATCAGCGTTTGATGGCGTTGTACGGGCGTTCGCCGGAAGCGGTGGCCGGGCATGCCGGTTCGTTGAAACAGGCACTGCACATGGTCGCGGCGGGGGTTGGTGTGGCGATGTTGCCGCAGTCATTGGTGAGCGGGAATGACCGGGTGGTGACCCGCGCATTGCACCTGCCGGCACCGACCCGGCGAGTGGGTTTGTGTTACGCGGCGCAGGCGTTGGAGTTGCCGATGATGCGCGGGTTGCATGAGTATTTTCAGAGCAATCGGCCGATAGATATCGACGCTGCGTGAAACGTCATCCCTGTAGCAGCTGCCGAAGGCTGCTACAGATAGGTCTGTGTTTACTCCAGCATCTTGCCCAGCAACCAACTCCCCGCCGGCCCTGGCGGATGCAGGCGTGACCACAGCGCATCTACAAACACCGGTTTCGGCCAGCCGCGCACCTTCAGCTCCACTAACGCCCCGGCGTCAAAACGACCCACCAGCCAGCGGGGCAAAGGCGCCCAGCCAAATCCGCCCTGAGCCATTTCCAGCAGCATCAGGTAACTTGGCGCCGACCAGACGCGGCCTTTTGCACGGCTTTCATACGGATTGACGATCGTCGCCAGCCGCAGCTCGCGGTGTTGCTGCAACACCTCCTGATCAATATGGCTCAGCGTCGCCAACGGGTGCGCACGGGAGACGAACAGCGCAATTTCCGTGCGCTCTTCGACGGTCGAGCTGACCAGATCCGGCGGATAACTTTCCTGCATCTCGGCAAACGCGACATGCGCCCGACCTCGTTGTATCAACGCCACCAGGTCGTCGCATTCGGCAATCAGGCATTCGAGTTCCAGGTCGGGATAGCGTTGCTCGAACGCACTCAGGGCCGCCTCGAACCGGTCGGACTGGTACGTGTCGGAAATCGCCACGGTGAGCTTGGCTTCGACGCCCTGGGACAGTTGGCTGGCGGACATTTCCAGCCGGCTGGTGGCGGCCAGGATGTCCTCGGCCCGTTGCAGCATGACGTGCCCCGCCGGCGTCAGCGTGGGCTTGCGGCTGCTGCGGTCAAACAGGATCAGATTCAGATCGATTTCCAGGCTGGCCACGGCGGCGCTGATGGTCGACTGACTGCGACCCAGCTTGCGTGCCGCAGCGGAAAACGAACCTTGGGTGGCTGCCTGGACGAACGCCAGCAACACTTCGTGCGAGGCCATGAACTATCGCCTTGATCGATGGTTATTGATTATGAAGTATCGGGGCAGTGCCGGATCATGGCAACCACAGTCACTCAGAGGAGTCTGGTCATGAGCACTAGCAAATCCATCACTGAACGTTTCCTGCAGGCCGTCGGCTTCGAAACATTGGCCATCCTGATCTGTACCCCGCTACTGGCGTGGATCATGGACAAACCGATGCTGGAATGGGCGTCGTCACCGTCATCATCGCAGCGCTGGCGCTAGCCTGGAACGTGATCTTCAACGGCCTGTTCGATCGGCTGCTGGCACGCCTGAATATTGTGCATAACGCCTGGGTTCGCGTGGTGCATGCGCTGCTGTTCGAAGGCGGGCTGGTGGCGCTGGGCGTGCCGTTGATTGCCTGGTGGCTGAACGTCAGCCTGTGGCAGGCGTTTGTGCTGGACATCGGTGTGCTGCTGTTTTTCCTGCCGTACACCTATGTTTACCACTGGGTGTATGACGTGGTGCGTGAGCGGGTGGTGATGCGCCGGGTCTGTGAGGCATAACCCCCAAACCTGTGGGAGCCGGTGATCAGAACAACTGCGTGAACAACCAATACAAACTGCCCGACAGTAGAATCGCCGCTGGCAATGTCAGTACCCAGGCCATCAGCAGGTTGCGGATAGTCTTCATTTGCAAGCCGCCACCGTTGGCGACCATTGTCCCGGCGACGCCCGATGACAGCACATGGGTGGTCGACACGGGCAGGCCAAACATGTCGGCGGCACCAATTGTCAGCATCGCCACGGTTTCCGCCGAGGCGCCCTGTGCATAGGTCAAATGGGTCTTGCCGATCTTCTCGCCGACGGTCACCACGATGCGCTTCCAGCCGACCATGGTGCCCAACCCCAGCGCGATGGCCACGGCGATTTTCACCCACAACGGAATAAACCGCGTGGCGTTGTCGATTTGTTGCTTGAACAGTTGCAGCTTGTCGACGGTGTCGGCGTCGAAATTGCCGACCTTGTTCTTTTCCATCAGGCGAATGGTTTCGCTGGTCAGGTACATGTCGTTACGCACGTTGCCCATGGCTTCGGCAGGGACTTTCGACAGCGAGCCATAACCTTTCACTTCATTACCGATGTGGCCTGTCAGGGCGGCGAGGGCGGGGATCAGTTGCGGCGTCACGTCCTTGCTGCCCACATAGTCAGACAGGATCGCTCTTGGATCGGCAGGCGCCGGTTGAGGCGCACTGCGCTCCAGCGCTTGTTGGGTCACTTGCGCCACAGCAGCAAACTGCAAGGCCTGATCGGCCGGCATGGTCCGGTTCAGCGCATACGCCATCGGTAGCGTGCCCACCAGAATCAGCATGATCAGGCCCATGCCTTTCTGGCCGTCATTGGAACCGTGGGCGAATGACACGCCAGTGCAGGTCAGAATCAGCAGGCCGCGAATCCACCACGGTGGCGGCGTGTTGCCTTCCGGAGCGCTGTACAGCGAACGATTCTTGACGAAAGCGCGCAACGCCAGCAGCAGCAACGCGGCGAAACCAAAACCGACCAGGGGCGAAAGCAGCAGCGCGTAACCGATCCTGGTCGCTTGCGCCCAGTCCACGCCGCTGGTGCCATCGCGGCCGTGCATGAGGGCATTGGCCACGCCGACGCCGATGATCGAGCCGATCAGAGTGTGTGAAGACGACGCCGGCAAACCCAGCCACCAGGTACCGAGGTTCCACAGGATCGCGGCGATCAGCAGGGCGAAGATCATCGCGAAGCCGGCGGACGAACCGACTTGCAGAATCAATTCCACCGGCAGCAGGGCAATGATGCCGAACGCTACCGCACCGCTGGAAAGCAGCACGCCGAGAAAGTTGAAGAAGCCGGACCAGGCCACTGCGAAATTCGGCGGTAACGAATTGGTGTAGATCACCGTGGCCACGGCGTTGGCGGTGTCATGGAAACCGTTGACGAACTCAAAGCCGAGGGCGATCAGCAGGGCAACACCGAGCAGCACGAAGGGCGTCCAGGTGGTGACCACGGTGCCGAGTTCATGCACGTCATGCATCAGGCTATAGGCCGTGAACAAAAGCCCGCCGGCCAACACACCGAAAAAAATCACCAGGGTGAACAGGCCGGGTTTTTTATCGAACTGCGGCTTGACGCTACTGGCGAGAGCCTGCGCATCGGGACAGTAGGAAGGCGTAGCCATGACGGACAATCCTGAGGAGGGAAGGAATGCCGCCCATGATCGTTGCTAAATGTTACTGAGGGGCTGCTTCAGATCAGGGTTTGCGGTGTTTGTGGGGGCCGCTGATCTGAAAGCAACGATCTTTTGATCTTAATAATCCTGGCGCTTGCGGAACGCCCAGCGCCCCGCAATGACGGTGAACGTGGCCACCAGTGCCACCAGAATCCAGAACCCTTCCGGATCCCCCGATAGCGGCACACCGCCGACGTTCATGCCGAAGAAGCCGGCGATGATGTTGATCGGCAGCGCCAGCACCGTCACCACGGTCAGCGTGAACAGCGTGCGGTTGCTTTGTTCGTTAAGGTTGGCGGCGATTTCTTCCTGCAACAACTTGATCCGTTCGCCCAGGGCCGTGAGGTCGTTGATGATCAGCGCGAACTCCTCGGTGGACTTGCGCAGCTCCTTCACGTCTTCCTTCTGCAGCCATTGCGGCGGGCGATTGAGCAAGCGCAATAACGAGCCTGGCTCCAGCGCCAGCAGGCGTTGCAAACGCACCAGCACCCGCCGGTTGGCGCCCAGCTCGGCGCGGTTGGTGGACAGCCGCGAGGAGAGCAACTCGTCTTCGATCTGGTCGACGCTCTGGCTGGTCCTGCGCACGATTTGCGTCAGGACTTCACCCTGGTCGCGCAGCAAGTGCACCAGCAATTCCAGCGGGGAGCGAAAACGTTCGCCGGCCTTCACCGACGTACGCAGCTTGTCCACCGAGTGCAAGGGTTGCAGGCGCGCGCTGATGATCAGGCGGCTGCGTGCGCACACCCACAGCGTCGACACGTCCGAAGACACCATGCTGCTGAGGTTGAACACCACATCGTTGACCACCGCCAGCAAGGCGGAATCGACATGTTCGATGCGCGTCGAACGGGAGCCTTCATGCAGCGCTTCGAAAAACTCGTCGGGTAATCCCAGGTGACTTTTCATCCAGCGCTCACAGGCAGCGTGCGCGAGGTTCAGGTGCAGCCAGAGAAAGTCGTCGTTGTTTTCCGGTTGCTCCAGGCACTGCAACGCCATGGCTGAGTCGATCTCCCGACCACGCTCACCGGGGCGAAAACTGAACCCATAGAGCAGACCGAACAGGTCCGGATCACGGTGGCTTTGGTCGATGCTGTGGTTCATGAGGTCTCGCTGCGCGAAGGCGGTTGTTGCGGGTTTTACAGGTTCACTGGAGCCGCATCATCGCAAGGAGGTTTGACCGTTTTGTGACCGTTCGATGTCGCTGATGTTTGTGACTGCCAACGGCCGAAAGGATTAAAGAAAGGCTCTGGCACGCCGATGACGGTGATGCTGAATATCGCGATGTGGTCGTGGACCAGCGTCGCCGACAGGGAGGTCCGGACATCTTGCACGCCTGCCGGGCGTGTCTTATCCCTGTCATGAGATTCCCCTCGATGTTTTTGCAAAAATCCCTGAGAGCACAAATCCTTGCCTTGTTGAGCGGGAGCTTGCTGGCGATGTTGCTGATCGCCCTGGCCTGCTTCCACTTTCTGTCCAGTGGCGTGCAGAGCTATGCAAACCTGATCGAAGGACCTTTGCACACCTCGCAGTTGATCGATGAAGCCAACCTGCAATTCAAGGTGCAGGTTCAGGAATGGAAAAACGTCCTGCTGCGCGGCAAACAACCGGCCGATCTGGACAAGTACTGGAAGCAGTTCGAAGACCGTCAGCGCGATGTTCAAAACATCCTCGGTGAACTGGCCGGGCAGAAAGGTATCGAGCCACCACTCAAGACACGCATCGAACGCCTGCGTGATGAGCATCGCCTGCTGGGCGCGGCGTATCAGAAGGGGCGCGATGCCTATGTGGCCGCGGGTGCTGATCCCGCGGCCGGCGACGCAGCTGTCAAAGGTGTCGATCGTGCAGCCAGCGAGCAGATGAGCGAACTGGTCGGCGAGTTGCGCAAGCAGGGCGTCGAGCAGTCGACCGTGATCAGCGCCAGTGCAGATCGCACAGTGTTGCTGGGGATCGTGGTGATGTTGGCGTCGGGTCTGTTGATTGGCCTGTTGAGCCTGTGGCTGGTCAATCGCAACCTGGTCGAACCGATCCGCAAACTGATCGAGTATGTGGCGCAACTCAGCCAGGGGCGCTTTGCCGAGCGTGTGGCCAATACCCGTCAGGATGAGTTGGGCAAGCTGGCCGTCGCGGCCAACTTGCTGCGCGATTTCCTCGCTGATACGTTCACCCGCTTGCAGCGCAGCGCCTCGGATCTGGACAGCGCGAGCGGCGAGCTGAAGTCCATCGCCAGCCTCATGGCCAGCGGCACCAACGAGCAGTTCAACCGCACCGATCAGGTGGCCACGGCCATGAACGAAATGTCCGCCACCGCGCAGAAAGTCGCCCGTCATGCGGCCGATGCGGCGCGCGCCGCCGATGATGCCGACCAGTCGGCGCAGCAGGGCGAAAAAGTCATGCAGGGCACCATTCATACCATCACCCGAATGCGCGGCGAAATCGCCAGCACCGCCACGGTGATCCGTCAGCTGGAAACCGACAGTGGACGTATCGGCAAGGTGCTGGAAGTGATTCGCGGTATCGCCGAACAGACCAACCTGCTGGCGCTTAACGCAGCCATCGAAGCGGCCCGTGCCGGTGAAGCCGGGCGCGGGTTTGCCGTGGTGGCCGATGAAGTTCGTAGCCTGGCCCAGCGCACGGCGGCGTCGATCATCGAGATCAACCAGATTATCCAGACCGTGCAAACCGGTGCAGTGGACGCGGCCCAGGCGATTGAAAGCGGTCAGTCGCGCAGTGAAGAAAGCGTCGAGCAGGTGACCCAGGCGGGGGCGATGCTCGAACGCATCACCCACGCGGTGGAAGCGATTCGCGACATGAATCGTCAGATCGCCACGGCTGCCGAGGAGCAGACGTCAGTGGCCGAAGACATTTCGCGCAACCTCACGGAAATCACCAGCATCGCCAGCACCAACCTGGACAACGTGCAGCGCACTGAGGCGGCTAGCCACAACCTGCACGGGTTGTCGGGCCAGCTGAATGAAGTGACGGCGCGCCTGAGCGCTTGATAGCAGGGTGGTTCCGGGCGTTCGCCTGATCAAATCGCGGATGCAAAAAAAGCCGCACGATCCGAGGATCGTGCGGCTTTTTTTTAGGTGTTTAATCAGTCGTCTTTTTTGTTCTTCAGGACTTCGCCAGTAGCAGCGTTCAAGTCAACGTCCCATTCAACGCCTTGGGCGTCACGCAGTTCGACTTCGTATTCATAACCGTTGAAGTGGTTGTCCAGGTCGCTGTCGGTAATCGTGGCACCTGGGTGCAGCTTCAGTACGACCTTGTTCAGTTCTTCCAGCGGCTTGATCTTGCCGTCTTTCACCAGTTGCGGAATCTGATCGACCGGCACATCGGCCTGGGCCAGGCCAGCGGTGAGGGTCAGGGCAGCAGCTGTGAACATAGCAGTCAAAGTTTTCATGAGGTTCTTTCCTTGGATGAGCTGTTTAAGTGGGATCAGATTAACTGTGGCAACTTAATTCAGGCTTAATTCTATTGAGCCGGCAAAAAAGCATCGCGGGCAAGCCTTGCTCCTTCAGGTCATGCTCCAATCCGGGGGTAGCAGGATCTGTGGGAGCAAAGCTTGCTCGCGAATAGGGTCGACTCGGTCTTCAATCAATACCCGTTGTTGCGCAGCAACTGAGCAACACTGGCCGCCGCCGGGCGTTTATAGAACTTCAATAGTTCGCTGGCGCGGTTGGTGAAGATGCCGTCCACACCGGCATCCATGACCTTCTGATAATCCACAGCATCGTCGACCGTATAGGCATGCACCAGCAGACCTTGGTCGTGGGTGTACTGATTCATCCAAGGTTGCACCAGATCGGAATAGCTCTGATCACCGCCCTTGGTCAGCGCCACAGAAGGCCCGGTGCCTATGGCGCCCTGGGCTTTGGCGTACTCGATCCATTGCTGGAATTCGGCTTTGCTCTTCGGTTCCTGTTTGGCGTAGTAAGTGGCTTTGTCCTTGTCGCCGGACTGCGCGAACGTCACGCTGGATTTAGGCTCGATACTGCCTGGGCCGACCCACAGCAGCAGGATCTTCGGCACTTGCGGCATTTCCTTTTCGAGCAGTTCGAGGCTGCTCTTCTCGAAGGTTTGCAGCACAACTTTGCCTTTACCCTGGCCGACCGCCAATTCGCTTTTCGCCAGTTTCGAACCGGCAGGGCTCAACCAGCCGCGGTCCTGAAGTTTTTCCTTGAGGTCGCGTTCGAGGCCGGGAAACTGTTTCGGCTCTTTGGTTTCGATGTACAGCCCGGGCTTATGCAGCGGGTTGCCTTGGGCGATGTCGATGATTTCGTCGAGTGTCAGGATTTTCAGGCCGACGAAGGATGGGCGCGCGCGGTCCGGGTACGCGGTGTTGAACCAGCTGCCAGCGTCGAGGGTTTTCAGTTCGGCGAGGGTGAACGCATTGGCCGGGCTGTCCTTGCGCTCAGGGAATTTGGTGGCGACGTCAGTGGTGCGTTGCAGGTTGTCATCGTGCAGGGCGAACAGCACGCCATCCTTGCTGCGCTGCAGGTCCATTTCCAGGTAATCGGCTCCCAGGTCGCGGGCCAGTTTGTAGGCCGCCGCGGTGGATTCCGGGGCATCAAACGAGGCGCCACGGTGTGCGATCACCGCTGGGTGCGGGATGCCCATACGGGTCGCCAGCGCCGTGGGGCTTGGCTCGCTGGCAGCCTGAGCCTGGCCGAGGCCGAGCAGTACACTCAGCAGCAGGGCGCTTTTGGTGAAGGTGACAGGCATGGTCGAGGTCCTTTCGCAGAGATTCAAAGACGTCCCTTTTAACAACTGAGGACTTTGAGCGCTATCGCCAGACCGACATAAACCTGTTTAAAGCAGATATTTTGAGCACGTTTGTGCGGTTCTTTGCAGTACTCTTGCCCCTGGCGTTTCCCCGGCAGAGGGAAATCCGATCGCTTGCCCTGCGTGTAAACCATCGATCACCGGTCCTTTTCGACCTTTTGTGAGGTTTATCATGCGCATCACTTCCCAGCTCATCTGCCAGGCCGCCGACCAACTCAAAGGCTTTGTCGGCCTCAATCGCAAAACCGGTCAGTACATCGTGCGTTTCAGCGAAGACTCCTTCGGGATGGACGTGGCGGACGACGGCATTATTCCCACCAGCGAATTCGTCTGGGCGGCTGATTCGGAGCAGGGCATGACACTTAAACGCGAGTTGATTCAGTTGTTGCTGGACCAGAATATTGATGACCGGATCAACATTACCGAACCGTTGCGGGTGTACATGAATCGGCAGGATGTGCCGGAGATTGCGGCGGTTCGGAGCCTTGTTCAGGGCTGAGATTTGAGGTGTTTTTGCTGGCCCCATCGCGAGCAGGCTCACTCCTACAGGGGATTGCGTTGATCACCTGTTGGGTGTCCAGCACCGAACCCTTGTAGGAGTGAGCCTGCTCGCGATGACGACCTGAAGAACACCGCATCATTCACAGCTTGAACGCATACGCCCGCTCAACCCTGCATACCCTCATATGAGCTCGGGCAAGCGCTGAAGGTGTCGTGAGACGCATCAGGCCTTGGGCTGATCCTTGAGCACAAAGTGCTGGTGCATTTCCGAGGTGAGGTTTTCGATGCGCTCGGTCAGCGATTTGGTCATTTCGGTCAGTCGGGTGTTTTGCTCGAGCAGTTCCAGCAGTTGAGCGGAGTTCTGCGCAGCTTGTGCCTGACGTTCGGAATTGGCCACGGCCAGTGCTTCACGGTGCTGCGCATCGGCGTCCGACTGGGCCTTGTCCCGCGCTGCCTGGCGGGTCTGGGCGAGCAGGATCAGCGGCGCGGCATAGGCCGATTGCAGGCTGAACGCGAGGTTCAGGAGGATGAACGGATACAGATCGAAGTGCGCTACGCCAAAGACGTTGAGGCACACCCACAACACGACGATCAGCGTCTGCGCACCCAAGAAGGTCGGCGTGCCGAAGAACCGGGCAAAGGCTTCGGCGCGCAAGGCAAACTTGTCGTTGCCAAAGGTCGGCGCCAAGTGATCGTGATGGCGGAGAAAACGCCGGTGATCGACGTGGGGGGCGGGCTGGGTTTCGGTCGGCGTGGTCATGATGCCCTCTACGGGTCGGTGGGACTGAAGATCACTATAGCGCCCGCGCCAGTTTCATTCTGAAACACATCGTGATGTTTAATTTAGCGTCGGCGAAACCTTGACCCCTGCCGCAGACATTGTCATTTATCGCAGCTCGTAACAGGCCAGGAACATGTCCAGCGCAGCGTCGACGACTGTGTTTTGCATGTCGGATTCAAGGCCTGGCAGCCCCATGGAAATTTGCGGCCAGAACGCAAAGGACTTGAGGATTCCCTGGATTTGCTGCGCAGCAAATGCCGGGTCGACCGGTTTCAACCGACCATCCGCCTGAGCTGCGCGAATCCACACTGTCAGGCCCTCTTCTCGCTCGCCCATGCGCGCAACCATGTTCTGCCCGCGTTCGGGGGAATGAATAGTCGCGGCGATGGCAACGCGTGCCAGGTCGAGAAAGTTTTCATCGCCGAGGGTTTGCAACTTCGCCATCAGTATCAGGCGCATTTGGTCGCGTAACGGCTGATCAGCGTGGTAGTACGTTTCCTTTTCCTCCGTCACCCGCGACCACAATTGATTGAGGATTTCGGCGAACAATTCTTCCTTGCTCGGGAAATGGTTGTACACCGTGCGCTTCGAAACGCCCGCCGTAGCAGCGATCTTGTCCATGCTGGTGATGTCGAAACCGTTGGCACGGAATTCGGCAATCGCCGCCAGGATGATGGCTTCACGTTTTCGGTCGGTCAGGCGCTTTGGAGCTGTCATAAGTACGCTTCGGCAGGAAGAAAAAGGAATTACACTTGGTAGTTTACTTGTGATCCACTTTGATGCAACCTTGAAACTACACTGTGCAGTGTAATGTTTTGTTAATGCTGCGCGGTCAAAAATAGAAACTTCGGCTGATGCGTGCATGCTTGGCCATTTACCGTTCCACCGAGAAGCACCGTATTGATTGCGGTCATTCTGGAGTCATTCATTCATGGCCATTTCAAATTCCGCGGCGGACAACGCCCAACCCCCTGAATCTTCCCGGCAGGTCGAAGGGCTTTTTCGAAACCATGCGCCGGTCAAACGCGAAGGCTTTCGTAAAACCTTGCGCATCATGTGGAACGTGATTTTCCACAAACCGCGCAACACTCGTCCGACCGCTGCCGTGCCGGTGGAAACCCTGACGCAAGCCGCGTTGATCGCTGCGCCCAATCACAGCGTTTACCGCCTGGGCCACTCCACCGTGCTGCTCAAACTGCGGGACAAATTCTGGATCACCGATCCGGTCTTCGCCGAACGCGCCTCGCCGGTCCAGTGGGCCGGGCCGAAACGCTTTCATCAGCCCCCCATCAGTCTTGAGGAATTGCCACCCATTGAGGCGGTGATCCTGTCCCACGATCACTATGACCACCTGGATTATCAGGCTGTGCTCAGGCTCGCGGACAAGACCAACTACTTCCTCGCGCCACTGGGTGTCGGCGATACCTTGATCAAGTGGGGCGTCGATGCGAACAAGGTGCGCCAATTGGACTGGTGGCAGAGCACCGAGGTAGAGGGCATCCAATTCATCGCCACACCTTCGCAGCACTTTTCCGGCCGGGGCCTGTTCGACGGCAACACGACGTTGTGGGCGTCGTGGGTGATGATCGAGGGTGATACGCGGATTTTCTTCAGCGGTGACAGCGGCTATTTCGATGGCTTCAAACGCATCGGTGAACAGTACGGCCCGTTCGACCTGACGCTCATGGAAACCGGTGCATACAACGTCGACTGGCCGCACGTGCACATGCAACCGGAGCAGACCCTGCAGGCGCACATAGACCTGAAAGGACGCTGGTTGTTGCCGATTCACAACGGGACTTTCGATTTGTCGATGCATGCCTGGTACGAACCGTTCGACCGTATTCTGGCGTTGGCGTGGGAGCGCAATGTGTCGATTACTACGCCGCAGATGGGGGCTGCATTCAACGTGAAGTACCCGTCCCGTGGCGCAGCCTGGTGGTATGACGTAGAGCAGCAGGTGTATCAGAACCAGCAAAGCCTTGGATAAAGCGGCTACAGCGTAAAGGGCGCATTCATACGTGATCTGACGATCAGTGATGACACACATTCCTGGCTGCGTCGGTAGGCTGGAAAGCGAGTGAGCTTTGTCACTCGCCATCAGTCATCACAAGGATACCGTTCACATGGATGTAAATTTGCAAGGCCGCATGACGCGGCTGTCCGCCATTGTCCTGCTTTCGATCGCTGGCGCCGCCCATGCGCAAACGCCTGCACCCGAGTCGAGGCTGGAATACTTGAGTGTCGATGAGCTCGGCAAAAGAATGGATCGTGGCCAGCTAACCGCTGTGAAAATCGTGCAGCACCTGCAACAGCGTATCGAGGCGCTGGATAAAAACGGCCCGGCAATCAATTCGATCATCGAGCTCAACCCGGATGCGCTGGACATCGCCGCTTCACTGGACCAGGAGCGACAGCAGGGGCGCATTCGTGGTCCGTTGCATGGCATTCCAGTCCTGCTCAAGGACAACATCGACACCTCCGACCAGATGCAAACCAGTGCCGGGTCTTTGGCCATGGTCGGGCAACCCGCCGCGCAGGATGCTTTTGTCGTACAACGTCTCAGGGCTGAGGGAGCGGTCATCCTGGGCAAAACCAATCTCAGCGAATGGGCTAACTTCCGCGATCCCGAAATCCCTCCAGGCTGGAGCGGACGCGGTGGACAGACCAAAAATCCCCATGTGCTGAGTGTCACACCCTGCGGCTCAAGCTCGGGCTCCGGTGCGGCAGTGGCCGCAGGTTTTGCACCGTTAACCGTTGGAACCGAAACCTCTGGCTCGATCATCTGCCCAGCCTCCCTCAATGGCGTGGTAGGCCTCAAACCCACGACAGGGTTGTTGAGTCGCAGTGGCATCGTCCCTTTGGCGCCCAAACTCGACACGCCAGGGCCGATGACACGAACCGTCAGGGACGCCGCATTGCTGTTGAACGCCATGGCGGGCAGTGACGACGCCGATCCGGTCAAACAACCTCACGCCCTCAAAGGGATGGATTACACGGCACTGCTGCAACCCGACTCACTGGTTGCGCGGCGCATCGGCTATCCGGTCAAGTTCGACGCCAGCGGTCAAGCCATGAAAGACGATCCGCAGTTTTCAGAAGCGTTGGAGGTCATGCAGGCCGCAGGCGCCACGTTGATACCGGTCGAGTTCAAAGATCCTGATTCCCCAGGGATAGAAAAGGCCCTGTCGATGAGCTTCAAAAAATACATTCCGAAATACCTTGCGACCCGAACGGGTCTTGCGGTCGATAGCGTAGAAGAAATTGTGCGCTTCACCGAAAACGCTCCCGGCACAGAGGGGCATGGGCACGCCTTCTTGAAGCAGGTCGAAAACGTTGTTTTTGACGAACCTACCTACAACGAGTTGTGGCAGAACATTCAACGGGAAAACGCAGCGGTCATCGATGAATTGCTGGCAACGCATCAACTGGATGCCGTGGTCATGGACGTCGGTTCACCGGGGTTGAACGTCATATCCCTGGCTGGATATCCCGGCATCATGATGCCTTCCGGCATTGAAGAAAGCGGGGTGCCAACGTCGGTATTCTTCTTCGGAACACGGTGGAGCGAAGCCACGCTGTTGGCATTGGCTTATGGCTATGAACAAGCGTCCCATGCGCGGCAAGTGCCTCAATTCAAACCTTAGTTTGTGATTAGCAACCCAGCACGCTTCAGGTGAAAACCACTTCAATCCGGCCCTCTTTTCTTGAACGGGGGCTGACTTAACGACGATTTGAACGTCTCTCCCAAGTAGTAAAAGGCAATCCAACATTTTGGACTCGCTGATGCCACGAAACTTTCCTCGCAACATTTCGGAGAGTTTCGGTTGTGACAGTCCTAAAATCTCGGACGCCTGAACCTGAGTCAAATGACGAGCTTTAATGATCTCGCCGATCTTTGCCGCCAACTGGGATTTGACTCGCATTTCACTGGCGTCAGGTGTCCCGAGATCTTCGTAGACGTTGCCACTGCCTTCTTCGATTTCAATCATTTTATGATCCTCTTGCGTGGTCCTGCGCTCCTTTTACGCTTACGAGAATATATCTATATGGGGATAATCTTCCATCCATGATTTTTTACTCAACCATCGCATAATCCGCCCGCCCAACTGGATTAGGCGTAGACCCTCGCACGTTCATCCCTCTACCCGGCGCAAACCCTGGGAAGAACGCCAGGCCTTCGGATTCCAGCCGATAAGCCAACGCCAATCGAGTGACATCCAGCACGGTTTGCTCATTCTCGAATCGCTGAATGGCCTCTACCGACACCCCGGATTCCCGGGACAACTCTTCGATACTCCAACCCAGCATTGCCCGGGCTTGGGCACAGTGGGCGGGGGTGAATTGAAAAAGGGCGATGCGTTCCAGGGTGATTTTGATCGCGTGAGAGGCCATGGTGTTCTCCGGGCTCGAGAGTGCTGGTTTTAAATGTACTGTGTTTTTGTACAGTTGTTTTGCGCCCGGATCAAATTGATTTTTTCGATTCTCCTATTTGGTCGTGTTCAACCAGACGGACGGCGCCTGTCCCAGGACGCGGCGGAACATTGTTGAGAACGCTGCGGGGCTGTCGTAACCGAAGTCCAGCGCAATCCGCGTTACGGGTTCACTTTCCGCCAACCGCGCCAGTGCTAACACCACGCAGGCGCGCTGTCGCCACTGACTGAAACTCAAGCCGGTCTGCTGGCGAAAAAGACGATTGAACGTGCGCAGACTGGTATGCAAATGATCAGCCCACTGCTGCGGCGACTGGTGTGCATCGGGATGCTGTACGAAACCTTGGCACAACCCGAGGAGCCGGGGGTCCACAGGCAACGGAATGTGCAGCGGTAAATGAGTACTGCGTGCCAATTCGTGCAGCAGCAAATCGATCAGCGCTCCATCGCGCCCGGCCTCGTCATACGTTAAGGGAATCTCCACTGCCTCCATCAGTAAATGTCGCATCAACGGCGAAACATTGATCACCTGACAACGACTCCCCAGATCGACAGTCCCCGGTTCGATGTAAAGGCTGCGGGTGCTCACCCCTAACATCACCACTTCGTGAACAATGCCCGCTGGTATCCACACCGCACGCTGCGGTGGCACGACCCAGTTGCCGTCGTGCGTACTCACCTGCATCACCCCGGTTGCCCCATACAACAGTTGTGCGCGCCGGTGCGTATGACGGGGTAACAGATGCCCGTACGAATAATCCGAACCGGTCGCTACCACGGGTCGCGGCGTGTCATCCAGCAGATCAATTGAAACATTGCGCATTGAGACATCCGGCGATTGGCGTAAACGCGAACATTATTGGCTGGCTTGCTGAAGCGAGCCAACCCCGGCCGGTTTATCGTCGTCCCCCCTCAACCAGCGGACGACACGCGATGTTCTATTTACTGCTGACACTTTTCGGCTGCATGACGGGCGCTACCGCTGTGCTGTTTGGCTTTGGCGGCGGCTTCGTGGTCGTGCCATTGCTGTACCGCATGCTTATGACCAGCAACGGCGCAGACGACTCCATCGGCCAATCGGCGATGCATATTGCTGTCGCTACCTCGACCTGCGTCATGATCGTCAACGCACTGCTTGCCACCGCGAAACACCGTCGCGCCGGCAATCTGATCCGAGATTACTTGTGGCCGTTGGGCGGGTACATCGGAGTGGGTGCAGTCGTTGGCGCGGTCGCGGCGATGTGGGTCAGTGGCGAGGTGATTCGCTATGCCTTCATCGCCTATCTGGGCGTAACCATTCTGGATTGCCTGCTCAGACGCGGATTTCTTACGCAAACCGATAACGAAATCCCACGTCAATTGGGAAGGGCGGAAGTTTCTGGTGGCGGTGTAGGAATCGGCGCTATTGCTACGTTTCTTGGCGTAGGCGGTAGCGTCATGACTGTGCCTTTGTTGCGGCGCTGCGGGTTGAGCATGACCCAGGCGACGTCCATGGCGAATCCGCTGAGCCTGCCCGTGGCGGTGGCAGGAACGCTAACTTACATGGGGATGGCGGGGTTCACCGAGTTTGATCTGGGGACGTGGTTCATCGGCTATGTGGATCTGCTGGCGTTTGCGGTTTTGACGATGGGGTCGTTATTGGGTATTCGATTGGCTACGCCATGGATCGGTCGGATTCCGGATCGGGTGCATGCGCGGGTTTATGTTGGTTTGTTAATGTTGGTCATGCTGAGCATGTGCTTCAGCTAGCCGGATGAGTACGCGAACGACTTCCTCAGAGGCATTAAAGGTCAAAAAGACTGAGCGACAACTCCAACAAAGCTGATCACTGCTGCGCCAACCCCGGCGCTTCCCGAATAATGAAGTGATCCAGGTTCTCGATATTTGCACTGAACACCCCGAACGTCTGCTCGGGGTTCTTCTTGCTCGGCACCTGTTTCAACTCCGGCGTCACGCCATAAAAGAAGCAATACAAGTCCTTCCCACTCTCGATGGCGTGCTTGATCTCTTCCAGAAACGCTTTGCGCTTGCGGTAGTTGTCGATCAGCTTCTTGCTCAGGTACACATTGACTGAGTACGGCTTCTTCTTCGCCTCGTCCGCTTGCTTGAACCAGACCTTCTGTTCGAAATCGATGCGAAAGCTCTGTGTGTAATCCTTGATCTCCTTGATCTTGCCCCAGTAAATCAGTCCCTTGTTGTCCGTCAGGTATTCGATCTTCTTGAAGAATGACCCGTAGGGCGCCGTGTGCTCGCCAATCTTCAAAGGCATGCGCTTGAGCAGGTCTTTGTCTTCGAAGTTCGAGACGAAACACTCCACTGGATGGGCGAAGATGCTGGTCTTGTCTGGAGCGGAATCGTGGGCAGGTTTTTCGACATCTCCTGCGGCTAAATACGGTTTCGCCTCCTCACGAACTACATCCGCCACCACCGTCGTGTTCGAAGGCTTGCGCACATACTCACGTCGAGTCAGCAACAACTCCGATGGGAAATGTTCCTCGCGACTGTCATCCGTTTCCGCCGCATCCGCGTCCACTCCAGGCGCCGGCGATTTGAGACTGACATAAGGGCAATCCTCAACATGCCGGGTGCTTGGCGTATTTTTGAAATGCGGGGTGCGAACGTAATTCACGTTTTTGGCGTTGAACGTCGTCAACACATTTGCGGCATCGAACGCCGCCCTGCAGGCGTCATTGGGGCATTGGAAATGTTCTTTCGCGGAATCGAACGCCATGGTCTCGTCGAAATTCAAATCGCGCACGTCATAGATCGACAGCTTGTCGTCGAGGCTTAGGCAGTAGGCGAGGTCGAATTTCATGGTGGGCTCGGGTCTGAGGGAGAACAGTGGCGTATTAATAGCGGGAGGCGTGGCGGGTTGCACTGACTGTTTTCAGAACCCTTTAATTTCAACGGCAACACGCCAAACCTGTGGGAGCGAGCCTGCTCGCGATTCCTAACATGAACACAGTAAGCTAGGCATGAATCTGTGGTGAGGGGATTTATCCCCGTTCGGCTGCGGAGCAGTCGCAAAGCGAATAAATGGATCTTTCTGATTGACCGCATTTGGCAGTTTTGGGGCTGCTTCGCTGCCCAACGGGGATAAATCCCCTCGCCACAGGTTCTATGCAGTCCAATTACTCACGTCTCAATCGCTTCACTTGCTGATAAAGCGACTCAGTGAATCCCTCACTGTCATTCGAGTGGTGACAGCGTCGATGGCAGTTCGGACAAAGCGCCACAGCGTTGCTAGCTTGATCAGAACCCTTATTCGCCAAGTGCTTAACGTGGTGAACTTCAAGGTAGGGCAAGTCATCTTTAGTGAATGGCGCCGGTTGACCACACCCTTCACATATCCCTTTGGCTTTCTTGCGAACCCAGGCTCTAACCTTCGGGTCGCGTATATAAGCTGTACCTTGGGCAGGAGCACGCTTGGGCTTCAAAATCCCCACAGGTTCATTCTCGAGAGGCAGCTTTTCCAGTGCCGCCGCTCGCCGCTCTAGCACTTCATCATCAGCAGTAGGAGCCGTTGGATCTCCTGGCGTGACCCCCTTTTCAATCAATACGGCTCGGATTGCTGGCTCAACGTTTGCCCCTACGTTTCTGGCTGGCTTGTACCCTTTTATGTACTCCCGATGCATTCTCATTAGAACAGCAGAGATATTCTGCATCCGGAATTCAACTGAGCCTTTGGTGCGGGTGGGTAGGGCTGATGCACGCAGTACGCGATTCTCATGTGCCTTGCTAAATTTTTGGCCGGTTCGCTCTAACTCAAACATCTTCAGATAGGCGTCAACTGCAGCCTCAATCTCAGGAATGCTCCAGTCAGTGTCTTTATTCTTGTCGCTCATAAAATCGCCGAGGGCTGAAAACCCTCGGACGATACTGAGTGGCCATCACGGCTGTCTACGAAAATTCCTACAGAAAAGTACGACGTTTCCTTCGCGCGATTCTACAAAACCTAACCGACCGGATGCTTTGAAAGCTGAAACACGCCCAAAACCTTTCGCCACCAAGGCTTAACAGCTGGCGCGCGCCGACGTGTGCGGCCTAACAACAAATAAGGCATGTCCCGCAGCCGAATCCAACCCTCATTCTGCCAATGCAACAAGCTCAACGACATCTCCGGCCAATCCAGCAAACTCAACATGGGCCGATCAGTATTGTTTGACTTCCCTGCATCGCGCAGGGCCGGCACCACCTGATGGGTCAACCACTCGCGCAACAACCGATTCCCTGGCACGTAGTGATACACCAACAAGGCATACGCACCGGACTCGCTAATCATCAGTTGGTTCTCAGGCTTGCCGTTGTAGTTAATCAACAGCATATGCCGCTGATCCTCGTCCAACTTGTTGACTGCACGATCACTGAGATGGAAGCCCATTAACCGACCCAGTTCACGAGCACAAAACCACGGTTGGTTTTCCAGAAGAAGGGCGTGGAGACGAAGGTGATGGCGGGTGAATACCGTTGGTATGAATGGATCAAGCATGACCGATCTCCGAGATGGAGAAGCGGAGGAGAGTCGATATGGGCATCTTCCATTACCTCTACGTTTGTTTTTGGATAGAGCCAAAACCCGACGTAGAGGATTGAAGAAAATCCCAACAAGCACTCACTACAAACAAAATGTCGCACACGTGTCTTCGAGACATGCGCGATTTTGAATCAGTGAGCAGCTTCTACGTTGGGCGTTTCTTAGGCACCTGTAACAGAGCTTAACGACGCATTAATCGGCCGACAATACGGACGAAACTGAAATAGCTGTGGGAGGTTTAGCAACAATTGAGAGCGTAGGTAAGCTTTTTCCTACGCAATAAAAAAGCCCCGATAAGATCGGGGCTTTCAGATTTTTGATTTAATGATTCAGATTCAAATCATCAAATCGTGGCGAACTCAGCCATCAATCCCAGCTAAGCGCCCCACCAGTCTGATACTCAATAACCCGCGTCTCAAAGAAATTCTTCTCTTTCTTCAAGTCCATAATCTCGCTCATCCAAGGGAACGGGTTAGTCGTCCCTGGATACTCTTCCTTCAATCCAATCTGCGACAGACGACGGTTAGCGATGAACTTCAGGTAGTCCTCCATCATCGCTGCGTTCATGCCCAGCACGCCGCGAGGCATGGTGTCGCGTGCGTATTCGATTTCCAGCTGAGTGCCTTGCAGAATCATCTGCGAAGCTTCTTCCTTCATTTCAGCATCCCACAAGTGCGGGTTTTCGATTTTGATCTGGTTGATCACGTCGATGCCGAAGTTCAGGTGCATGGATTCGTCGCGCAGGATGTACTGGAACTGCTCGGCGACGCCGGTCATTTTGTTGCGACGGCCCATGGAGAGGATCTGGGTGAAGCCGCAGTAGAAGAAGATGCCTTCCAGAACGCAGTAGTAGGCGATCAGGTTGCGCAGCAGTTCTTTGTCGGTTTCGACGGTGCCGGTTTCGAACTTCGGATCGGAGATCGAACGGGTGTACTTGAGGCCCCAGGTGGCTTTTTTCGCGACCGATGGGATCTCGTGGTACATGTTGAAGATCTCGCCTTCATCCATGGCCAGCGATTCGATGCAGTACTGGTAGGCGTGGGTGTGGATCGCCTCTTCGAACGCCTGGCGCAGGATGTACTGGCGGCATTCCGGGTTGGTGATCAGGCGGTATACGGCCAGGACCAGGTTGTTGGCAACCAGGGAGTCGGCGGTGGAGAAGAAGCCGAGGTTGCGCATGACGATGCGGCGCTCGTCGTCGGTCAGGCCTTCCGGATCTTTCCAGAGGGCGATGTCGGCGGTCATGTTGACTTCTTGCGGCATCCAGTGGTTTGCGCAACCGTCCAGGTACTTCTGCCAGGCCCAGTCGTACTTGAAAGGTACGAGTTGGTTGAGGTCGGCGCGGCAGTTGATCATGCGCTTTTCGTCGACGGCCACACGGGCGGAGGCGCCTTCGAGTTCGGCGAGGCCTTCGGCGATGTCGAGGTTGTCCAGGGCGGCCTTGGCGCGAGCGATGGCGGCGGAGTCAGACGCGGTTACAGCGCGAGCTTCTTGAGCGGCAACACCACCTGCGGTGTCGAGGCGGTCCATGTTGGCTTCAGTCGCGTGGCCGGCGTTGGCGCCTTTGACCACGGTTTCGGCGCTGTCTTCTTTGTCGAATTCGTCCCAGCTCAGCATGACGTGTCGTCTCCTGCGTGAGGGCCAGATGCCCGTGTGATGATTTTTCACACGGTCGGGTCTGACCGCGTTGGATCTAAAGGAATATCGTTTTTTGCAGCAGCTATACGCAGGCATCAAACAGAATTTTGTACGGGTATACCGAAGCCGCTGACGGGCGCAGATTGCGTGAACAGTTCTGCGTGGGCTTCAGACTGGCTTTTGACCCCTGTAAGGGGATATTGCAGGCCCGTTTAAGCCGGCATTATAGGGAAATTTTTGCGGCCGTGGTGGGGCGAATCCGCGCATGGAGCGGTCGAGGCGAGGGGATTTTCGGTCGGAGCGAGGCTTTACAGGGCTTTGGCTGGATATCGCGGCTGAAGATTTTTTTTCTTAAATTTTGACGTGCTGATTTTTTGTTCAAAAAATAGCCAAAAAATCACGTTTTTCACTACATCTTGTGTTTAAAGGCGTTTTTCCATAGCCCTAGACACAACTAAGCCCGACCGGGGTCGGGCTGTAAAGTCACGCTATAGGATCAGCTGTAACGAGCGGCACCTACGTGATCGGCGCCATCGGCTGCGACTTTCGCGGCGCCAGTGTGATCGAAACCGTCGGCAGCTACTTTGGCAGCGCCCGTATGATCAAAGCCATCAGAAGCCAGTTTGCCTGCACCGACGTGATCCGAACCATCGGCAGCGAAAGACGCTGAACCGGTATGGTCGTAACCATCTGCAGCAACGGCTGCTTCGTGGGTGAAAGTGGCCGAGCCGGTGCGGTCATAACCGTCGGCGGCAAAGGTGTTTGCGGCCAGTACAGACAGGGTCAGGGCGAGGATCAGTTTGGTTTTCATGGTAGTGGCTCCAGGTTCGTTGGCGTTTTGTGCCTTGGGTGTGGAATTCATACTACGCCTGATAAATCGATTAAAAAGCGCAAATAAGTGCTTAAAACAATCGTATAAATCGATCTATACGGTTTGGCGCTTCATCTGCCTGGAATGACGGGCGGACGGGTCAAACCGTATAAAGGGGGAGCGGGTGATCAGCCGTTGGAGCAGCCGTTACCCATGACGCTGTAACGCAGGATGTGGCGTTGACCGGTGGAGTCGTCGTATTCCATTTTCATTGGAACCACTTCGCACACATTCGGGATTTCACTCATGGAGACAACTTTGGCGATGTCCAGGTGAGTGGAGTAAGTGTATTCCTCGATGGCCGGTTTTTGCTGTGCGACATCAGTCGGGACCTCGTCTGCCATGGCGGTTACGCACAGACTGGAGAGGGCCAGAACTAATAAAGCTTTCATTTCAAATTTACCTTTTAGAGGTCGAATGGGGTCACGCAACCTTTTTGGGGTTGCGTGTGGAGCTTTAACAAGAGTCTTGGATTAACTGCCTTCGTGGGGGCTGCAACTGGGTTAATCACTTGCCTGGTTGGCGAGTTGGATTTTAGGCGCGGGGGGTGAATTCATATAGGTGGGGTTTTGATAAACACCTTTGACAGATTTCGTAACAATCGGTGTTTCCCAGCGCTAACACACGACTTGTAGCAGCTGGCGAAGCCTGCGTCCGGCTGCGAAGCAGTCGTCATTTCGGGGCATGCGGTGTGTCAGGCGAAACTGCGCTATCAGATTTCACGACTGATTCGCAGCCGGACGCAGGCTTCGCCAGCTGCTACAAAGTGAGCGTTGTTGATCTTCAGGTTTAAGTTTTCAGTGATATCGCATTCGAGGGCAAACCCTGCTCCTACAGGCGTCGTGGCGGGCGTTTGAGGCTTATCACGATAATTTGTAGGGGCTTGTTACTACCATCGTCGAATGGTTCTATACGGCTGGCCCGGCTACAACAGGGTCATACAAAAACAACTATTTCACCGAGGTAAGAAAGATGAGTGCGGCTTCCCTGTATCCCGTCCGTCCCGAGGTAGCAGCCAACACGCTGACCGACGAGGCAACCTACAAAGCCATGTACCAGCAGTCGGTCGTCAACCCGGACGGCTTCTGGCGCGAGCAAGCCAAGCGCCTCGACTGGATCAAGCCTTTCACCACGGTGAAGCAGACTTCCTTTGACGATCACCACGTTGATATCAAATGGTTTGCCGATGGCACCCTGAACGTTTCCTACAACTGCCTCGATCGTCATCTGGCCGAGCGCGGCGATCAAATCGCGATCATTTGGGAAGGGGATGACCCTTCCGAAAGCCGCAACATCACCTACCGCGAGCTGCACGAACAAGTCTGCAAGTTCGCCAACGCCCTGCGCGGCCAGGATGTGCACCGCGGCGACGTGGTGACTATCTATATGCCGATGATCCCTGAAGCTGTGGTCGCCATGCTGGCCTGCACCCGGATCGGCGCGATTCACTCGGTGGTGTTCGGTGGTTTCTCGCCGGAAGCCCTGGCCGGTCGCATCATCGACTGCCGCTCCAAAGTGGTGATCACTGCGGACGAAGGCATTCGTGCGGGCAAGAAAATCCCGCTCAAGTCCAACGTCGACGACGCGCTGACCAACCCGGAAACCAGCAGCATTCAGAAAGTCATCGTGTGCAAGCGCACCGGCGGCGACATCAAGTGGAACCAGCATCGCGACATCTGGTTCGAAGACCTGATGAAAGTGGCGGGCAGTGTTTGCGCGCCGAAGGAGATGGGCGCCGAAGAAGCCCTGTTCATCCTCTACACCTCCGGTTCCACGGGCAAGCCGAAGGGCGTGCAGCACACCACCGCCGGTTACCTGTTGTACGCGGCGATGACCCACGAGCGCGTGTTCGACTACCGTCCCGGTGAAGTCTACTGGTGCACCGCTGACGTCGGCTGGGTCACTGGCCACAGCTATATCGTCTACGGCCCATTGGCCAACGGCGCGACCACGCTGCTGTTCGAAGGCGTGCCGAATTACCCGGACATCACCCGGGTGGCGAAGATCGTCGACAAGCACAAGGTCAACATCCTCTACACCGCACCGACCGCCATTCGCGCGATGATGGCGGCTGGCACTGCAGCGGTTGAAGGCGCTGACGGCAGCAGCCTGCGTCTGCTCGGTTCGGTGGGTGAGCCCATCAACCCGGAAGCCTGGGACTGGTACTACAAGAACGTCGGCAAATCCCGTTGCCCGATCGTCGATACCTGGTGGCAGACCGAAACCGGCGGCAACATGATGAGCCCGCTGCCCGGCGCTCACGCCCTCAAGCCGGGTTCTGCGGCGCGTCCGTTCTTTGGCGTCGTGCCAGCGTTGGTCGACAACCTGGGCAACATCATCGAAGGCGTGGCCGAGGGCAACCTGGTCATTCTCGATTCGTGGCCAGGCCAGGCGCGTACGCTGTATGGCGATCACGACCGCTTCGTCGACACCTACTTCAAGACCTTCCGCGGCATGTACTTCACCGGTGACGGTGCGCGACGTGACGAAGATGGTTACTACTGGATCACGGGTCGCGTGGACGACGTGCTGAACGTTTCCGGCCACCGTATGGGCACCGCCGAGATCGAGAGCGCAATGGTTGCACACCCGAAAGTTGCCGAGGCTGCCGTGGTCGGTGTGCCGCACGACATCAAGGGGCAGGGCATTTATGTCTACGTCACCCTGAAAAATGGTGAAGAACCGACCGAGCAGCTGCGTCTGGAGCTGAAGAACTGGGTGCGTAAAGAGATCGGGCCGATTGCTTCACCGGATGTGATCCAGTGGGCACCGGGGCTGCCGAAGACGCGTTCGGGCAAGATCATGCGCCGGATTCTGCGCAAGATTGCGACGGCTGAGTACGATGGGTTGGGTGATATCTCGACCCTGGCGGACCCGGGTGTGGTGCAGCATTTGATTGATACGCATAAGACGATGAATGTGGCTTAACCGCTGTCTTTGAGTCAGTAAAACCCCCATCCGGTGTTGCGCCGGATGGGGTTTTTTTTGCCTGGGGTTTTGTGGGGGCTGTTCGGGCCTTATCGCTAGCAGGCTAGCTCCCACAAGGTTCTTCAGTGGATTCAAAATTTGAGCCCAGCGCAATTCCCCTGTGGGAGCTAGCCTGCTAGCGATGGCGATCTGTCAGACGCTAAATAAACATCAGCCAATAATTATCGGCATCCCCTGTCATCCTTTTCCCACTGTTACCCGAACCCATTCAAGTAACTAAATGTGTAACCGCTCGCGCCGATACGGGGCATTGAGAAACGCAAAGCCCCATCCTTGGGCGTCTGCAGCCCCTCTGAAAATAAGACACCACGCTACGCTTGCCGGATTAGAAGGGTTTGCCAATAATAGGCCCGCAATTTGCAGCATAGATCGGTTCACTGTCTTTTGCTCCTGCATGAAAATGCAGGGCTGTCAACGTGCCCAAACGGCTTTCTCGGTGCTTCTGTAATTTGTTGTCGCATTGAAGAAATATCGGCTTCGGGCCTGTCGTTAGAATGCCGATCACTCGCTGGTCGTTGCATGCGTTGAAAATAACGTGTGTTACACAAGACGCAGCAATCGCTTTCCGGTTTTACTCACTCGCATATTGGGCTGTCGCTCACTCTGCCTTTTAGCCCTTTACCGATGGAGTCCCAAGATGAAGAAACTCGTGCTGCTTGGCGCCCTGGCACTGTCCGTGCTGTCCCTGCCAACCTTCGCCGATGAAAAGCCTCTGAAAATTGGTATCGAAGCGGCTTACCCTCCGTTTGCTTCCAAAGCACCGGACGGCAGCATCGTTGGTTTCGACTACGACATCGGCAACGCTCTTTGCGAGCAGATGCAGGTCAAATGTGTGTGGGTCGAGCAAGAGTTCGACGGTCTGATCCCGGCCTTGAAGGTACGCAAGATCGACGCGATCCTGTCGTCCATGTCGATCACTGAAGATCGCAAGAAGTCTGTGGACTTCACCAACAAGTACTACAACACTCCGGCTCGCCTGGTCATGAAGGCCGGCACTCAGGTCAGCGAAGGCCTGACCGAGCTCAAGGGCAAGAACATCGGCGTGCAACGTGGTTCGATCCACGAACGTTTCGCCCGTGAAGTCCTGGCCCCGCTGGGTGCTGAAATCAAGCCGTACGGTTCGCAGAACGAAATCTACCTCGACGTGGCTGCCGGTCGCCTCGACGGCACCGTGGCTGACGCCACCTTGCTGGACGACGGTTTCCTGAAAACCGACGCTGGCAAAGGTTTCGCGTTTGTCGGCCCGGCCTTCACCGACGTCAAATACTTCGGCGACGGCGTCGGCATCGCTGTACGCAAGGGTGACGCGCTGAAAGACAAGATCAACACTGCGATCACGGCCATTCGCGAGAACGGCAAGTACAAGCAAATCCAGGACAAATACTTCGCCTTCGACATCTACGGCAAGTAACACGTCCAGGCGGCAAGTCCGAAATGGCGCAAGCAACAGGATCTCTGAGGTTTGCGCCATTTTTTCATCCCAACTTTCGAGGACCTGAATCATGTTGAAAGGCTACGGGGCTGTCATCCTCGATGGCGCATGGCTGACGCTTCAGCTCGCCTTGTCGTCCATGGCCCTGGCCATCGTTCTGGGTCTGATCGGCGTTGCGTTGCGTCTGTCTCCGGTGCGCTGGCTGGCCTGGCTGGGCGACCTGTATTCCACGGTAATCCGCGGTATTCCTGACCTGGTGCTGATCCTGCTGATTTTCTACGGTGGTCAGGACCTGCTCAACCGCGTGGCGCCGATGCTCGGCTATGACGACTACATCGACCTGAACCCGTTGGCCGCCGGTATCGGCACCCTGGGCTTCATCTTCGGTGCGTACCTGTCGGAAACCTTCCGCGGCGCGTTCATGGCGATCCCCAAAGGTCAGGCGGAAGCCGGTATGGCGTACGGCATGAGCAGTTTTCAAGTGTTCTTCCGGGTGTTGGTCCCGCAGATGATTCGTCTGGCGATTCCGGGTTTCACCAACAACTGGCTGGTACTGACCAAGGCCACCGCGCTGATTTCGGTGGTGGGTCTGCAAGACATGATGTTCAAGGCCAAGCAGGCGGCAGATGCCACTCGCGAGCCTTTCACCTTCTTCCTCGCAGTGGCGGCGATGTACCTGGTCATCACCAGTGTCTCGTTGCTGGCATTGCGTCACCTTGAGAAGCGCTACTCGGTAGGCGTAAGGGCGGCTGATCTATGATCTTCGACTACAACGTCATTTGGGAGGCCTTGCCGCTGTACCTCGGCGGCCTGGTGACCACCCTCAAACTGCTCGGGCTGTCGCTGTTTTTCGGCCTGCTGTGCGCGTTGCCGCTGGGCTTGATGCGCGTCTCCAAGAACGCGGCCGTCAACATGACGGCGTGGCTCTATACCTACGTGATCCGCGGCACGCCGATGCTGGTGCAGCTGTTCCTGATCTACTACGGGCTGGCGCAGTTCGAAGCGGTGCGTGAAAGCTTCCTGTGGCCGTGGCTGTCCAGCGCGACATTCTGTGCGTGCCTGGCGTTTGCGATCAACACCAGCGCTTACACCGCCGAAATCATTGCCGGCAGCCTGCGGGCCACGCCGAACGGCGAGATTGAAGCCGCCAAGGCGATGGGTATGTCGCGCTACAAGCTTTACAAGCGCATCCTGCTGCCGTCGGCCCTGCGCCGGGCGCTACCGCAATACAGCAACGAAGTGATCATGATGCTGCAGACCACCAGTCTGGCGTCCATCGTGACCCTCATCGACATCACCGGTGCCGCGCGCACTGTGAACGCTCAGTACTACCTGCCGTTCGAGGCTTACATTACTGCCGGTGTTTTCTACCTGTGCCTGACGTTCATTCTGGTGCGCCTGTTTAAAATGGCCGAGCGCCGCTGGCTGGGCTACATGGCCCCGCGGAAGCACTGATATGGAACGCATCGATCATTCATTACCCTGGAGCCACCTGGGCAGCGAACGCCAGATTTCGGTATTCCGTTTCGGAACAGGAGAACGCAAGGCCTACATCCAGGCCAGCTTGCATGCCGATGAACTGCCGGGCATGCGCACCGCCTGGGAGCTGAAAAAGCGCCTCGCCGAACTCGAAGCCCAAGGCTTGCTGAACGGGGTGATCGAACTGGTGCCGGTGGCCAATCCACTGGGGTTGGGTCAGTTGCTTCAAGGCAATCATCAGGGCCGTTTCGAGGCGGGCAGCGGCAAGAACTTCAACCGCGATTTCGTCGAACTGAGTGCGCCCGTGGCCGCTGAGCTGGCGGGGCGTCTGGGGGATGATCCGCACGCCAATGTTCAATTGATTCGTCAGGCCATGAGCGATGCGCTGGCCGCCTTGCCGCCGGCAGCGAGTCAGATGCAAGGCATGCAGCGTGTCTTGCTCAGCCATGCCTGCACGGCCGATGTCGTGCTGGATTTGCATTGCGATGCCGAAGCGGCGCTGCACATGTATGCCCTGCCGCAGCATTGGCCGCAATGGCGCTCGCTGGCCGCGCACCTGGGTGTGAAGGTGGGGCTGTTGGCGGAAGATTCCGGCGGCAGTTCGTTTGACGAAGCCTGCTCGCTGCCCTGGTTGCGCCTCTCGCGATTGTTCCCGGATGCGCAGATTCCACTGGCCTGTCTGGCGACTACCATTGAACTGGGTGGTCAGGCCGACACCGGTCGCGCGGACGCTGAGGCTTATGCTGAAGGCATTCTGGCGTTCCTCGCCGAGCAGGGTTTGATCAGCGGTGAGTGGCCAGCGCCTGCTCAGGAGGCGTGCGAAGGCATGCCGTTCGAAGGCACCGAATTGTTGTTCGCGCCGCACCCTGGGGTGATCAGCTTTTTGCGCCGGCCCGGCGAGTGGGTCGATGCCGGTGATGAAATTTTCGAAGTGATCGATCCGTTATCGGATCGGGTCAGCACGGTGTGTGCTGGTACGTCCGGGGTGCTGTTTGCCATTGAACGGCTGCGTTATGCCCAACCCGGTTTCTGGCTGGCCAAGGTGGCGGGGCGCGAAGCGCTGCGTCACGGGCGCTTGCTCAACGACTGACTGACTGTTTTTGTGAGAACCGACCGCATGTACAAACTTGAAGTCCAAGACCTGCATAAACGCTATGGCAGTCACGAAGTGCTCAAGGGCGTGTCCCTGAAAGCGGCGGCTGGCGATGTGATCAGCATCATCGGCTCCAGTGGCTCCGGCAAAAGTACTTTCCTGCGCTGCATCAACCTGCTCGAGCAGCCGCACGCGGGCCGGATTCTGCTCAACAACGAAGAGCTGAAACTGGTGGCGAACAAGGACGGCGCGATGAAAGCGGCCGATCCGAAACAGTTGCAGCGCATGCGTTCGCGCCTGTCGATGGTGTTCCAGCATTTCAATCTGTGGTCGCACATGACCGCGATGGAAAACATCATGGAAGCGCCGGTCCACGTACTGGGCATGTCCAAGGCCGAAGCCCGCGAGAAGGCCGAGCACTACCTGAACAAGGTGGGCGTGGCGCATCGCAAGGACGCTTATCCGGGCCACATGTCCGGTGGCGAACAACAGCGTGTGGCGATTGCCCGTGCGTTGGCGATGGAGCCGGAAGTGATGCTGTTCGACGAACCGACTTCGGCACTCGACCCGGAACTGGTCGGTGACGTGTTGAAGGTGATGCAGGCCCTGGCGCTGGAAGGCCGGACCATGGTGGTGGTGACGCACGAAATGGGCTTCGCCCGTGAGGTGTCCAACCAGTTGGTGTTCCTGCATAAAGGCATCGTCGAAGAAAGCGGTGACCCGCGCGAAGTGCTGGTCAATCCACAGTCCGAGCGTCTGCAGCAATTCCTCTCGGGCAGCCTCAAGTAATCCGGACTCCGTTGCGCACCGTGTAGGAGCTGTCGAGTGAAACGAGGCTGCGATCTTTCGATTTGAACAATCAGGATCAAAAGATCGCAGCCTCGTTTCACTCGACAGCTCCTACAGTGGGGGGGCGCAAGCCAGCTCCCACAGTTAGATCTCCATCGGTTTTGAGATATGCGTTCATTTACGGGCTAGCATTGGCCCATGCCTTCATCACGTTCCTCGTTTCGGATTGCCCGCCATGACTGCCCATCGAATTGGTTTCCTGATTTGGCCCAGCACTAAAGCACTGACGCTTGCGCTGGCTGAGGAGGCCTTGCGTGTTGCCCAGCGTGTGCATCCGGACGTTGTCTACGAACTGTCGTTCCTGCAGGCCGAACCGCCTGCCGAAGGCGCCTGGCAATTGCCTGGCGAACCCTGGGCCGGCAAGCTTGAAAACTTCCAGAAACTGTTTCTGCTCGCCGACGAGCCGCCGACCACGCTCGCGCCGGCGCTCAGCAGTGCGCTGAAACAACTGGTGCGAGCCGGTTGTGTGATCGGTGGTTTGTCCGCCGGGGTTTATCCGTTGGCGCAACTCGGTTTGCTCGACGGTTATCGCGCCGCCGTGCACTGGCGCTGGCAGGATGATTTCGCCGAGCGCTTCCCGAAAGTCATCGCCACCAGCCATCTGTTCGACTGGGATCGCGATCGCCTGACGGCTTGCGGCGGTCTCTCGGTGCTCGATTTGTTGCTGGCGGTATTGGCCCGTGATCATGGTGCTGAACTGGCGGGTGCAGTATCGGAAGAATTGGTGGTCGAACGTATTCGCGAAGGCGGAGAACGCCAGCGCATTCCACTGCAGAACCGCTTGGGTTCGAGCCATCCAAAGCTCACCCAGGCGGTGTTGCTGATGGAAGCGAATATTGAAGAGCCACTGACCACCGACGAAATCGCTCAACACGTGTGCGTGTCCCGTCGGCAACTGGAGCGAATCTTCAAGCAATACCTCAACCGTGTGCCGAGCCAGTACTACCTGGAACTGCGCCTGAACAAGGCCCGGCAGATGTTGATGCAAACCAGCAAGTCGATCATCCAGATCGGCCTGTCGTGTGGCTTCTCCTCGGGGCCGCATTTCTCCAGCGCCTACCGCAACTTCTTCGGCGCCACGCCGCGGGAAGATCGCAACCAGCGGCGCAGCAGTAGCCCGTTTGAATTGTCGTCGGTGCCTTCAGAACGCGGTTAGTCTCAAATGGAGAAGGCCATGGAGTCACTTCCACGGCCTGTTTGCTCAAGTCCTTCGTTCAGCTTTCCATATCAACATCAGGTGCGATATCGGCGGGGCGCGGCATCCCGGTGACCGCACCAATGCCCGTTCATTGGCTTTGGAATCTGCACCTGGAATGTCTTTTTGTTCGTAGCGGGCGAGGTCCGGTTCCCAGTAGCGGGTTTGTCCCTTGGTCATCGTCACCGGTTTGAAACGGTCGATGAAGGCGACAACCTCCTTGGGCAACACCTTGCGCAACTCGGTGGCGCCGATGGTCCCACCGACGGCAAACGCCCCCAACTGGACCAACGATTCGACGGTGCCCATGAAGTGCTCGAACGCCTCTTTGGTTCGGTCTTGTGCCCACTCGACGATTCCTTCGAAGGCTTCGTCGAGCAACTGGTAGGCCATGTACGCCATCATCGCTTCACCCAGCACGGGTACGAATGGCGCGATGATGAACGTGGCGGTCTGAAGGATTGACGAGGCCAGGTCGATCAGCGAATCCCAAAACGCCCAGCGGGTTTTCTGATCGACTTTTGCCGTGGGGACGGCGATGGCCCTGGCGTCGTTGAGGATTTTGTTGGCATCGACCTGAAGTCGCAGCGTCGAGGCGGCGGGCGGGTTGGAAAACCCGAGGTTGTCTTCGAGGTGGCGGGTGTACTGGCGGCCGATGTCCAGTTCTCGGCACAGGCTGGTAAACGCGGGGATGCTCATTCTGGCCTTGATAAAGGGCAGGGTATCGAACTGACCGCTCGCCGAGGGCTGGGTGATGTAGGTCTAATCGGTTTCGTAGGCAGTGTCCCGGGTTTCCTTCTCTTCGAAATTATGTAGCGCCGCGTCCAGCAGCGAAACGGTCCAGGCGCGGGCGCCGGTCTTGACTGGAAACAATGGGGTCGTCGCGGGTACATACAGGCGCAGGAAGGTGGATTTGACGTCCACCTCAAGGCCGAAGCGGCGTTTCAAGGCGGCTTTGAGTAACGGTTCGGCGAAACCATCAGCGTCTTGCAGATGCGCGAGCGTTTGGTCGACCTCAGTTTGTGCAGTCCAGTGTGCGGCGTTAAATGCCATCAATTGCTGGTGCTGGGGGGGGGGCGATGCTCCGTTGAGTGAGCCGAGGCGTTGGGGCTGAGTATTTTTAAGTGCCTGGCGCCGGGCCGGTGAGGCGGTGCCAAGCCAGTCGGGGATGGCGTCTTTTAGCGGTTGATAGTGGTGATCGGGGTGCTGCGATTCGGTTGTGTCACTTGTAGCCGTGGGTGGCCATTCTTTAGACAGTTGCATCGTGCCAATCCTTGAGCATTTAAAGAATCGCAAGCAAATCAGGATGACGCGATAGGGGGGCGGTACATACGTAAGGTGTTCGCGAGCGGCACAAATCAAATCCTGGCAACCCTGCCTGTAATCTCGCCAGCAGTTTAAACTGCGCCTTTGCGACGCTATTTGTCGCATTGCCGTAAACCCGGCGTAAACCGGGGTTTGCGCTATAAGAAGTTGTCGCTTGGCGGCAAGGCCAAGCTGAAAACTCTCCTTACAATCCCCCCATCGCTCGCCAGTTTCAGGCGGGTGTTCCTCTTCAGGAGACTCCGATGTCCGTTGAGCACGCTGCAGTAGAACGCGCCGATTTCGACCAGGTAATGGTTCCCAACTACGCGCCTGCCGCATTCATTCCCGTGCGTGGCGCCGGTTCCCGCGTGTGGGACCAGTCTGGCCGCGAGCTGATCGACTTCGCTGGCGGGATCGCCGTTAACGTATTGGGCCACGCTCATCCAGCGCTGGTCGGTGCACTGACAGAGCAAGCGAACAAGCTGTGGCACGTGTCCAACGTGTTCACCAACGAGCCGGCCTTGCGCCTGGCCCATAAGCTCATCGACGCCACGTTTGCCGAGCGCGTGTTCTTCTGCAACTCCGGCGCCGAAGCCAACGAGGCCGCTTTCAAGCTGGCCCGTCGCGTCGCGTTCGACCGTTTCGGTAGCGAGAAGTACGAAATCATCGCCGCCCTGAACAGCTTTCACGGTCGCACGCTGTTCACCGTGAACGTCGGTGGTCAGTCGAAGTATTCCGATGGTTTCGGTCCGAAGATTACCGGTATCACTCACGTGCCTTACAACGATCTGGCCGCTTTGAAAGCAGCCGTTTCCGACAAGACCTGCGCGGTGGTGCTGGAGCCGATTCAGGGCGAGGGCGGTGTGTTGCCGGCCGAGCTGGCTTATCTGCAAGGTGCCCGTGAACTGTGCACCGAGCACAACGCGCTGCTGGTGTTCGACGAAGTGCAAACCGGTATGGGCCGCAGCGGCAAGCTGTTCGCCTACCAGCATTACGGCGTGACTCCGGACATCCTGACCAGCGCGAAGAGCCTGGGCGGTGGTTTCCCGATCGCTGCGATGTTGACCACTGAAGCATTGGCCAAGCATCTGGTCGTTGGCACGCACGGCACCACCTACGGCGGCAACCCGCTGGCGTGCGCGGTGGCGGAAGCCGTGATCGATGTGATCAACACCCCTGAAGTGCTGGCCGGCGTCAACGCCAAGCACGACAAGTTCAAGGCGCGCCTTGAGCAGATCGGTGAGAAATACGGCGTGTTCACGCAGGTTCGTGGTTTGGGCCTGTTGATCGGTTGCGTGCTCAGCGATGCCTGGAAGGGCAAGGCCAAGGACATCTTCAATGCGGCTGAAAAAGAAGGCCTGATGATCCTGCAAGCCGGTCCGGACGTGGTGCGTTTTGCCCCAAGCCTGGTGGTTGAAGACGCCGATATCGATGCCGGCCTGGATCGTTTCGAGCGCGCCGTAGCGACGCTGACGCAAGCCTGATACACCTTTCGACGCCTGACCAGTCAGGCGTCGAACCAAATTTTAATGCCGGACCCGATCAAATGTAGGAGTGAGCCTGCTCGCGATAGCGATATGTCAGTCGACTTATTGTCTCCTGACAGACCGCTATCGCGAGCAGGCTCACTCCTACATTGATCTCTGCTTATGCAGTGAGTGCCCGGTTATTTCTTCTGTAAATTGATAGAGAAAGGAGTGACACCATGCTGGTGATGCGCCCCGCGCAAATGGCTGATCTGGGCGAGGTACAGCGTCTGGCTGCGGACAGCCCGATTGGTGTCACTTCCTTGCCGGATGACGTTGAACGCCTGAGCGACAAGATCGCCGCGAGCGAAGCGTCGTTTGCCGCTGAAGTCAGCTTCAATGGTGAAGAGAGCTATTTCTTCGTCCTCGAAGACATCGCGACCGGGAAACTGGTCGGCTGCTCGGCGATCGTGGCGTCGGCGGGGTATTCGGAACCGTTCTACAGCTTCCGCAATGAAACCTTCGTACACGCTTCTCGCGAGCTGAAGATTCACAACAAGATCCACGTGCTTTCCCAGTGCCACGACCTGACCGGCAATAGCTTGCTGACCAGTTTCTATGTGCAGCGCGAATTGGTCGGTTCGCCTTGGGCGGAGCTCAACTCCCGTGGCCGCCTGTTGTTCGTGGCCAGCCATCCGGAACGCTTTGCCGATTCCGTGGTGACCGAGATCGTCGGTTACAGCGATGAAAACGGTGACTCGCCATTCTGGGATGCCATTGGCCGCAACTTCTTCGACCTCAACTATGCCGCTGCCGAGCGTCTGTGCGGGTTGAAAAGTCGCACGTTCCTGGCCGAGCTGATGCCGCACTACCCGATCTATGTACCGTTGCTGCCGGATTCCGCGCAAGAAGCGATGGGCCAGGTCCACCCACGGGCGCAGATCACGTTCGACATCCTGATGCGCGAAGGCTTCGAGACCGATCACTACATCGATATTTTTGACGGCGGTCCGACCCTGCATGCGCGGGTTTCAGGGATTCGTTCGATTGCCCAGAGCCGCCTCGTACCGGTGAAAATCGGCGAGCCGGTCAAAGGCGCCGGTCGTCAGTACCTGGTGGCCAACGCCCAGCTGCAAGATTACCGCGCGGTACTGCTCGAGCTCGATTATGCGCCGGGCAAACCCGTGGTTCTAAATCTTGAAACAGCCGAAGCCCTGGGTGTCGGTGAAGGTGCCAGCGTGCGCCTGGTAGCGGTTTAGCGACCGCTGCACTGCCTGGAAAGAATGCTTAGAAAGCAGCGAAGTTTTGCGGGTGGCGTGAGTGGCCCGTTTGAGGAGATAGCATGATCGTTCGTCCCGTACGCAGCAGCGATTTACCCGCTCTGATCGACCTGGCCCGCAGCACCGGCACCGGCCTGACTACCTTGCCGGCCAATGAAGAACGTCTGGCCCATCGGGTCGGCTGGGCCGAGAAGACCTTTCGCGGCGAAGCCGGGCGTGGCGATGCGGACTACCTGTTTGTCCTCGAAGATGACAATGGTCGTGTCGTCGGCATTTCCGCCATCGCCGGTGCCGTTGGCCTGCGTGAGCCCTGGTACAACTTCCGGGTTGGCCTGACGGTCAGTGCTTCGCAAGAACTGAACATCTATCGCGAAATCCCGACGCTGTTTCTGGCCAACGACCTGACCGGCAATTCCGAGTTGTGCTCGTTGTTCCTCCACGCCGATTACCGCAATGGCCTCAACGGCCGCATGCTGGCCAAGGCGCGGATGCTGTTCATTGCCGAGTTCCCGCAACTGTTTGGCAACAAGATCATCGCCGAGATGCGCGGTGTGTCCGACGAAGCCGGGCGTTCGCCATTCTGGGAGAGCCTGGGTCGTCATTTCTTCAAGATGGAATTCAGCCAGGCCGATTACCTGACGGGTGTGGGCAACAAGGCGTTTATCGCCGAACTGATGCCTAAATTCCCCCTCTACACCTGCTTCCTGTCGCCTGATGCGCGCAACGTGATCGGTCAGGTTCACCCGGACACCGAGCCGGCGCTGTCCATGCTCAAGAGCGAAGGTTTCAGCTATCAAGGTTACGTCGATATTTTCGACGCGGGCCCGGCGGTGGAATGCGAAACCGGCAAGATCCGTGCGGTGCGCGACAGCCAGGCATTGGTGCTGGCCATCGGCACGCCCGGTGATGACGCCACGCCGTTCCTGATTCACAACCGCAAGCGCGAAGACTGTCGAATCACGGCTGCACCGGCACGCTTCGCTGCCGGCACATTGGTCGTCGATCCAATGACCGCCAAACGCCTTCAACTCAACGCTGGCGACCAAGTGCGCGCCGTACCGTTGTCTGCTGCTCGGGAGTCGAAATAATGAATTCGCTATACATCGCAGGTGAGTGGCTGGCCGGTCAGGGCGAAGCCTTTCAATCGTTGAACCCGGTGACCCAGCAAGTGCTCTGGGCGGGCGAGGGCGCCACGGCTGCTCAGGTTGAGTCGGCTGTGCAAGCTGCGCGACAGGCGTTCCCGGGCTGGGCCCGTCGTACCCTCGACGAGCGCATCACGGTGCTGGAAGCCTTTGCCGCGGCCTTGAAAAACCACGCTGACGAACTGGCCCGTTGCATTGGCGAGGAAACCGGTAAACCCCTGTGGGAGTCGGCGACCGAAGTCACCAGCATGGTCAACAAGATTGCGATTTCGGTGCAGAGCTACCGTGAGCGCACCGGCGAGAAAAGCGGCCCGCTGGGCGACGCCACCGCCGTGCTGCGCCACAAGCCGCACGGTGTGGTCGCGGTGTTCGGGCCTTACAACTTCCCCGGTCATTTGCCAAATGGTCACATCGTGCCGGCGCTGCTGGCCGGTAACAGCGTGCTGTTCAAGCCAAGCGAGCTGACCCCGAAAGTCGCCGAACTGACGGTGAAGTGCTGGATCGAAGCGGGTCTGCCCGCAGGCGTGTTGAACCTGCTGCAGGGCGCTCGCGAAACCGGTATCGCCCTGGCGGCGAACCCGGGCATCGACGGGTTGTTCTTCACCGGGTCCAGCCGTACCGGTAATCATCTGCACCAGCAGTTTGCCGGTCGCCCGGACAAGATTCTTGCGCTGGAGATGGGCGGTAACAACCCGCTGGTGGTCGATGAGGTGGCAGATCTTGATGCGGCCGTTTACACCATCATCCAGTCGGCATTCATTTCCGCCGGTCAGCGTTGCACCTGCGCTCGTCGCTTGCTGGTGCCGCAGGGTGCCTGGGGTGATGCACTGCTGGCACGCCTGGTGGCGGTTAGCGCGACCATCGAAGTCGGTGCGTTTGACCAGCAACCTGCACCGTTCATGGGCTCCGTCATTTCCCTTGGCGCAGCGAAAGCGCTGATCGATGCACAGGAACATCTGTTGGCGAATGGCGCTGTGGCGCTGTTGGAGATGACTCAGCCTCAGGCCCAGGCCGCATTGCTGACCCCAGGCATTCTGGACGTGACGGCGGTGGCCGATCGTCCTGACGAAGAGCTGTTCGGGCCGTTGTTGCAGGTGATTCGCTACGCTGACTTCGAGGCGGCGATTGTTGAAGCCAACAACACCGACTATGGGCTGGCGGCCGGTTTGTTGTCGGATTCCGAAGCGCGTTACCAACAGTTCTGGCTGGAAAGCCGTGCCGGTATCGTCAACTGGAACAAGCAGCTGACGGGTGCTGCGAGCAGCGCGCCGTTTGGTGGCGTGGGCGCTTCGGGCAACCACCGCGCCAGCGCTTACTACGCGGCGGATTACTGCGCGTACCCGGTGGCCTCGCTGGAAACGTCGAGCCTGACTATGCCGACGACCCTTACGCCTGGCGTGACGCTCTCGTAAGGCTTTATGTAGCAGCTGCCGAAGGCTGCGTTCGGCTGCGAAGCAGTCGTAAATCGGTACACAGTGTTTTTGGATCAGAATCACGAGTACCTGATTGCGGCAGCTGCGCAGCCGAACGCAGCCTTCGGCAGCTGCTACATAGATCGCATTGCCATTTTATTGAAGCCTATACAACAGATTCTCGTGGAGCCTCGCTGATGAAATCCTATGAAGTCAATTTTGACGGTCTAGTGGGGCCGACCCATAACTACGGCGGTTTGTCCTACGGCAACGTCGCGTCCCAGAGCAACAGCCAGCAATCTTCGAATCCGAAGGAAGCCGCCCTGCAGGGCTTGGCGAAGATGAAAGCGCTGATGGAAATGGGCTTTCAGCAAGGCGTTCTGGCACCGCAAGAGCGTCCTGATGTGGCGGCGTTGCGCCGGTTGGGTTTCAGCGGTACCGACGCGCAAGTGATCGAGCGTGCTGCCAAAGAGGCGATGCCATTGCTGGTCGCCAGTTGCTCGGCGTCGAGCATGTGGGTGGCCAACGCCGCCACGGTCAGCCCAAGTGCGGACACTGCAGACGGGCGTGTGCACTTCACGGCTGCCAACCTCAATTGCAAATATCACCGCAGCATCGAGCACCCGACCACCAGTCGCGTGCTGGGCGCGATGTTCGCCGATCAGAAACACTTCGCACATCATGCTGCGTTGCCGGCGGTTGCGCAGTTCGGCGACGAAGGGGCTGCCAACCACACCCGCTTCTGCCGCGAGTACGGTGAGGCGGGCGTCGAGTTTTTCGTGTTCGGTCGCAGTGCGTTCGACACCCGTTATCCGGCCCCGCAGAAATATCCCGCGCGCCAGACCCTCGAAGCGTCTCAGGCGGTTGCGCGTTTGCATGGCCTGAGCGATGACGGTGTGGTGTACGGCCAGCAAAATCCTTCGGTGATCGATCAGGGCGTGTTTCACAACGACGTGATTGCGGTGGGTAACGGCGAGGTGCTGTTTTATCACGAGGACGCGTTCCTCGACACCGAGCAGATGCTGGCTGAATTGCACGGCAAACTCGCGAAAGTCGGCGGCAAATTTCAGTCGATCTGCGTACCGCGTTCTGCCGTAACCGTCGAGGATGCGGTTCGGTCCTACTTGTTCAACAGTCAGCTGCTGACACGTCCGGATGGCTCGATGCTGTTGATCGTGCCGGAAGAATGCCGTGGCAACGAGCGTGTCTGGCAGTACCTGCAAGGCCTGACCAGCTCCGGTGGCCTGATCCGTGAAGTCAAGGTTTTCGACTTGAAGCAAAGCATGCAGAACGGCGGTGGCCCGGCTTGCCTGAGGTTGCGTGTTGCGCTGAATGAAACCGAACTGGCGGCGGTCAACCCAGGCGTTATCATGACGGCACCGTTGTACGGCACGCTGACCGAATGGGTCGACAAGCACTACCGCGACCGCATGACCGAAAACGATCTTGCGGACCCGCAGTTGTTGCTTGAGTGCCGGACGGCACTGGATGAACTGACGCAAATCCTTAAACTGGGCGCGGTTTATCCTTTCCAGATCAATTGAACGTCGAGAGCGTAAAAAAACATGAGCGATACCCTGCAGCTGATCCTTGAAGACACCGACGGCACGCAACTGGAAACTTCCTGCACCCGCGTCGCGGTCATTTGGCAAGGCAAAGAGCTGTGGATTCAGCACGATGGCCGTGGCCAACTGCTGATCGGCGTGGACGTGGAAGAAGGTGACGCTGAATACGCAAACCTGCTGCTGCGCCCATTGGCGACTAATCTGGTAAGTCTGCAACTGGAAATGGAGCCGGCTGAAGTCGGTGACGAAGACCACGTGCACGGCCCGGATTGCGCACACGACCACTAAGGAAACGCTCTATGCTCGCCCTCGGCAAATTGCTTGAACTGACCCTCGCCGGCCGTGAACCGGCGGAGAAGACTCAACTGACTGTCGAAGGCGTGCGGATGCGCTGGTTGAGCGAAGGTGCGCTGGAAGTCCGGCCACCTGAAGCCCGCGACAACGGCATGGACGTGCTGCTGTCGGCCGGCATCCATGGCAACGAAACAGCGCCGATCGAGTTGCTCGACCGCCTGTTGCATGACATCGCCCGCGGCGATTTGAAGCCGCGTGCACGCATTCTGTTCCTGTTCGGCAACCCGGATGCGATTCGCAAAGGCGAACGCTTCATCGAGCAGGACGTCAATCGGCTGTTCAACGGTCGTCACGAACAAAGCAGTGGCGCCGAGGCCCTGCGCGCCTGTGAGCTGGAGCGGCTGGCGGCCAGTTTCTTCAGCCTGCCGGACCGCAGCCGTCTGCACTACGATCTCCACACGGCGATTCGCGGCTCGAAAATCGAGCAGTTTGCCTTGTACCCCTGGAAGGAAGGTCGCCAGCATTCACGCCTGGAGCTGGCGCGCTTGCGTGCCGCCGGGATGGAAGCCGTGCTGCTGCAGAACAAGCCTTCCATCGTTTTCAGTTCCTACACCTATGACAAGCTTGGCGCCGAGTCTTTCACGCTTGAATTGGGCAAGGCGCGACCGTTCGGGCAGAACGACGGGGTCAACGTTGATTTGTTGGAAACCCGTCTTCAGCAAATTATCGAGGGTAATGAGCCGCCGCTCAGCGAAGCTTCGCTGGAGGGGTTGCAGTTGTTCAGCGTGGCACGGGAAATCATCAAGCACAGCGATAGCTTCCGCCTGAACTTGCCGGCCGACATCGAGAATTTTACGGAGTTGGAGGTGGGGTACCTGCTGGCCGAAGACATTGCCCAGACGCGCTGGATCATCGAGGAGGAGGGCGCCCGGATTATCTTCCCGAATCCCAAGGTCAAGAATGGACTGCGTGCCGGCATCCTGATCGTGCCGACGACCGACGAAAACCTCGCCTGACGTCAGCGCATTACCACTGTGGGAGCTAGCCTGCTAGCGATTGCAATGTGTCAGTCACCTTGATTGTCGACTGATACACCGCTATCGCCAGCAGGCTGGCTCCCACAGTTATGTCCGGTGTTTAGACCGCTACCGCACGCGGCTCAGTACGGCGCAATGCACGTATCTTGTGCAGCGTATCCGCACAGGTCTTCGCCGCTTCCTGGCCTTTATGCACGAAATGCTCGAAGAAAAATTTGTGATGCAGTTCTTCGCCGGCATGGAAGTGGTGCGGGGTCAGGGAGACCGAGAACACGGGCACTTCGGTTTCCAGTTGAACCTGCATCAGGCCACTGACCACCGATTGGGCAACGAATTCGTGACGGTAGATCCCGCCGTCTACTACCAGGGCTGCCGTGACAATGCCGGCATAGCGACCGGTCTTGGCCAGCAACTTGGCGTGCAGAGGCATTTCAAAGGCGCCGCCGACTTCGAAGAAGTCGATGTCGGATTCCTGATAACCCTGGGCAATCATTTCCGCCAAAAAGCCTTTACGGCTCTGATCGACGATATCCTTGTGCCAGCAGGCCTGGATGAACGCTACGCGCTCGCCGTGATGGTGTTTGCTTTTGCTATCGATTGCGGTGGGTTGCATGTTCTGACTCCTGTTTGTGTAAAAAACAGGGCATATGAATCGAATGGGATTTAAGGGTACGCGCGCTCGCACAAAGGCATGCGGACGGCCCTTTGGCGCCAATCCCGTTCTCTCTTCATCCGGACTATGACCGTCGGCCCCGGGATCACACCGGGTCTGCTGACCTTGTCGTCATGCACCGCTATTGCCGTGCCTGCCGCCAAGCGCTCGCGGGCTATGCGCATTGCGCGCAATTACCGCCGGTGGGGAGTTGCACCCCGCCCTGAGAACGTTTTGCCGCCAGATTGTCTGGCGGCGAAGCGTTTTTAACACATATTTCTGACTGGCGCATCGCTGCTATCTGATGATTGCGATCGAGTTTTCAGTTGTGTCGGCGAGACTTTTCCTCGACGCGGGGTTGATTATTCGGCGCCAAGACCGCAGTAATTCCTACATGAAAGGGATTTCCCCTGCTTACCGAGGCCAGATTCATGAGCGTTATCGATCTTCGCAGCGACACCGTCACCCAACCCACCGCCGGTATGCTCAACGCCATGGCCAAAGCGGCCACGGGTGATGACGTGTACGGTGAAGACCCGACGGTCAATCGTCTGGAAGCCGAGCTTGCCGATCGGTTGGGTTTCGCTGCGGCGCTGTTTGTGCCAACGGGCACCATGAGTAACTTGTTGGGCTTGATGGCCCATTGCGAGCGCGGTGACGAATACATCGTTGGCCAGCAGGCGCACACCTATAAGTACGAGGGTGGCGGCGCGGCGGTACTGGGTTCGATCCAGCCGCAGCCTATCGAGGTGCAGGCCGATGGCTCGCTGGATCTGGCTCACGTGGCCGCCGCCATCAAGCCGGATGATTTCCACTTTGCCCGCACCCGTTTGCTGGCACTGGAAAACTCCATGCAAGGCAAAGTGCTGCCATTGGAGTATCTGGCTCGGGCTCGAGCGTTCACCCGAGAGCATGGTCTGGCGTTGCATCTGGACGGCGCGCGTCTTTATAACGCGGCGGTCAAATTGGGGGTGGATGCTCGGGAGATCACCCAGCACTTCGATTCAGTGTCCGTGTGTCTGTCCAAAGGGCTGGGCGCGCCCATCGGTTCAGTGCTGTGTGGCTCGACGGAACTCATTGCCAAGGCCCGGCGTTTGCGCAAAATGGTGGGGGGCGGTATGCGTCAGGCGGGTCTATTGGCGGCGGCGGGATTGTATGCGCTGGAAAACAACGTGGAGCGTCTGGCCGACGACCATACCAACGCACAACACCTGGCTGACGGTCTGAAAGCCGCCGGTTATGAAGTCGAGCCCGTTCAGACCAACATGGTTTATGTGCAAATGGGCGAAAAAGCCGACGCGATCAAGGCCTTCGCCGCCGAGCGAGGGATCAAATTGAGTGCTGCCGGGCGACTGCGCATGGTAACTCACATGGACGTCAGTCGTGCTCAAATCGAGCAGGTCGTCGCGACATTTGCCGACTTTTCTCGCAACTGACCGTGTTAGCCGTCCAATTGACTGTTTGTATCGTACAAACACACTGTACCTAGTCACTAACGCCGATATAATGCGGCCCTTTGCCGTCGCTTCGTCTGTTGACGTTTCGCACAGGCCTTTGGCCGCAGCCTCCGTGGAAGAACCTAATGAAAAGCGCAGAAATCCGTGAAGCCTTCCTTCGCTTCTTCGAAGAGCAAGGCCACACCCGTGTAGCCTCAAGCTCTTTGATTCCGGGCAACGACCCAACCCTGCTGTTCACTAACGCGGGGATGAACCAGTTCAAGGACTGTTTCCTGGGCCAGGAAAAGCGCGCGTACACCCGTGCGACAAGCAGCCAGAAGTGCGTGCGTGCCGGTGGCAAGAACAGTGATCTGGAAAACGTCGGCTATACCGCTCGTCACCACACATTCTTTGAAATGCTGGGTAACTTCAGCTTCGGCGATTATTTCAAGCATGACGCGATCACGTACGCCTGGACCTTCCTGACCGATGTCTTGAAGCTGCCCAAGGAAAAACTCTGGGTCACCGTCTATGCGTCGGACGATGAGGCTTACGACATCTGGACGAAGCATATCGGTGTGCCGGTTGAGCGCATGATCCGTATCGGCGACAACAAGGGCGCGCCGTATGCGTCCGATAACTTCTGGACCATGGGCGATACTGGCCCGTGCGGTCCTTGCACCGAGATTTTCTACGATCACGGCGACCACATCTGGGGCGGCCCGCCAGGTTCGCCGGAAGAAGACGGTGATCGCTACATCGAAATCTGGAACAACGTGTTCATGCAATTCAACCGCACCGCCGATGGCGTGTTGCATCCGTTGCCAGCGCCGTCGGTCGACACCGGCATGGGCCTGGAGCGGATCAGTGCGGTCATGCAGCACGTCCATTCCAACTACGAAATCGACCTGTTCAAGAATCTGCTGAGCGCTTCGGCCGAGGCCATCGGTTGCAGCAATGACGACCAGTCGTCGCTCAAGGTGGTCTCCGACCACATCCGCTCGTGCGGTTTCCTGATTGCAGACGGTGTGCTGCCGTCCAACGAAGGTCGCGGCTATGTGCTGCGCCGAATCATTCGTCGTGCCTGCCGTCACGGTAACAAGCTGGGCGCGACCGGTAGCTTCTTCTACAAGATCGTCGCGGCACTGGTTGCCGAGATGGGTGAAGCGTTCCCGGAACTCAAGCAGCAACAATCCAATATCGAACGCGTGCTTAAAGCTGAAGAAGAGCAGTTCTCCAAGACGCTTGAGCACGGCCTGAAGATCCTCGAGCAGGATCTGCTGGAGCTCAAAGGTACCGTCGTGCCGGGCGATGTGGTGTTCAAGTTGTACGACACCTACGGTTTCCCGATGGACCTGACGGCGGACATCGCCCGCGAACGTAACCTCACCGTCGACGAAGTCGGCTTCGAACGTGAAATGGAAGCCCAGCGCGTCCGTGCCCGTTCGGCGAGTTCCTTCGGTCTGGACTACAACACGCTGGTCAAGGTTGACGTGGCTACCGAGTTCACCGGTTACAAAGCCACCAGCGGTTCGGCCAAAATTGTTGCCATCTATAAAGATGGTCAGTCGGTCGACGTATTGAGTGAAGGCGAAGAGGCCGTCATCGTCCTCAATCAGACCCCGTTCTATGCTGAATCCGGTGGCCAGATTGGCGATAGCGGTTATCTGCAAGCGGGCGCTTCGCGTTTCGACGTGCGCGACACGACCAAGACTGGCGGTGCATTTCTGCATCACGGTGTTTTGGCCTCGGGCAGCCTGCTCGTTGGCGCACCGGTCGACACTCATGTTGATGCCGAGGTGCGTCACGCCACCGCGCTGAACCACTCAGCGACACACTTGCTGCACGCAGCACTGCGGAAGGTGCTGGGCGAACACGTTCAGCAGAAAGGCTCTTTGGTCGACAGTCAGCGCCTGCGTTTTGACTTCAGCCACTTCGAAGCTATCAAGCCTGAGCAACTGAAAGCACTGGAAGACATCGTCAACGCCGAGATTCGCAAGAACTCTGAAGTTGCGACCGAAGAAACCGATATCGAAACCGCCAAGCAAAAAGGCGCCATGGCGCTGTTCGGCGAAAAATACGGCGACAACGTTCGCGTACTGAGCATGGGCGGTGATTTCTCCGTCGAGCTCTGCGGCGGTATCCATGCCAACCGTACCGGTGACATCGGCCTGCTGAAAATCATCAGCGAAGGTGGTGTGGCTTCGGGTGTGCGTCGTATCGAAGCCGTCACCGGTGCTGCGGCACTGGCTTACTTGAACGCTGCGGAAGAACAACTCAAGGAAGCGGCCAACCTGGTCAAGGGCAGTCGCGACAACCTGATCGACAAGCTCTCGGCTGTGCTGGAGCGCAACCGTCTGCTGGAGAAGCAACTCGAGCAGTTGCAGGCCAAGGCTGCCAGCGCGGCGGGCGACGATCTGTCGGCTTCTGCGCTGGACGTCAAGGGTGTGAAGGTCCTGGCCGTGCGTCTGGATGGTCAGGATGGCAAGGCGTTGCTGGCGCTGGTTGATCAGCTGAAGAACAAACTCGGCCGCGCAGTGATCCTGCTCGGCAGTGTCCATGAGGATAAGGTCGTTCTGGTTGCAGGCGTAACCAAAGACCTGACTGGCCAACTCAAAGCCGGTGATTTGATGAAGCAAGCCGCTGCGGCAGTGGGCGGGAAGGGCGGTGGTCGTCCAGACATGGCGCAGGGCGGTGGTACTGACGCTTGCGCACTGGACGCGGCATTGGCCCTGACTGTTCCGTTTGTAGAGCAGGGTTTATAAGGCAACTGTTTCCGGTCCGCAGTCTAGTGGCGGACCGGAACGCTGTTTGAGTGATTTTTTTGGGCGCCCTTCATGGGCAGAGGCGGCTTTGAAATGGCTTTGATCGTACAGAAATTTGGAGGCACCTCGGTCGGCACTGTCGAGAGAATCGAGCAGGTCGCCGACAAGGTTAAGAAATTCCGCGATGCCGGCGACGACCTGGTGGTTGTGCTGTCTGCAATGAGCGGCGAAACCAACCGTCTGATCGATCTGGCCAAGAAAATCAGTGGCGACGGCCAGCCGGTTCCTCGTGAACTGGACGTGATTGTCTCGACTGGTGAGCAGGTGACGATTGCACTGTTGGCCATGGCGCTGATCAAGCGCGGCGTGCCAGCGGTGTCCTACACCGGCAATCAAGTGCGGATCCTGACAGACAGTGCGCACAACAAAGCGCGTATCTTGCAGATTGATGACCAGAAGATTCGTGGTGATCTGAAAGCAGGGCGTGTGGTGGTTGTCGCCGGTTTCCAGGGCGTCGACGAGCACGGCAACATCACCACACTCGGTCGTGGCGGTTCCGACACCACCGGCGTGGCGCTGGCAGCGGCCTTGAAGGCGGACGAATGCCAGATCTACACCGATGTCGACGGCGTCTACACCACAGATCCACGTGTGGTGTCCGTGGCTCAGCGCCTGGACAAGATTACCTTTGAAGAGATGCTGGAAATGGCCAGCCTCGGTTCAAAGGTGTTGCAGATCCGTGCGGTGGAATTCGCCGGGAAGTACAACGTTCCGCTGCGCGTACTGCACAGCTTCAAGGAGGGGCCGGGCACCCTCATTACTATTGATGAAGAGGAAACCATGGAACAGCCGATCATTTCCGGTATCGCTTTCAACCGCGATGAAGCCAAGCTGACTATCCGTGGCGTGCCAGACATCCCGGGCGTTGCGTTCAAGATTCTTGGTCCGATCAGTGGCGCGAACATTGAAGTCGACATGATCGTGCAGAACGTCGCGCACGATAACACCACTGACTTCACCTTCACTGTGCACCGCAATGATTACCAGGCGGCGCAGACGGTGCTGGAAAAAACCGCTAGCGAGTTGGGTGCCCGTGAAGTCATCGGCGACACCAAGATCGCCAAGGTGTCGATCGTCGGTGTTGGCATGCGTTCTCACGCAGGCGTCGCCAGCCGGATGTTCGAAGCACTGGCCAAGGAAACGATCAACATTCAGATGATCTCGACCTCGGAAATCAAAGTCTCCGTGGTGATTGAAGAGAAGTATCTGGAACTGGCTGTGCGCGCTCTGCACACGGCTTTCGAACTGGACGCGCCGGCCCGTCAGGGCGAGTGATGCGTTTGCCAAAGGGCGCGGTCTGACCGCGCCTTTTGTTTTCTTGAATGGCGTGACTCGAGGCTGTTCTTTTGCTCGCGCTGGTCAATACTCAGGCATGTAGGACTTCGACCATTTTGGTTGTAGGTCGAGTGCCTCTTTTTTTGCAGACTGCTGTCCCTGAAATGTAATGCGTGAGGAGAAAGGTATGCTGATTCTGACTCGTCGGTGCGCAGAAAGCCTGATTATCGGTGATGGCGAAATCACCGTAACCGTGCTCGGCGTCAAAGGAAATCAAGTGCGTATCGGTGTCAACGCCCCGAAAGAGGTTGCGGTCCACCGTGAGGAAATTTACCTGCGTATAAAGAAAGAGAAGGACGAAGAACCAAGCCATTAATTTTTATCGCTTTTTATGTTTGCAAACGGGGAAAAGGTTGGTTAAGATACGCCCCGTGTTGCGGAGAGCTGGCCGAGTGGCCGAAGGCGCTCCCCTGCTAAGGGAGTACACCTCAAAAGGGTGTCGGGGGTTCGAATCCCCCGTTCTCCGCCATTATTTGCGTAGTACGTTGTAATCTGGCTTCTTCGGTAAGTTGTTGAAATTACTAGAAAAAGTGTTTGACATAGAGATTAGACGGCCTATAATGCGCGGCAACAAATGCACTCGTAGCTCAGCTGGATAGAGTACTCGGCTACGAACCGAGCGGTCACAGGTTCGAATCCTGTCGAGTGCACCATTTAAGAGTTGTTTGCAGTAATGCGAATGACTTGGCTCCAACCAGTTGTGATCTGGTATAAAAACACACATGCACTCGTAGCTCAGCTGGATAGAGTACTCGGCTACGAACCGAGCGGTCACAGGTTCGAATCCTGTCGAGTGCACCAAACAACAAAAAGCCCGCTTTTAAAGCGGGCTTTTTGCCGTCTGGGATTTGGCTTTTCCTTTTGTGCATCCTTTATCGTCAAACACGATTTGCGCGCTGCGACCACGCTTGTCGTTGTAGCGATACCTAATAGCCGAATTACGAATAGTGATCTTGTCCGGTTTGCCCAAGGCGCTTTCCACCTCCTGCTGGGTCATGCCGGCGACTATGCGCTGATTGATGATCGCTGCACGTCTCTCGCGTGCGCTTAGCTGATTTCCACATTTATCCTCGGCTTGGCCGACGATCGTCAGATTCCTCATCCCGGTGGTGCTTGTCCTGTCGCGGACATCAACTTCCGGCAGCAGTGCCATCGTGGTACTTGGCATGGAAGTGCGCACCTCCTGCGTTGAGAAGTCCTCGCCGACGTTACAGCTCAATGTGGTGAAGGTGATGCTTCCGTCCGGCGCCTCGCAGCGGTGAATGGTCACTGCAAGCGCTGTCTGGGGAAGGCAGAGTAGAGCGGTCAACAAAAAATAATGCCTATTCGAAAGCATCAATCGTCCTCCTTGACGGTCCTATTGCAGGGTAGTCGCTACATTTTCCGGCGAGGGTGTGTTTTCTTTTCCGAATGAGTCGTCGCAGATTGAATGGATCAGGGCATCACTCAGGTTTGTTCTGCAAGCGCTTGTTTCAACCGCGATTTTTTAACGTTTAAAACCTTCGGGCGGTGTATCATTGCGCCCGTCAGCCCCGCCGGGGCTTGTGGAAAACCTCCATGGACTTACCCAGTAGTTACTCAGTACCCCATTTTTCCAATCATGAATTGACTGATTGATGCTTCCGGCGTGCCCCGCTGCTGGGAGTGGAGTTCGCCTATGTCTGAAGTAGAAGTAAAGAAAACGCAAGAAAGCCTGCAAGACCGCCTCGCTCAAGTCGTTGAGCTGCTGCATCGTCAGCGAGTGGTCGAAGACCTGACTCATCGCCAGGAAGGTCCGCATCACGAACGGGTCGAGAACCTTGTTCACCGTCAAAACCTCGTCGAGCTGCAACGCAAGCTCGATGACCTGCACTCCGCCGACGTCGCCTACATTCTTGAAGCTTTGCCGCTGGACGATCGTTTAACGCTCTGGCAATTGGTCAAGGCCGATCGCGACGGTGACATCCTGCTTGAAGTGTCCGACTCGGTTCGTGAAACCCTGATCGCCGACATGGACGATCACGAGCTGTTGGCGGCAGCCAAGGACATGGACGCCGATGAATTGGCGGACCTCGCGTCCGAGTTGCCGAGAGACGTCGTTCACGAGCTGATGGAAACTCTGGATGGTCAGCAGCGTGAGCGCGTTCGCTCCGCGTTGTCCTACGACGAGGAACAAGTCGGTGCGCTGATGGACTTCGAGATGGTGACAATCCGTGAGGATGTCAGTCTTGAGGTGGTTTTGCGGTACCTGCGTCGCCTCAAAGAGTTGCCAGGTCATACGGACAAACTGTTCGTCGTGGATTACGACGGCGTGCTGAAGGGCGTTTTGCCCATCAAGCGTTTGTTGGTCAACGATCCGGACAAACAGGTCGCGGAAGTCATGGCCAGCGATCCGGTAAGTTTTCATCCGGATGAAGATGCCTACGATGCTGCTCAAGCATTTGAGCGTTACGATTTGATTTCGGCCCCCGTGGTCGACAAGAACGGTAAGTTGATCGGCCGTCTGACCATTGATGAAATGGTCGATCTGATTCGTGAGGAGAGCGAAAACGAAGTTCTCAACATGGCGGGTCTGCGTGAAGAGGAAGACATTTTCGCGTCGGTATGGAAGTCCCTGCGTAACCGTTGGGCCTGGCTGGCGGTTAACCTGGTTACTGCGTTCATTGCCTCGCGAGTGATTGGTCTGTTTGAAGGTTCCATTGAAAAGCTGGTAGCACTCGCGGCATTGATGCCGATTGTGGCCGGTATTGGCGGTAACTCGGGTAATCAGACCATCACTATGATTGTCAGGGCGATGGCGCTGGATCAGGTGAGTACAGGCAATACCTCGCGATTGATGCGCAAGGAGTTGGCGGTCGGCCTGATCAATGGCTTGGTTTGGGGGGGCGTCATTGGCATCGTGGCCTACCTCCTATATGGGAGCTGGTCCCTGGGGGTGGTCATGACTGCTGCCATGACACTAAACCTGCTGCTTGCCGCATTGATGGGGGTGTTGATTCCCATGACACTCGCTCGATTAGGACGTGATCCTGCAATGGGAGCGAGTGTCATGATCACTGCCATGACCGACAGTGGGGGCTTCTTCATATTTCTGGGCTTGGCGACGATATTCTTGCTCTGACTTACCGTTTTTAAGATCCGTCATTCGGCGGGTCTAATTAGATGGCCAGTCTCACCGAAAAGCCCTGCAAGTTACGCTTGCAGGGCTTTTCTCATTTTTGTCGACAGAACTCTGAATCCAGGACGGCCTCTCTTTGCATGATGAGGGCGCCAAGGTAGTCAGGTATTACAGTGGGCGAGGGGGGGGCAATGCACCTACTACTGAAACTCTGACAAAAAAAAGCCAGCTTTACGCTGGCTTGGGAAATCAGTTCAATCAGGACGCGTCTGTGGCCATCTCGGCGTCATGGGCGATCAGCGAAACAAGCGCATTTTGCTGGCGATGGGAGAGTTGACGGAAACGTTGCAACAGTTCGCGTTCGTGCAGTGACAGCTCAGGGCTGTCGAGGCGCATGCTGAGTTCTTCGCCCAGCGCACCTTCCTGAATAAGGCTTTGCTCAAGGCGCGCGATGATTTCGGAGTTCATGCTGCGATGATGATTGCGAGCCACTTCGGCAATGCGTTCACGCATTCCGTCTGGCAGACGTACGACGAACTTGTCAGCCGTACGGCTGGAATAAATTGCCTGTTTCAATGGGCGCATATATTTAACCGGTTAGTTCAGGGGAGCGGTTCTCGGGATTGGCCGCAGGATGTCTGATAGGACAAGCGCTCTGGCCAAATGTTCAACCTGAATTGATAGAGGCCCGCATCATGCCTCAAGATTGCCAGTTCGTTGGCGTCAATTCTGTGACAAATATTGAACTGGATAAAGGCGTTCTGCCAGCACCAATCATCAGAAATGCGGACTGGTTTGAAACTTTGACCAGGACTGTCCTGCTGCCGCATCCTCCTGTTTGCAAAGCGATCTCCCAAGCGCCGCGGGAAGTCGCTAACTATGCGAGGTTCTGCGAAACCTTACTTTTAGAGAGTAGTGGCAAATGGCCGATTCGCTAGTCAAAGGTTCGTGAAGTAGGCAGTTTCAGGATGGATGGCAGAGTCTTATCGAGCCGCTGGCCGGGGAGGGGCTCTAGGGAAGTCGAGCTGATCAGATACCGTGGCCATAAAATTGGCGCGGTTGATTTTGCGATTCTGGATTCATTCTCGGGAACGTTTTGGGCGAGATCACTCTGGTGGTCCTCGCCTTTCGACGTTGCTGCGAGTGTGTTAGCGAAAAACCGGGTCGAACTTGATCTTACGACCGGCGATCAATGCCAAGATGAACAGCGAGGAAAAAGCGCCGCAAGCAATCAGTGGGACGGTGAGATACGTCTCTTGTGCTGATGAAAAATGGTAGATGCCGCTTATTAGGGCCAGGACGAAAAATCCTGCGGCGGACTTGGACATACTGATGCTCCTGAATGATTCAAAATACCAAGCGATCTGAAGAATGAGTGGGCAACACGGCGGTCCCCTGACTACCGCTTTGAATTCCAAAGCCTGGATCGGTATTCATGACCGCTAGCTGAGGGGCTTTTTGCAGCTGAAGATAATGCGGTATCCGTTGGACGATCGACTCTTCATCCTTCTCGGGTGTGAAAGTGAATCCCAGCAGAAGGGCCAGTGCTATCACGTTCGAAAGAAGAAGGATGTTGTTCATGGGAATGATCTCCGATGCTTTGCAGGTTACTAAAGCAGCCAGCGTGCCAACAGTCTAAATGGGATAAGTCGTTGAGATACAGGGGATTAGGGTTCGGCTGGATGGTTTTGTTCGTGCATTTTGCAATGATGGCTTTTTGAGGGGGGGTTATTTGCACGACCGGCGACCATCGGCGAATGAGGGGAACATTGCCTACGCTTAAAAAGCATGCGGACGACATGACAAAAGTAGGGTTGCCCGTTAACATGCACGCCGTCGCTGCATGACGCCTCTTGGCAGTTTTCCGGATGACGAATGTCTCAGTAGCTCAATTGGATAGAGCATCCCCCTCCTAAGGGGAAGGTTGGCAGTTCGAACCTGCCCTGGGACACCATGACTTCTCCTTCTGCCGGCCCGTTTCTTGTTCGGTGATGTTGATCAGATCTCGAGGTTGCTGCAGAAGTCGAAAAGCCCTGCTGGGTTCACTCAGACAGGGCTTTTTTATGTCTCGCGTAAGCTGTCAGGTCGGATCCCTTCCTTATATAAGGAAGCTATTCGACTTTCTGATAGAAAATCAAAATCAGTGCTTGACGACAGATTCAGGATGTCTATAATTCGCCCCGCTTCCGGCGCAGTCGAAACGGAAAACTCCTTGGTAAACAAAGAGTTACGCAGTTTTCGGCAGTGAGTTGCTTCAGGTCATCGAAGCGCGAAAGGAGTTGAAAAAGAGGTGTTGACAGCAGCGAGTAA